>NZ_JAGGQR010000045.1:0-233652 GCF_018613205.1 Bacillus sp. ISL-46
TTTTGTCTACAATCTGAAGCAATTTACTTGCTTTTTATTTAGGATTTCGGAACTGGAAATCATTAGTTAATGAATGAAATCAGTATCCATTATATAATTTAAGAGCACAGCAACAACCTTCAAAACGTTTGCTTCCCAGAGGGGAAACTTTTGGTTTCCTTCTCCTACAGGGAAGCTTTTTTTTTGCTTACCGAAACTTGTGAATAATAACCATGAAACTGGAAAAAATACCCTTACATAGATTGAAGGAGAAAAAACATGCCTACAATTATTTCAGTTGCAGAGGTTACTCCACATTTTGAAGTTAACCAAAACCAAGCTTTGGAGTTTGCACGAGAGCTTTTCTCTGATTCCTTTAAGGATATTGAACGACTATTAAGGGCTTTTCAAAACGGCCAAATTGAAAAAAGGCATTTTGTTAAAAATCTTGATTGGTTTAAAGAAGAACATACTTTTGAAGAAAAAAATTCTGCTTATATTGAGTCCGCGCTGACCCTTGGAAAGGAAGCAATCGAGAAGTGTTTAAATAATAAGGATTTCTTAAATCGTAATATTAACTATCAAGAAATTGACATCATTTTTTTTATCTCAACCACGGGGATGGCCACACCAAGTATCGAAGCGAGAATCATGAATCACCTTCCGTTTAATTCACACACAAAGAGAGTACCTATTTGGGGACTTGGCTGTGCAGGCGGTGCTGCTGGTCTATCGAGAGCCTATGAATATTGTCTTGCGTTTCCAAAAGCAAAGGCCCTAGTACTCTCAGTTGAGCTTTGCAGCCTAACGTTTCAGCGCAACGATCTTTCGAAAAGTAATTTAATCGGAACTTCTTTGTTTGCCGATGGTGTAGCCTGTGCCTTAGTTTGCGGTGATGATTCATACTCTTCAGATTTCAGGAAGAAGCAGACTTCCCCCTCCATCATTGCTACACAGTCCACGCTGATGCCGAACTCTTTAGATGTGATGGGCTGGGCTATTAGGAGCACGGGGCTGTTTGTGGTATTTTCTCGGGATATCCCCCAGATCATAGAGGATTGGTTAAAGCCGAATGTAAGTGGATTTTTAGGTGAACATCAAATCAATCTTGAACAAATAGACTATTTTATTGCTCATCCGGGTGGGAAAAAAGTGATAGATGCCTATGTAAAATCATTAGAGTTACCTCCATCCATGACTGACGTTTCACTTGAAGTGTTAAAACAATTTGGGAATATGTCTTCAACAACGATATTTTATGTGCTGAAACGTTACATGGAGATGGATATTCCTCAGGATGCTTTAGGACTTGGTACCGCGCTTGGACCTGGTTTCAGTTCCGAACTGCTTTTATTTAGGTGGGAGTAAAATGAAAGATAGTATCTCATTTCTGATATTAATTGGATTCATCGGCCTTCAGCGGATTGTTGAGCTAAAAATAGCAAAAAGCAATGAAAAGTGGATGAAGAAACGTGGGGCCATTGAATTTGGCGAAAAGCATTATCGATATATGGTGACTATGCATGCGCTGTTTTTTATTTTCTTAAGTTGTGAAAAAATTTTCATGAATTTGGGTCTATCTCCTTTATGGGGCATCCTAATAATTGTTTTTCTTATAGCCCAGCTATTTAGAATATGGGCGATTGCATCACTAGGAAGGTTTTGGAATACAAAAATTATTGTCTTAAGAAATGCGAATGTGATTAGAAAGGGACCATACCGTTTTATCAGACATCCCAATTATTTTGTTGTTGCGGTTGAACTGGCTGTTGTTCCATTGTTGTTCAACGCTTATTTTACAGCTAGTTTATTTACGATATTAAATATCATCGTGCTTAGGATTCGTATACCTGAGGAGGAAAAGGCGCTTAGGGAGCTGACGGAATATGAAGGGACATTTCAGGATTGTAATCGTTTCCTACCTAAAGTTGTTAAATAATTGTGACAGTTAGAAATGGGCTATTGAAAATGATTATCACCTATGTTAAACTTTGGTTATCGATGAAAATCATTCTCAATGAAAGTCTTATAAGGAAGGTGTTACAATTGACTTTTGCTTTAGTTGGTGGAACGGTTATTATTTATGCATTTGTCATGAAGCACGTCTTAAAAAACGTTACACATTAAATTAATAGTGTATTTTGGGAGCCAGGGTCTTGCACCGTGGCTTTTTGTCGTTTTAGGAAGAAATTTGTTTTAAGTAAAAGAAGTGTCAAGATAGGAAAAGTTTGAATTATCGTATAAAATAAAAAATATTATAATGTTGCTAAGGGGAATAAGTTAATGGTGAAAACAGTCAATCAAGAAGAAGCTATACAAACACTAAAAACTAAAATCGTTTCAGTATTTGAATATATAAACGAACAAGAAGATTATGAAAATGCGGAAAAAATAAAACAACTAGCAAAGAAGCTGAAGAACAAAGAGTTTATGATTGCATTTTGTGGCCATTTCTCTGCAGGGAAATCGACAATGATCAATCAACTGGTTGGAGAGAATTTACTTCCATCTAGTCCAATTCCGACAAGTGCAAACTTAGTGAAAGTAAAAGCTGGAGAAGAATATGCAAAGGTCTTTTTCAAAAATGAAAAGCCTCGCATCTATTTAGCTCCGTATGATTATGAATTAGTCAAAAATTATTGCAAAGACGGCGATCAAATTGAAGAAATTGAAATTAGTCACAGTGAAACAGGTTTACCCGATAATACGGTAATCATGGATACACCTGGTATTGATTCTGCTGATGATGCCCACCGGATTGCAACCGAATCAGCAATTCATCTTGCCGATATCGTTCTATATATCATGGATTTTAACCACGTCCAAGCAGAGTTGAATTTTTTATTTACAAAGGAATTAACCCAAGCTGGAAAAGAAGTTTATTTAGTAATTAACCAAATTGATAAACACAATGATGAAGAACTGAGCTTCGATGAGTTTCAAAAAAGTGTGGTTGATTCGTTTGCATCTTGGGGAGTGAAACCAGCAAGAATTTTTTATACTTCTTTGAAAAATAAAAGCCATGCCTTCAATGAATTCAATGATCTTCAGGAATTTATTACAGAAAAATTGGCCTCTAAAGACCAATTATTAATACCATCGGTTTTTCATTCCTTAAAAAAAATTACCCAAGATCATATTGCTCAATTAAGTAAATTAGATGAGCGTGAGCTAAGACCTATCGTTGAGGTATTGAATGAATTAACTGAGGAAGAAAGAAGTGAATTATCCAATAGTTCTCGAGAAATGGAAGGAAACCTCCAGACTTTAAAAGAGGGGGTAATCGGAACAGAGAAGGAATTTGATCATCAAATTGCCCAAATACTAAAAAACGCATACCTCATGCCATTTCAAACCAGAGAGTTAGCGGAGAGTTATTTGGAATCATGTCAACCGGAATTCAAAGTTGGATTCATATTTTCCAAGCAAAAGACGTTGGATGAGAAGAATGTGAGGCTTGAACGCTTTCATCATGATATTCATGATAAAACAAAATCTCAGCTCGAGTGGCACGTACGCGAATATTTACTACGCACCTTAAAGGAAACGGGTCTTGACGGGGGAGATTTACAGGGCTTGGCGCAGTCTTATTCAATCGATGTGCAGGCAAACCTTTTATCCGAAACTGTTAAAACTGGTGCACGAGTATCAGGTGAATATGTCTTACATTACACAGAAGACGTGGCTAATGAAATTAAAAAAATCGCACGACAAAAACTGGCTATTTTTAAGGAAGAGTTCCTAAAAGCATTAAAGCAACAAACAGCTAAATTAATTGGACAGTATGAACAGGAACTGAGCAAAAACGATCGATACCTAAATGCCTTGTCAGAACTAGAAAAGGTTAAGCAGAATGCTAAGTTGAAGAAAACAAAGATCGAAGAGTTATTAACACAAGATGATATTTTACAAGAAGATATTTATCATCTTTTTAGTCAGGACGAAGAAGAATATGAAGTGGTCAAAACACAGCTAAAGTCTGAAAACGGAAGTAGCAACATGAAAAACGATTTGAAAGGCAAAGTGATTGAGGGTGCGAAAAATGATCCAAAGGTACTTCCATCAGGCAATCATTTAGAGAGAACCGTCGAACGTCTAGTAAAGACTTCATCCTTAATTAGAGACCTCCCTGGTTTTTATAAGCTTTCTAAAGAATTATCCGAAAAAGCGGAAAGACTCGAAAACAAGGGATTTACCGTAGCATTATTTGGAGCATTCAGTGCAGGCAAATCTTCTTTTGCCAATGCACTTATGGGTGCTAAGATCCTGCCTGTTTCACCCAATCCAACGACTGCAGCCATTAACAAAATTAAACCTGTTACGGAAAGACATCCGCATGGCACCGTGCTTGTTAAGTTTAAGGAAGCGTCAGCCATGCTTGAAGATGTAAATCGCTCATTAAGGGTTTTTGAACTCCAAGCAGATGATTTTGATGGTGCGGTCAAAAAAATTGACCAGGTTATGCTTCAAAAACAGCAAGAAGGCGGTGTCTTGGAGAAAACACATATTGCTTTCTTACAGGCATTTACTAGAGGTTATCAATCATTTGGTAATTCTTTAGGAATCGTTCTTGAAACAGACTTAAGTGAATTTACCGATTTCGTTGCTAATGAAGAAAAATCCTGCTACGTAGAATGGATTGAGCTTTACTACGAATGCGAGTTAACCAATAAAGGAATTACTCTGGTTGATACACCCGGAGCGGATTCAATCAATGCCCGCCATACAGGTGTCGCTTTTGATTACATTAAAAATTCGGATGCATGTTTTTTTGTTACCTATTACAATCATGCATTTTCGAAAGCAGATCGTGAATTTTTAATCCAGCTTGGACGTGTAAAGGAATCCTTTCAAATGGATAAAATGTTCTTTATTATTAATGCCATTGACCTTGCTGAGAATGAAGAAGAAAAGGAAACCGTTATTGAATATGTCGAGGAGCAGCTTAGCAAATATGGAATAAGAAATCCTCATCTCTATCCTGTATCAAGCTTGCTGGCGTTAAAAGAAAAGGAGACACCAAATCCTATTTCGGAATCTGGAATGGCTAACTTTGAGCAGGCCTTTTATCATTTTATTACTAATGAACTAACGGAAATGGCTATTTCCTCTGCAGAAAAAGAAATAACCCGGGTTCATGATTTAATTGATAAACTTATCAAAAGTTCACAGGAAGACCAAACTGTAAAAGAGAGAAAACGCGGGACTATTGAAAAACAAAAAGCAGTTATCTTAGTGTCATTGAAAAACCAAACGATTGAAAACTTGCAAAATCGTTTGTACCAGGAAGCAGAAGAGTTAGTTTATTACATTAAACAAAGAGTCTTCCTCCGCTTTGGGGATTTCTTTAGGGAGTCATTTAATCCCGCCATACTAAAGGATGATGGCCGTCATTTGAAAAAAGTATTACTAGCTGCACTGGATGAATTTCTCGAAAGTCTAGGCTTTGATTTTGCTCAGGAATTGCGGGCAACGACAGTTCGCCTGGAAAGATTTGCCGAAAAGCAATTGGCTGATTACCAATCAGGTCTCATCCGAAATTTACAAGAAATCAATCAAGACCTTTCCTTTTCAGCATTTGAAGTGAAGCATCAACAAGCAATCGAATTTCCTATCGCTTTTAAAGATATGAATAAACAATTATTTGCTAAAGCCTTGTCGTACTTTAAAAGTCCAAAATCATTTTTTGAAAAAAATGAAAAAAAATTCATGAGTGATGAACTGTATCAAGTGCTGAATTTGCCTGCGGATGAATATCTATCGCATGGAGCTCACCGTTTAAAAACACATTATTCAGATGAAATAACAAAGGAATTCAATCGCCTATTAGAACAAATGAACGAACAAGTAAATGATTTTTATTTGAGTTATCTTTCAGCCTTAGATGGCGGAATTTCTATTGAATATTTAAGGGAAATACAAAAAAACTTATAAAGTATTAATCAATGACAAGGAGGAAGCTGCGTGAAATTTGTTAAAGACAAAGAATGGTTATTGAAAAGCTTAACCGAGAGCAATGTCAGGGTTGTCGATTGCCGGTTTTCATTAGCTGAACCAGAAAAAGGAAGACAGGAATATTTAAAAGGTCATTTACCTAGCGCAGTTTTCTTTGATTTAGAAAAAGATTTATCAAGTCCAGTTCAAGTCCATGGCGGACGGCATCCTTTGCCTAGACTTGAGGAATTTATCATGAAACTTGAGAAAGAGGGGATTAATGAAAACACAGTCGTTGTCGCCTATGATAATGGTGAAGGGGCGTATGCAGCCCGCTTTTGGTGGCTGCTTCAATACCTTGGTCATGAAAATGTATATGTACTTGATGAGGGATTTAATGGATGGGCAGCAGCAAATTATTCAGTAACAAAAGATATTCCTTCATTTGAAAAGGTAAAATTCCATTGCAACTTAAAGCCGGAATTATTAGCAACTACAGAAGAAGTAAAAGAAGCAGTCGAAAAACAGCTGGAAAACAAGATATTAATCGATTCAAGGGAATCAAGAAGATATCTAGGGCTAGAAGAACCGATTGATAAAAAAGCCGGTCACATCCCTGGTGCCATAAATAAGCCGTGGATGGAGGGGATTAGTGGCGGGCGATATAAACAAGCTGAGGAACAGAGACAAAGGTTTTCAGATATCGAACCTAATATGGATATTATTGTTTACTGTGGATCTGGGGTCACGGCCACACCTAATTACTTGGCATTAAAGGACGCTGGATTTAATAAAGTAAAGCTTTATGTCGGAAGCTTTAGTGATTGGATTTCTTATGCGGATCATAAAATAGAATAATCTTTCAGGCCAACTTATGTTATAATGGAAAGCGTGTTGTTTTTAAACGACACCAATAAGGAGGTCCAATATGACTAATCAAAAGCCTTCACTTATGCTTGTTGATGGAATGGCGTTGCTATTCCGAGCTTTTTACGCTACGGCAGTTACAGGACAATTTATGATAAATTCAAATGGAACACCGACCAATGGAATTCATGGCTTTGTTAAGCATTTATTCACGGCAGTTTCATCATTTAAACCTTCCCATCTCGCTGTTTGTTGGGATATGGGCAGTAAGACCTTTCGTACTGAATTATTCTCAGATTATAAAGGTAATCGCGGTGATGCTCCGATAGAGCTTATCCCACAATTTGATTTAGTAAAAGAAGTGGTTACTTCCTTTGATATTCCCAATATTGGATTAGCAGGCTATGAAGCAGATGACTGCATTGGAACAATCGCTAAGCAATCAAAGGACTTTGCCCATGTATCTATCCTAACTGGTGACCAGGATATGCTGCAGCTGCTTGATGATAGTATTTCTGTTATTTTGTTGAAAAAAGGTTATGGAAATTACCTGGTTCATACACCCGATTCCTTCTTTGAAGAAAAAGGAATTACACCTCGGCAGATGATTGATTTAAAAGCCCTCATGGGGGATCCAAGCGATAATTATCCTGGCGTGAAAGGGATAGGAGAGAAGACAGCTCTAAAGCTCCTACAGGAGTTTGAACATATTGAGGGCATTATCTCTAATTTAGATCGATTATCAAAGTCAAATAAGACTAAAATTGAGCAGGATTTAGACATGCTCCATTTGTCGAGACTGCTTGCCGAAATAAAATGCGATGTTCCAGTGAGCTGTTCATTGGATGATGCAGGACTTCGTATTGAAAAAGAAAAAGCATTGAATAAGTTAATGGAATTAGAACTTCGTGGATTGCAACGGCTCTTGCCAATAGACGAAGCGTATGTTTCCTGAAAAAATAAGGTTGTCCATTAGAGACAACCTTATTTTTTTATGGATAAACATACAGGAATTCTTGTCTTACTAATAATAAGATATAAAAAACAGGTGTCACAAAGGGGGAGCTACATTCGAAAAGTATACACTGGATCATCAAACTTTAGGTAAGGGTGCGACAAGCCTTGTCTTTTTTGGTCTGAATCAACGAAATGAGAGGGTAGTAATAAAAAAGGTTGATAGCAGAAGAGAAGCAGAACAAGAGAGCGAAATACTAAAAAGCTTACCGGTTCATAAACATATCATCACCTGGCTAGATTTTTTTGTGGATGAACATAAAGGGTATATTGTTTTAGAATATCACGAAGGGGGAAAGCTGGGGTATTTCAAAAAAGGGATCATCCATGATCAAAAATTAGCCGTTCAAATAACAATTAACATCCTTAAAGGGTTAAAGGTGATCCACCAACATGGCATTCTCCATTGCGATATTACTCCACATAACATTTTAATTTGTAATGATGACCCCCAAACAGTAAAAATCATCGATTTCGGCTCTGCTGTCCGCACAAATGATTCTGGTGAATATATTGGAAATCATCGAGGGGCAACGAGATGGTATCGACCACCGGAGCTTAAGAAACAAAATCATATCTTTACAGCTAATTTAAACTACTGCTCAGATGTATATAGTGCTGCATGTGTATGTTTGTACCTGTTAACTGGTTTTGCACCGTATCGAAAAAAACAGGCGTGCAAACAGATTCCCAATCAGAAATTACAAAAGGTTTTGAGGAAAGCAACAAGAAAGAATAAACTCAAACGGTATCAATCGGCACAAGAATTTATTGATGCACTTCGCCCATTTTCATAAAAAGTAGTCTCTGGATATGATTTAACAGGAAGCACAACACAATAATAATTTCCATTAAAGGAGATAATACAAGTTGAATGATTTTACCCAAATTGTCGTTACGCCGGGAAAACCAGTTCAGGTTCAAACCAATCCAACCGCCTATCCACTCATTGGAAAAGGATTACAAGGTGCAGTGTTTAAACTATCCGAAGACCGCTGTGTGAAAATTTATTCAAAACAAATATATTGCCTTCGAGAAAAGCAGGTACTACAACAAACCGGTGAAAAAACAGCTATTTTACCAGAGGTTTATGAAGCGGGAGAAAATTATATTATTATGGAATACCTTACTGGACCTTCCTTACAAGAATATCTTGAAAAATCCAATACAATTTCCGAGGATTTAACAATTGAAATTATCAATTTAATAAAAGAACTTAGAAGTTTACAGTTTATGAGAATTGATTTCTCCTTACGACACACCATCTATGATAAGAATAGAAAGTTGAAAATCATAGATCATGTTAATTCTTTTAAAATTCAAAGGTCGTTTCCAAAACGACTTTTCAAAGACTTAAAACGATTGGGTTTATTAGTAACGTTTTTAGAGCATGTAAATAATCAAGAGCCTGACCTCTATGAACAATGGAAGAAATCGTTGAAAATAAAAGACTAATATCAGCGGACTCCCATATGCCTATACAGTTTCATAGAATCATGAATAGAAATATTAAAAATGACCTGAAATGATTGAAGGTGAATGAGTAATGGATGAAAAGTCTATGGGCATTATTTTATCAAAACAGCAATGGAATAGGCTGGCCCAAGAGGAATTAAACGATGATGATTCCTATGTTTTACAATATGCAAAAGCGGGCGAAGAGTTAAATTTTGACGTACTATTTTTTAATATCGAAGGATTGATGGTAAACGAGCGTAAGGGAAATGCATTTATGATAAAGGATGAGGAGATCGTTTTACTAGGTTTCGTTGATATTCCGTCAATTATCTATAATCCCACAAATTATCATCGTAAGAAAAACAATCGGACAATCTTTGAACTCGCACAGCAAACAGGTGTAACTCTCATAAATGAAAAGAATAATATTAAGAATAAGCATTTCCTAGAATTGATAGCAACACACCCTGCACTAAAGGATATTAATTTAATAGCGGAAAATCAAATTCCGACTTCATTTAGTTTTTACGTTTTAGGACAAAAAGATTGCCATCATCAATGGACGACTCCGATTATTTATGCCAAGAATAATGACCAAGTGTTAACCTTTAAGGAAGCCTATCTGCTACTTACCGGTGATCACCAAATGCAAGAAGAGACACAAGAATACCTTTATGAAGTAAGCCACCGTATTTTAGAAATTCTTCACTATTATTATCCAAGAATTTATGAAATTGGTCTTCAATTTGTGGGGATGGAAACTGGTGAATTTCGAATTCATTCCACTTGTCCTATCGTGACCATTGTGAAAGACATAAGTTATAGCAACAAAAAAGTAGCGGGTATGATTCTTAAGTGGCCGATTGATCTAGCAAATGAAATCAGGGAATTGAAAAACGATGATAAGACAATGCATACCTATAGTGGGGAAACTGAGGCAACCTTTCAGGTAAGTAGTGGAGAATTACACGACGATAATATTACGCCGTTTATCAGGAAATCAAGTCAGCTTTTTGAGAATGTTTGGGTGAAATTTAAAGTTTTTCGAGACAATGAAATGATAATGAAATTACCTAACCGAATTACAGAAAGCTGGAGGGAACAACCTGAAATTGTAAAATTTGGGGTAAATGAGCAGCCGTGTCACTTTGTAAATTACGAAGACACAATTCCGCTAAGACATAATTCCTATCAAAATCCCTTAGAGCTGTTTGTTTCCGACACTCTAGTAGAATCCATGCATCTTCCTGTTGACCTAGTTTATCAAATCCAATTTTCAGAGAGAAAGGCAATTATCGGTCCAACAATTGGCTTACTATTGGGTGAAAAAAATCACGATTATAATTTGGATTATATGGAGAAATTCAATGACCGTTTTGGTGAATACCATCGCTATGGCGGAGTAACGATCGCCTTTTCAGCAAGGTCAGTCGACTGGGAAAAGAGAATTGCATATGGAATGATCTATGACCCAGTAAAAAAACATTGGCGCTATGATTCTACTCCGATTCCCTCTACTATATACCGTAGAAATTTCCATCAAAAGAAAGATAATATTAGACAACTAGTGGAAATAACCAATAAGAATTTATTTAACTCCTACCACTTTAAAAAATCAGATCTTTATTTATTAAAAAATACTCCAGAAATTAAACAACACTTACCTGCAACTTTCCTTTTAAATAACATGGAAGAATTAATTGACTTTTTAATAGAAAATAAGAAGATTATTTTAAAACCTGTTAGCTTATCAAGAGGACGCGGAATTTTCATACTAGAATTAAATGACGAAACAGAAGGTTTTAGTTTATACGATTATCGGAATTTGACAAAGGTACAACACAGATTGAAGGATAAAGAAGGTTTACAAGTATTATTAAAGGAGTTTGGAATTTTTAAACAGGAGTATTTATTTCAAACCTACATTCCGCTTTTAAAGGTAAATAATCGAGCCCTTGATGTCAGGGTTGTGATGCAGAAATATAACAAAGGGAAGTGGCAATGCACTGGAATTGAATGCAGGGTTGCTCGAGAACATGAGGATCTAACTAATATTGCTCGGGGTGGAGAAGCGATGACATTAGAAACAGTTATCAAGAAGTCTTCTCAAGACCTCAGCTATTCGCTTGTTTATCGGAATATAGTAAACCTTTGTCAAAGGTTTTGCCGCATCATGGATCAAAGAAATGACCATTTCGCCGAATTTGGTATAGATATTGCCTTAGATGAGGTTGGCTTCCCATGGATTCTTGAAGCAAATATATATCCAAGCTTCAAAGGCTTTAAGAAATTGGATTATGATAAGTATTTAAAAATTCGTAATCAACCAATGTTTTATGCAGTTCAAATTCAAGGGTTTCAAATTCTTGATGAAGATGCATTTGGAAATACTCGTCACTTTCAAAAAAGAGCATATTTATAGTCCTTCACGTCCCTTTTGATTCATTCATAAAGGGACGTTCTATTATTTTTCAGATACAATTTGGTTATACAATTGGAGGATACGGTTAGCACTTTTTTCCCATGTGAAATTTTCCTTCACTCGATCAATACTGTTAAGACCTAACCTTTTAATTCTTCTGGGATTGTTTAAGAGCTGAATAACACAATTGGATAGTTCCGCTTCAATGTTTTGTGTATTGATCAAATACCCCGTCCTGCCATGTTCAATAACCTCTGGCATTCCCCCAATATTCGTTGCGATCACGGGGACACCACATGCCATTGCCTCCACATTCACTAATCCAAATGATTCAGGTCCAATTGAGGGTACTAATACAATCTCTGCCGCCTCAAACCAAACGTGGATTTCCGCATGTGGAATAAACGACATAAACTTGACATGCTCTGGGAAATCCTTTGCTAACCCATACAATTTATCAACATAGCTCGTTCTTCTATCTGAACCATAAAATGCGCTTCCAGCAATAATTAATATGGTGTCAGGCACCGCTTGAATAATGGAAGGCATCGCTTGAAGTATTTTATGAATGCCCTTTATTTTTCTTAAACGCCCGACAAATAAGACGATTTTCCTACCTTCGAGGTTCAATTGTTTAATAAAATTCTCTATTTTACTTTTTTGATCAATGGACCATTTCGATTGAAATTGTCTTATATCCACACCTAAATAATTTACAATGACTTTATTTGCCTCACAACCGGTTTGAACAATTAAAAAGTTTTTAAGAAAATGGCTGTTAACAATGATCTTATCAGCTTGATGAAGACAACTAATTAACATTTCCTTTTCAATATGTGGACTTGAAATAAACATGGTCGAGTGCAGTGACAACCAAATTGGAACTTTTTGAAACTTGTTCCGAATGATGGGAATATATTTAGGGCGATTTTCAATTTGGATGATATCAGGATTGAGTTTAGATAACTTAGTAATGACCTTTGTGAGATACCTTGTCCAATTTTGATAAGTAAACCGGATAAAAGAAATATTTCCTTGGTTTTCAGTAGAGGCCATTCCTTTAGCCTTTTTTCCAAATATCGTGAAATCAACATCGTTTTGAAGAATGTTTGTTTGCATTTCTACAACTGTTTCAACTGAACTTGAACGAGAGGATGGAATAGGGAAGGAACCAGGGGTAATAATGGCTACCTTTGGTTTAGATCTCATAAAGCAAAACACCTCTTAGATTAATGTAAGTTAGTGTATTCACGTATTTAATGAATGTTTCAAATTAATTCGGGTTTTTATCTCTCCAAATACATAACTTTTGCATTTAATAGTAAGAAAGCAGTTTATTTATGTTAACTGAACGTAAACCCTATTAATAAGGCGGGGAAAATAGCTTGAAACAGCAATATATTGGAATTATTATCAGCTCGCAATTATATAGAGAACTTAACCTCGGTAAACAACCAGAAATCCTGGCTTTCTATGAGGAAGGAGGGGATATAAATAATTTAATTCCTGTATATCTTCGTTTGGAGGATTTACAGCCTGGCGAACCAGAGACAACGGGTTATGTGATGAATCCTAAAGGTGAGTATCAGAAGAAGACTATTCCTAAACCATTCGTGATTCATAACAGAGGCTATCATTGGACGAAGGATGCAAAGAAACAGATTAAAATGTTACTAGCTGAAGGCTTAGTCATTTTTAATGAATGGAACCAATATGGGAAATACAAAACTCATAAGTTATTAATGGAAAGTGAAGATATTAGACCACATCTCCCAGAAACCGTTCGCTTCAATCTTGGTAATATGGTCGAAATGATGGGAAAACATAGAGAGTTAATCATAAAACCAAGCAATGGTACATTTGGAAAACGAAACATGAGAGCTACACGCCTTAACGATACAGAATGGTTATTATCCTATCCCCAAAAAGACACATGGCTGGATGAAATGTATCTTACGGAACAATTACCTTTGACAATAGAATCTTTGGTAACAAGCGGGGTGTATATAATCCAAGAGAGGATTCAACTTGGTAAATATCATAATAACCCATTTGACCTTCGGGTATCCGTCCAACGAAATGGGGATGGAGAATGGCAAGTGACAGGGATGGTGGGGAAAGTAGCAAAAACAGGCAGCTTTGTTACAAATGTGGTTAGAGGAGGTATCTGCATTTCTCTTGAAGATATCCTTAGAAACCTTCCATACCTTGATGAAAAACAGGTCGTAGCTGACGTGGAAAAGTTATCACTAATGGTTGCCAAACAGATGGGCAATCAAATTGATAACCTAGCAGATCTTGGGCTTGATGTCGGGATTACAGCAGAGGGTTTTCCCATGTTTATTGAATGTAATGCCCGAGATCTAAGGTTAACGTTTCGTCATGCTTTAATGTTCGAAACATGGCGAAAAACCTACATTACCCCAATATGCTATGGGAGATATTTGTTGACTAAAAGAAATGGCCAATAAAAAAAAAAGAGGAAGTAGGTTGGTATGCAAACAATTGTCTTTATTGGAAGTAACAAATCAGGAACGAGCCGAGAAGCGCTGAGTATTTCAACAACTATGGGTTATTATACTGTTTTGTTAACGAACAGAAGAGAATTTATAAAGCAAGAGAAAGAATTCCCTGAAGTTCATCAGATGGTATATGTCGAAAATTTAATGGATAAGGAGATGATTTTTTCAATAATTAATAACCTTGAGGAGGATAGAAAACAAATCTGTGCTGTTATTAGTTTCATTGATCCATTTGTCTCTTTTGCGGCGCGAATCTCGAAAAAATTAGGACTTTTTCAAATGTCCACAGATGCTTTGGCAATCATGGAGGAGAAAACTCATTTTCGTGAACACCTTAAAACACTGCCTGTTACACCAAAGTTTACAATTTTTCAAAGAGAACAGTCTATTCAAAAATTTGTTGAGGAAAATCAATGTCATTTACCACTAATATTAAAGTCTCCTGTATCTAATGGGTCAAAGGATGTATTATTGGTTGAAACCTGCTCTGAGTTAAAAGAAGGATTGGAGTACTTAAATAAAAAATTCCCTTCTATTCCGGTACTAATTGAAGAATATTTGATTGGAACGCAGTACCTAATCGAAGTCATCGTTAAGGATGGGCTGATTGCTATGGTGGCAGTAATCGAACAAGAGGTATTAAATGGTGATCGCTTTATCATTACCGGGTATTGTTATCCGGCCGTACTAGAAAATGAGACTTTAGAGGAATTAGAAGTTGCAGTTGCAAGTATTATTCAAGCACTTGAATTAGAAAATGGAACTTGTCATTTAGAAATGAGGCTTATTGAGGGGAAGTGGAAGTTAATAGAAATAAATCCAAGAATGTCGGGCGGAGCAATGAATAAAATTATTGAAGAGGGTACTGGAATCAATTTAATTAAAGAAACACTTAAACTATTCTTAGGGCTAGATCCCGTCTTAAAAGCAACGAAAAAGACGCATGTTTATGCAAAATTTCTTACTGTTAATTCACGGGGCCGACTCATAAAAGTAACAGGAAAAACTAAAGCCTTAAATTATGATGGTGTAAAGGAAGTTTATGTGAAACCAAGAAAAGGGGCGATCTTAACAAAGCCGTATTCACTCGGTGATCGCTATGCCTATGTGATTGCCAGCGCTGATACACCTGAACAGGCCAAGGAGATTGCATTAATAGCTTCGAAAGAAATCAAGTTTTACTTAGATCCATTTTAAGGATGTGTTGATTTTGAAGTCGATTGGGATGCTTCACTATCGAAAAAATCCGCTAGAAGTTAAAAAAGCTTATCCCTTTGCTGCTGTCGCAAAAATGGAGGGAATCCCCTTTTTTTATTTTTCTTACAACAATGTTGATTTTAATCATTTGAAAATTAATGGCTGGGTGTATCAACATGGTGAATGGACACAAAAAGTTATCGACTTTCCAACAGTCATCATTAACAGCTGCAACCCTAAAACGAAAAGACAATCCGCCATTTTGAAAAAATTAAAGGAATATGCTATTTTTACAAGTTATCCTGTTGGAAATAAGTTCAAAGTATACAAAAAAATCTTTAATGCGAAAGAATTCTCCAGTTATTTGATTCCTTCCACAAAATTAAATCATCCACAAAAATTTATCTCTTTTCTCCAGAAACATTCTCGAGTTGTAATCAAACCATTAACCGGTAATCAAGGTAAAAAAATATTATTTATCGAAAAACTTAATGAAAAGCAACTGTTCAAATTAACCGACGGTCAGAAAGTTAGCGTATTTAACCAAAAGGAAATGGAGGATCTAATTGAAGGGCTGGTCCTTGAGCAAAAATATTTGCTTCAGCCTTTTATTGAATGTAAAACAAAAGCCGGATTAACCTATGATTTTCGCTTGCATGTTCAAAAAAATGGACGTGGGTTTTGGGAAATTACCTTAATTTATCCACGGATCAGCGGTAACGCCAAATTGATTAGCAATATTAGTAGCGGAGGGTACCGCGGTGACTTAGAAACTTTTCTTTTAGATGAATTTGGGGAAGAGTCAGATCGAATAAAAACAGTTCTAGAGCAATTTGCATTAACATTTTCTGCTCATTTCGACACATTATACGAACATTCCTTTGATGAACTGGGTATTGATGTTGGAATGGATCAACTGCAAAGGCTATGGTTATTTGAAGTCAATTGGAGGCCAGGTTGTAAGAATAGGGAATTTGAAGTGGCCAGGCGGCTTATTCCTTATTGCATCTATCTTGCGAATAGGCAAAAGCTTTAAATAGAAACTAGCTGTCTCGACAAGTGACAGCCAGTTTTTATGTTTGCGTCTATTTAGTGTTTTTTTTCTTTGCTGCATTTTCTAGTTTACTTTTTGGTTCTTCAGCGAACTCCGCATCTTGACCATATCCTTGAGGATTAACCCCTGGAGCTTTGACACCTCGATTAGTTTGACCATTTTTACCCATCTACGTTCACCTCCCACTTTTTTAGTATTTCCATGTGGAATAATAAAACACGGGCTTTCGAACAATATTAGCAGGGGTGATATGATGAACAAGGGTGTTTATTTAGCACTTTTCAGCATGGGACTAGCACAAGGGATGAAAATTCCTATACATTATTATAAAAAGAAAGAATGGCGTCCAGAGCTGTTTTTTGGTACCGGTGGGATGCCTAGCTCACATTCAGCAGGGGTTTCTACATTAACAACATACATTGCAATGCAGCGTGGACTGCCAACCTTTGATTTTGCCCTTTCCCTCATCTACGGATTAATTGTCATGTATGATGCGCAAGGGGTAAGAAGGCAAACAGGGGAGCTAACATTAAAGGTGAATTCAATGAATGAATTAATTGAAAAAATTCATAAAGAGGAAAGTGTTGAATTTAGACAGGACTCTCCAAAAAAGCTAAAAGAAATGTTAGGCCATGAGCCCGAAGAAGTTGTTGGAGGGGCAATTCTAGGTGTTTTGGTCGGAGTCATAGGTCATCTATGTACAAAAAAGAATAGAAAATTATCGAAATTTAAGTTAAGATTCTAAGGGATGTTCAAAGTTTGTTGGGAGAGGGATGGGCAAAGTCATTGGCAACAGTCGAAGATTATTTGCACCACTTGGAAGGAAAAGGATTTCAATTCCAAGAGGATGCAATTGGCTTTATATTCTTTGGGAAACACTACACAAATGCTTCTGATGAAATGATTAATACAGCCATTGAACTGACATTAAAAGCACAAAAAAGTTTTGATGGCAGTTTTTATGTATCATTGTTGGAAACATTAATTTCGAACAGGATCAACTCAAGGAAAGATGCCATTAGGTTCGTTAAAGAAAAGGAACTGTTAGCGATATAATTAGGAAAAAACTCCCTTCTCTGAAAGGGAGTTTTTTATGAGACCTTATCCTCAAAGGGCTTGTTTTTTCTAAGTAAAGGGATTTTGTTTGTTGGCATCTCAGCAAAAATCATTCCTGCAAAAATGAGGCAGCACCCAACTAAGGCACTATAGGAAAGTCGTTCATTTGCCCAATAAAAACCTGTAATCGCGGCAAATACCGGCTCCATTGCAAAAATTAACGCAACTCGTGTTGCAGAAGTGTATTTTTGAAAATTTGTTTGAATCAAAAATGCCAGTGCTGTTGCAAATATGCTTGTGATTACAAGGGCAACTAGAACATCTTGCTTGAGTAATATATGTAGATTAAATGTCTTTTTCCAATCTTCAAAAAAGAAAGAGGATAAAATCGATAAAAGGGCAACTGTTGAAATTTGAATGACTGTTAACAGCAAGGTTGGATATTTATTACTAAACTTACCTGTATAGATGATCTGTAGTGCGAAACTGATGGCGCAAATGAAAACGAAACCATCACCTCTATTCAATGAAGTAACATCAGTCATCGTCAATAGGAATAAGCCAATGGTCGCAGTTAACACGCCCAAGACAGCATTCCTGTTCGGAAACTGCTTTAATAACATCATTGAAAATATTGGAACAAGGACAACATTTAACCCTGTAATAAAGCCGGCTTTGGAAGAAGTTGTATATAAAAGGCCGATTGTTTGGGTAGCATAACCAAGGAAAAGCCAAAATCCGATAAATACACCTGATAAAAGCAGCTTTAAATTCAATTGTTTTAACTGTTTTTTTTCAAATATTACAAGGCAGAAAATCAATAAAATCGCTGCTGCAAGAAAGCGAATGCTATTAAAGGAAAACGGTTCAAGAAAATCAATCGCATTTTGGACTAACACAAAAGTGCTGCCCCAGATGATCGTTACAAGGAGCAAACTTAAATCGGCAAATATAGGTTTTTTCATGATGTATCATTGCTCCTCGGGAATATTTTTTCTAATTGCCTGCCTTGCTAGTTCATCCGCCGCTTTATTTTCAGCACTTGGGATCCATTTCATAAAAAATAATTGAAACTTCTTTGATAAGTGTAATGCCTTTTCAAATAATGGTAAGTATAGTTTGTTTTTTACAAATTCTTTTTCTATCGCATTGTTAACTAATTGAGAGTCGGTCCGAAATGACACGACTGAATTTTCAAATCCCTTTTCTAAACATATTTCCAATGCCTTAATAAATGCATGATATTCTGCTTCATGATTCGTCATTTTTCCTAATGGAATCGAATATTTTTCTGTAATGCCGTTTCCTTTAATAAATATCCCGGCCCCACTTGGTCCAGGATTTCCGGCACTAGCCCCGTCAATATAAACCTCAATCAATTCTGTTTCCTCCATAAACGTAATATTGAAAGTTTATCATATTTCTTTTAAGTCAGAAAATATTTATTCTTATAACTACTATGAAGAAGTGGGTATGATAAGAATATATATCAGAATAGGTTAGAATGATGTGGTCGATATAGTGGGATGGAATATGTTATTTAAAAAGCCCTTGAATTCTTTTTAGAAAGGTTGAGGACATTGAACTATAGGTTAGAGTGGATGTATAAAATAAAAAGTAATGAAAAGGTACAGTTTTCCTCTGAAATGGTATCAGGTGAAACGGCTATACAAATTGGTGAAGAGCTTGAAATGACTGGGAAAGTATCTGATTTGTTTTTTTATGATGAAAAGGGAACATCATGGATCTTAAAGGAAATGAAAAAGTTGATGACCGAAATTGAAGATGATCCTCATGAAATAACTGTTTACTTTGATGGAGGGTTTCAAAAGGAAACAAATCAAGCAGGTCTTGGGGCTGTTATCTTTTTTAAGCAGGGGAAGAAGAAATACCGTATCAGAGCCAATGAACGGATTGATGAATTGGAAACAAATAATGAAGCAGAGTATGCTGCTTTTTATTATGCATTAAATATTTTAGAGGATTTAGGAGTTCATCATTTATCTTGTGAATTTAAAGGTGACTCCCAAGTGGTTTTAAAACAGCTGGAAGGGGATTGGCCTTGTTATGAAGATACGCTTAATAGCTGGCTTGACAGAATTGAGGGAAAAATTAAAACGCTTGGTTTAGTCCCTAAATATACGTCCATTGCTAGAAAAGATAACAAAGAAGCTGATAAATTGGCGACACAAGCATTAGAAGGAAAAGAAATTTTTGCAAAAACATTGATTCTTTAGGAAATGGGTGTGAAACTCTTGTGAAGGACTTAAACAAAAGGCAATTATTGGTTCATGTAGAATCCTTAATGGTTCAATACTGTGAAGGCTGCTTTTTACACCAGCATTTGAAAAAAGAAGGTGGGCGGAGAGCAGCACACCGGTTTTGCATTTCAAAATGTACAGTGGGAGAACAACTTCAGGTGTATGGGAAGAAGCTGAGTTGAAAATTCACCTAAGTCCTGTTAGCGCCTATAAAAAAGGCTGACGAAAACGTCAGCCCTTGATTAATTAATTTAGATTATAGTTTTACAACGTTAGCTGCTTGTGGTCCACGGTTTCCTTCAACGATTTCAAAAGAAACTTCTTGGCCTTCTTCTAAAGATTTGAAGCCTTCGCCAGTGATAGCGCTGAAGTGTACGAATACATCGTCGCCGCCTTCTACTTCAATAAAACCAAAACCTTTTTCATTGTTAAACCATTTTACTTTACCGTTTTGCATTTACTTCTTCCTCCTAAGCCTTTCAAGCCACCCTTATTGGTGCCAAAGATAAATATTATCATGCAGCCACTTGCTATGCATATATAGTTACATGATGCTTTAAATATACAATAATGAAAATTTACAGTCAAGGAATGACTTGTCTCTTTTATTGAAATTATGGTAGTTTCTATGAAAATATTTAAGTGTCTGATTTTGTCCGTACTCCTAACATGAAAAATACCTCTGCATCATATCTTATATTAATCAATTTATTTACAGAGGCGGGGATAGGATGTACCGATTTTCCATTGAAGGTGATGAATGGATATTAAGATTTTCACCCCAAGTTTATATTGATTCTGATGAAAAGCAGACCATTTTATTTGCACTGCTCCATATGGGATTAGACCTAGATAATTATTCACATGGAAATGCCTTTATCATTTTTACAAAGAAAATTGGTGCAATTGTGTTCAATGTGGAGAGAATTCCATCCTTAATTTTAACAGTTTCGAATATTATCCCCGAGGATAATTGGTATAGTCAGGATCTTCCTTCAATAAAGCCGTTGAGTTAACAATAGCAAGCATTAAGGGTGATAATTTGATCACTCAGGCTGTCGAAAAACCTTCGACAGCCTTTTAATATATTCATTTTCTTTAACAATTCACCGCGTTAATTTGTTATAATATCAGTAAATATATTGGCTTTTCAACAGGCCTGGTAGCAGGGACAAATAATTTAATAAAAATGGGTATTTTTAGATTTAGGCAAAATAAACAATTGCCGAGAAAAATACCCTTTCTCGACAATCTGGGTGATCATTTGATCACTCTTTTTTATTATTTAGTCTATTTGTCAAATAAAAGACAAAATACTAAGGAGATTTCGTGACGTAGTCTGCTATTTTAATAGTAAGAACTTTGAGAGTAATTCTAAAAATAATTATTATCATTATTACCACTGTACTTAGAAATTGAATGAATCTACAATTACTGAAAAGTGAAGAATGATACAGTCGATT
The DNA here is from genome assembly GCF_018613205.1 of Bacillus sp. ISL-46. Classification (NCBI taxonomy): domain Bacteria; kingdom Bacillati; phylum Bacillota; class Bacilli; order Caryophanales; family Bacillaceae; genus Bacillus; species Bacillus sp. ISL-46. Next base: position 21,228 of record NZ_JAGGQR010000045.1, read on the forward strand.
ATATAGTCTCGATCATCCTCTATCATAAAATTGGAAAGGAAATTGGTTGATGTGGTGATTATTTATTCTTTACGAACAATGGATTTAATGGGTAAAATGGATTTCGGGATGCTTTGTAAAAAGGGAGCAATCATAATGAAATTAATTATTGCCGAAAAGCCGGATCAAGGGTCAACCTTAGCATCAATCTTTAAACATAAAAAACAAAATGGTTTTATCGAAATTTATCCAAATGATATTTTTCCTAAGGGAGCCTATGTGACTTGGGCAATTGGTCATGTATGCCAATTAGTCTCGCCCGAAAAATATCAGCAAGGCTGGAAAAAATGGTCGTTAGATAATTTACCAATTATCCCTGAACAGTTTGAATACGAAGTAACGAAAGATAAGGCAAAACAATTTGCAGTCATAAAAAAGTTAGTGTCTGATTCTAATGTAACTGAAATTATTCATGCGGGTGATGCGGGGCGCGAAGGTGAACTGATTATCCGCAATATCCTCAGGTTAACAAAATGTCACAAACCCATGAAAAGGCTGTGGATCTCGTCGTTAACAGCTAATAGCATTAGAGAGGGTTTTAAAAAGCTGTTGGACGAGCAAGAAACACGGAGCTTATTTTTTGAAGCCTACACAAGGGCTTGTGCTGACTGGGTGGTTGGTATGAACGCTTCACGTTTGTATAGCTTACTTTTACAAAAACAAGGATTTTCCGATGTATTTTCAGTTGGTAGAGTACAAACACCAACTTTAGCACTTATTGTTAAAAGAGAAATAGAAATAGAGAACTTTAAGTCGGAACCCTTTTGGGAGGTTCTCGCACATTTTTTAATGAATGGAAAAAAATATACTGGAAAATGGCAGAACGATGGGGAAACCCGAGTGAATACAAAAGAGTTAGCCGAAAAAGTTGCTGCTTTTTGCAAGGATAAACCTGCCGAAGTCAGCGAGGTTCTATCAGAAAGGAAAGAGTTCTTTCCTCCACTCTTATATAATCTTTCCGCCCTCCAAGCCGAGGCAAATAAACGCTTTAAATTCTCACCGAAGAAAACTCTCGATGTTATGCAAAAGCTCTATCAAAAGGGAAATGTCTCGTACCCTCGTTCAGATTCACGGTACGTAACAAAAGAAGAAGCGAATACTTTCCCGGACGTCTTAAACAAATTAAGTCATATTAAAGATTACGAAAGTTTCTTCCCGTTACCATTTGCTTCGATTTCAGAAAACAAACGCTATGTGAATGAAAAGAAGGTCACAGACCACTATGCGATTATTCCGACGGAACAAATCCCAAATGTGGAGCGGCTCACCCCAGATGAGAAAAAAATCTACGATTTAGTTGTAACAAGTTTGATAGCCGCACACTACAATAAGGCCATAGCTGAATATACTACTGTGACAACATTGGTGGATGGAAGGGCAGCGTTTATCTCGAAGGGGAAGGTTCAAATTGAAGAAGGCTGGCGTAAAGTACTGAATCCAAAAGATAATGAAGACGAACCTGCACTACCAATGCTAGCAGAAGGTGAGCAGGGTCGGTCGGATAAAGTGGAAGTCAAAGAAAGCAAAACTCAGCCGCCAAAACGCTATACTGAAGGTCAATTAATTACGTTAATGAAAACGGCCGGTAAGCATATAGATGATAAAGAACTCGAAAAAATTCTGACAAAGACCGAGGGCCTTGGAACAGAAGCAACCAGAGCAGGCATCATTACTATGCTAAAGGACCGTCTATATATTGAGGTTACTAAGAATTTAGTTTATGCTACAGCTAAAGCCAAAATCCTCATTGAGGCCATTGGGAAAGAAATTTTAGCTTCACCTGAAATGACCGCAAAGTGGGAGCAGAAACTAAAGGAAATATCTGAGGGGTCTGCTGCACCAAAGCAATTTATGGAGCAAACAAAAAAGATGGTCATTCACTTAATTTCTTCAAGTATTGGTCAAGCTACTAACTGGTCGTTCTCGGAGGAGATTCGCGAAAATTTTGCACCTGGGAAGCAAAAAGGGAGGAAGCAGGCTTTTACCAAGCTGGGTCCTTGTAAAAAATGTGATGGTTCAGTCGTAGATAAGGGCAGTTTTTACGGTTGTTCAAATTACCAAAAAAATCAATGCGATTTCACTATTTCAAAGAAAATATTAGGTAAAAATATTACCCAGAAGAACATTAAGCTGCTATTATCAGAAGGAAAAACCGAGCTTATTGAAGGTTTTACCAATAAAGAAAAAACCTTTAATGCCCGGCTTTTTATAGACCAAACTGAAAAAAAGGTAAAATTTTTATTCGAAGAAACAGCAGCAAAATAAAGAATTGTTATTTTATATAAGTGATAAAGTGCCTTGTCACTATTTTTTTTCTATAGTAAACTTTTAGTTGAGTAATTTTTTGGAGGGTATGGGATGCCAACACCAAGTATGGAAGATTATATTGAACAAATATATATATTGATTGAAGAAAAAGGATACGCTCGAGTCTCAGATATTGCCGAAGCGCTGTCAGTACATCCCTCCTCAGTAACGAAAATGGTGCAAAAACTTGATAAAGATGAATATTTAGTCTACGAAAAATATAGAGGACTTGTGTTAACAGCCAAGGGGAAAAAGATTGGCAAGCGCCTTGTCTTTAGACATGATTTACTTGAACAGTTCCTCAAAATTATCGGTGTAAAAAATGAAAATATTTATAACGATGTCGAAGGGATTGAACACCATTTAAGCTGGGATTCAATTGATCGAATTGGTGACCTGGTTCAGTTTTTTGAAGAAGACCAAAAGCGTATAGAGGCATTAAATGAAATACAAAAACAGAATGAAAGTGAATAATAAACAAGCACCTAGCAGCAATTGCTAGGTGCTTTTAATATAAATCTGGGTATTGATCAAAAGATTGGTTGCTCTCTGGGATTAAAGACATTCTACCATGCTCTTCCTCAATAGCCTGAACCCCTTGAATTACACCATTTTCTGCCTCTAGTATTGCCTTTCGATAAGAAATGATTCGTCCCTCAGAAGTGACAAAGTTGATAATTTCCCCAAAGGAATTACGGTGAAGTGCCACAATTGATTCCATGAAAATTCTCCTCTTAAGATTATTTTTAAAAGCAATACCTTGCTTTTTCCTATATTCTTTCTATTTTTACAAATAATAAACAAACAATCATATAAAAAAAGCATCGGAATTTACCCGATGCTTAGTGTTAACCCCAAAAAAAAGGGGTTTCCTGGTATACATAATAATTAAGCCAGTTTGAAAAGAATAAATGACCATGAGAACGCCAGCGATTAATTGGCGGCTGGGTTGGATCATTGTTTGGAAAATAGTTCTCCGGTATATGGATTTCAAGGCCTTTATTCAAGTCTCTTTCATATTCTTGGGCCAGCGAATCTGATTCATATTCCAAATGTCCGGTAATCATGACATGCTTTCTATCCCGAGAGGCAATTAATAAGGCACCTGCATCTTCAGAGGCGGCTAATAATGTTAATTCTGGATTCTTTTTAATTGCTTCAATCGATACATCAGTATAGCGAGAATGGGGAGCATAAAACTGGTCGTCAAACCCTCGCAGCAAAGTGTCATTAGGTTCAAAAATCCGGTGAGGATAAATACCTGAGCATTTTCGCTGTAACTCAAATTTACCAATCCGATAATGGTAGTTAAGAGCAGCCTGCGCACCCCAACAAATATGTAACGTCGAAGTGACATTTTGATTGGCCCAGTCCATAATCTCAGTTAATTCCGACCAATATTTAACTTGATCAAATTCTAATAGCTCTACTGGGGCACCAGTAATAATCATCCCATCAAATTTTAGGTTTTTCACTTGGGAAAAGGTGGTGTAAAACTGTTCAAGATGCTGTTTACTCGTATGGGTGGATTCATAGGAGTTGGTTTTTAGAAAATTGACATTTATTTGTAAAGGCGAGTTTCCTAATAGTCTTAAAAGCTGTGTTTCTGCTTTTTCTTTTTCAGGCATTAAATTCAGAATGAGGATATTTAATGGTCTGATGTCCTGTGCAATTGCACGTTCATTGTCCATAATGAAAATATTTTCGTGTTCGAGAATTTCCCTCGCTGGAAGGAGTTTTGGAATGTTAATTGGCAAGTGATCAGCCCCTTTTTTAGGTTAATTAGGCGAATTTCTAATTACTACATCCATTTATATAACTACCTACGATAAGGAGTCAATGAATATTTGAAATATTTGATATTTATATTATAAACATTATTGTAAATTCAGAAAAGTATTAATTAATTTGTCATATTTAATTTTCGGAATGAAAGCGCTTATTTGATACAATGAAACCGTAAGTCCAATTCTAAATGCTGAATGCGGGGGATAAAGGTGGTATTGAAAACAGAAGTGAAATCAGACATTGATATTGCACAAGAATCAAAGATGAAGCCAATTGTTGAAATCGCCGAAAAAATTGGTTTGGAAGAGGATGATCTAGAACTTTTTGGTAAATACAAAGCTAAAATCTCAAATGAAGCTCTTGCTAAACTCAAAACGAAGGATAGCGGAAAAATTATCCTTGTCACTTCCATTAATCCAACACCAGCAGGCGAAGGTAAATCGACTGTGACAGTTGGACTGGCAGATGCTTTTAATCGGATAGGTAAAAAAACAATGATCGCAATCAGAGAGCCTTCACTAGGCCCAACTATGGGTATTAAGGGTGGGGCGACTGGCGGTGGATACTCGCAAGTCCTGCCAATGGAAGACATCAACTTACATTTTACTGGAGATTTGCATGCGATTACGACTGCAAATAATGCCCTCGCTGCGTTAATCGATAATCATCTCCAACAAGGAAATGAACTTAACATAGATCAACGGAGAATAGTCTGGAAACGGTCCCTTGATTTAAATGACCGTGCATTAAGAAAAGTTATTATCGGTCTTGGTGGACCCCTTCAAGGTGTTCCAAGGGAAGATGGCTTTGATATTACGGTCGCATCGGAAATTATGGCGGTTTTATGTTTAGCAACAGATCTAAAGGATTTAAAATTACGATTATCACGGATGGTTGTTGCCTATAATTATCATAAGGAGCCGGTAACGGTCGGTGACTTAGGTGTGGAAGGCGCATTAACGTTATTGTTAAAAGATGCGGTCAAACCAAATCTTGTTCAGACGATTGAACATACGCCAGCTCTTATTCACGGCGGTCCGTTTGCAAATATTGCCCATGGGTGTAATAGCGTCATAGCAACTAAAGCTGCGGCTCAGTTAGCGGATTATGTGATCACTGAGGCTGGCTTTGGAGCAGATTTAGGTGCAGAAAAGTTTTTACATATTAAATCAAGAAGTGCGAGGATTCAACCAGAAGCAGTTGTTATTGTTGCGACTATTCGTGCCTTAAAAATGCATGGGGGAGTAGCAAAAAGTGAGTTAGCTAAAGAGAATATTCCATCACTAACACTTGGTTTTGCAAATCTAAAAAAACACATCGAGACAATCAATAGCTTTGGATTACCAGTAGTTGTTGCAGTTAACAAATTCATCACTGATACAGAACTCGAAGTAAAAACATTACTTGGATGGTGTGAAAGAGAGAATGTTCCTGTTGCCTTAACCGAAGTATGGGAAAAAGGCGGAGCAGGAGGCATCGAGCTAGCTGAAACACTTTTGGCTGTCATTGACAAGAATGAAAACAATTTTAAGCCTTTATACGACCTATCTGATCCGATTGAACAGAAAGTTAGAACAATTGTCCAAAAGGTTTACGGTGGAAAAGATGTAGAATTTTCTTCAAAGGCTAAAAAACAATTGATTGATTTTGAAAAATTCGGCTGGTCTAATTTAGCTGTTTGTATGGCGAAATCTCAATATTCCTTGTCTGATGATCCTGTAAAGTTAGGTAGACCAACGGATTTCAGCGTGACGGTCAGGGAGTTTAAACCTTCGATTGGGGCTGGATTTATCGTCGCGTTAACTGGAGATGTTATGACCATGCCAGGGCTGCCGAAAAAACCTGCTGCCTTAAATATGGATGTGGATGAAAACGGGAATGCAGTTGGGCTTTTCTAAATCAAAAAAGAATTATGAACTTAGATAACTGTCTAGCGCAAGCGGCCGAGCGGGCGCTTGCGCTTTTCTTAAGAGGAGAGTAGATGGGATATGTTTGATCCGACAGCCTTTGATAACATGAAAGTGGTGATTGAAGGTGCTCTTTATGATTTAGATATTATCGGTGAGATTGTTATTACGGACCGAAACGATCTAATCAACATGGCTAAGATGTCTCGGAAATTTGATGTATCTTTCCGTTTACCTAAAAGCAGTGTAATAGCGAATATTGAAATGACATCAAACCTAGTTAATCTAGCAGCAGAGCTTTTACCGGCCTTACAATCAGAACAGAAGGCAGGGTGTCATTTAAGGCTCCAATTTTTAATTGAACATAAAGACATGGAAATAGACTTTCATGCGGTTGAAAACATCCTACTAAACGTATGGGGGTCCACGAGAAAGATAACTCAAATTGTTCAGTATCAACCACTTGAAATTGTACGAAAGCATACTCATGTGATTAATGTTGATTTTGATCGATTGATTCGGGAAGACCAAGTGGATGATTTGGTTGAAATGACTGAGTTTATCATGACAACTCTTAAGCAACTGAACAGGGAATTTTAGTAATATGAAGCGAAACCAGCTTTTCATCCAAAGCTGGTTTTAATTAGGTTTTTAAAATATTTACAATATTCAAATTTTTATGTACGATTAATTTACATATCTGTTCATTTTTTTATAAAAAAGGGGAGATGACGTTGGTCAAAACGGCTTGGGTCACAGATAGTACAGCCTATTTAGACGAAGAATTAAAAAATCATCCAGATGTATATACCATTCCACTAACGATTTTACTTGATGGTGAGGAATTTTCTGATGGGATTGACTTAACCCCTGCTCAATTATTCGAGAGATTAAAGCAACTTAAAAATCCACCTAAAACATCACAACCTTCCATTGGAGCTTTTCAAACATTATACGAACAACTGTCTAAGGATTACGACCAAGTTGTCGCCGTTCTTTTATCAGGAAAATTAAGTGGCACGGTATCCTCGAGTGAGCAAGCTGCAATGCTTGTTGAGATTCCGGTAACGACCTTTGATTCCAATATCCTAACCTATCCAATGACGGCTTTACTTAAAGAAGGAATAAGGCTGCTTGAAGCAGGCGCTAGTCTTGATTCAGTAATCAGTCAACTCGAAAGAATTAAGAAAACCAACGAGACCTATGTTCTTGTTGGCAGTTTAGAACAGCTCCACCGAAGCGGCAGAATGTCAGGCTTGAAATTCTTTCTCGGCAGTATGCTTAACGTTAAACCAATTATTTCGATCGAAGATGGTGCGCTGAGTGTGAAAGAAAAAGCAAGAAGTGAGAAAAAGGCAAAGGAAAAAATATTGGATTACTTAAGGTCATCCTACGAGCAGCATCATTTTAAAGAGGTATATATTTTATATGGTTTGCACGAGGGTCACGCAGCTAATTGGAAGGATGAATTAAGAAAGGAATTTCCTCAACTTGAAATCAACTGTTGTCCATTAGGCGCGGTAATCGGCGTGCATGCAGGTGAAAATACCCTTGGCATCAGCTGGCATAATGAGTTGAAATAACTTACTCCCAAACTGAGCATACTAAAATTGCAATTAAATCTTAAATGAGAGGGAGATGCGCCATTAGTAAGCAAGGAAGACAAAATCCGAACCAAACAAGAGAACAAATTGAAAAGCAAGACAAACGAAATGATATTGAACTTGGAAGCGAGTTTCAAATTGGTAATAGCAAGTCGCAAAGTCAGAAAAAAAGCGGACGCCAAGCTAACAAAAAATAATCCCGAACATTCGGGGTTATTTTTTGTTTGTTTTTCATGTTAAAATAGCAAGGATAAAGGTAGGTGCTTTCAAGCAATGAAGAATCCGATAATTGTGCTAACAGAAGAATTTGTCCGTAATGAATTAGCTGAAGATGCGACAGGCCATGATTGGTTCCATGTCGACCGCGTTCGACGGAATGCCTTACATATTTGCAGGGAAGAAAAGACAGGAGAGGCGTTCATTATTGAAATGGCTGCATTACTCCATGACATCCCTGATGAAAAGTTGAATGAAAGTATCGAAAAAGGTGAAGAAAAACTGGAAACCTTTTTGCAAACAATTCCGCTAACAGATAATGAAAAAAAACATATAAAACAAATTATCGCAACGATTTCCTATAGAGGCGGCATAAACAGTGAGCTCTCAACGATTGAAGCCCAAATCGTCCAGGATGCAGACCGATTAGATGCGATTGGAGCCATCGGGATTGCGAGGGCGTTTGCCTATGGCGGTAAAAAAGGACAACCTATTTATAACCCCGGCATTAAGGTTCGAAACGAAATGAGCTTAGAAGAGTATCGAAAAGGTAAATCTACAAGTATTCACCACTTTTATGAAAAGTTGCTTAAATTAAAAGATTTACTAAATACAGAGTCTGCCCGAGAAATGGCAGAAAGCCGTCAACAAATGATGGAAACCTTTTTAGAACAATTTTACCAAGAATGGGATGGACAAGAATGAAAATGCTCACAGGAGAAAATGTTTCGAAAACGTATGGGGAAAAACAGCTCTTTAACAATATCTCGTTCACGATTAAAGAAAAAGAGCGTGTGGGATTAATCGGGATCAACGGGACCGGTAAATCATCATTATTAAAAATTATTGCAGGACTGGATACTCCTGACGAAGGAAAAATCATCACAAGTAAAGACTATTCCATTACATTTTTAAACCAACAGCCGGAGTTAGACGGTGACAAAACGGTCCTTGAACAAGTCTTCCATGGCGATGCTCCCATCCTAAAACTAATGCGTGCTTATGAAAAAACTTTATTAGAACTGAATCTTTCTCCAAATGACACGAAAGTCCAAGAAGACCTTTTTGAATTACAAAAGCAAATGGATGCTTTAAATGCTTGGGATGCCAGTACCAATGCAAAGTCGATTTTAATGAAATTAGGGATTGTGGAATTTACAAAAAGAATCAGTGAACTTTCGGGCGGACAGAAAAAGCGCGTCGCATTAGCTCAAGTATTAATTGCCGAGCCGGATTTACTTATTTTAGACGAACCTACGAACCATCTCGATTTTGATTCGGTAAAATGGTTAGAGGATTATTTAAGTAGATACAATGGCTCGATTTTGCTTGTCACACATGATCGCTACTTTTTAGATCGGGTTGCGAATCGGATGTTTGAGCTCGATAGTGGTCAATTATACAGTTATAAAGGGAACTATGCCGCCTTTTTAGAAGCAAAAGCGATTCGTGAAGAAAATGAGGCAGCTACCTTTGAAAAAAGTAAGAATCTGTTCCGCAGGGAGCTCGAATGGATTAGGCGTGGTGCAAAAGCCAGGTCTACAAAACAAAAGGCGAGGATTCAACGTTTTGATGAGCTCGATGAAAAGGTTTCGAGTGGGAAGTCATCTTCTGAAAAGATGGATATTTCGTTAAATGGCAGTCGGCTTGGCAAGCAGGTATTTGAACTGAAGGATGCTTCCAAGCGATACGGAGCAAAAACGATTTTATATCATTTTGATTTACTTGTGAAGCCGGGGGATCGGATTGGCATTATCGGGAAAAACGGAACCGGGAAATCAACTTTATTAAATATCCTCGCAAAACATATCCCCCTTGATGAGGGTGAGTTCATTATGGGGCAAACGGTGAAAATCGCTTATTACACACAGGAAAGCGAAGATATGGATGAAAATAAGCGGATGATTGAATACATTAAAGAGACGGCCGAGATTGTCGAAACATCGGACGGGAAAACGATCTCTGCTGCTCAAATGCTTGAACGCTTTCTATTTCCTCCATTTTCGCACGGTACCCCGATTCGAAAGCTATCGGGCGGGGAAAAACGACGTTTATATTTGTTGAAAATATTGATGACTGCACCCAATGTGTTATTGTTGGACGAACCAACCAATGATCTCGATACCCAGACACTGACGGTTCTTGAAGATTATTTGGAAGATTTCCCGGGAGTGGTAATCACTGTTTCTCATGACCGCTATTTCTTAGATAAGGTGGCTGAACAGCTTCTCGTCCTACAAGGGGAAGGTACAATAGATTCATTCTTTGGGAATTATACAGAGTATCTTGAGAAGGAATCAGCGCTTGAAGCACAAAAAACAGTCGCGGTTTCGGCCAAGCCATCTAAACCGGTTGAGAAAGAAAAAAAGAAAAAAATGACCTATTTAGAGAAAAAAGAATGGGAATCAATTGATGAGGACATTGCGAATACAGAGACCCGCATTGAAGAAATAGGTGTTGAAATGGCGAAAACAGGCAGTGATTTTACGAAAGCACAGGATTTGATGAAGCAGGAAACCGAATTAAACGAAAAGCTTGAGTACTTAATCGAACGCTGGTCATATCTGGCAGAGCTGGCTGAAAAGGAATAAGAGTGCGTCCATGGACGTACTCTATTTTTCTTCAAGCATAACCAGTGATTGAAACTTATCCAATATGATAAAATTGAAAAAGAAATCATAAGAATTAGGTGATCTTGTTGAAAATTAAGGCGATTGAACCAACGCCAAGTCCGAATACAATGAAAATTAATTTAGATGAAGAACTTCCTATGGGGAAAAGCCATAATTATAAAAAAGAAGCAGCAACAGATGCGCCAGCCGTTATCCAATCCATCCTTCAAATCGAAGGGATCAAAGGCGTGTACCATGTCGCAGACTTTCTTGCTGTCGAGCGGAATGCAAGATATGATTGGAAGGAATTATTACCTCAAGTTCGCCAGGCATTTGGAGAAAAAGCGAATGAAACTGCAAACACAGCAAAAATAGATGAACATTTTGGGGAAATTAAGGTTGAAATCCAAATGTTTAAGGATATTCCACTCCAAGTAAAGCTTACCGATGGCACAATTGAAAGACGGTTTGGATTGGCGGAACACTTTTTAAAGGCAAGGGAAAGGGCACAGCTTCCTGATGATAACTATATCTTCTTGCGAAAGTGGCAAAATCAGGGCGTCCGCTATGGAGATTTTGACCAAATTGGCAAGGAGGTAGTCGATGAACTCATTGCCGCGTATCCACTGGAACGATTAGAAGAATTAGTTACAAATGCTCAATCAGTAGAATCTACTTCAGAACCAAAAATTAATCTGTCTCGCAAAAAGGTAACATTGGAGGATTTACAGAATCCCGATTGGCAGATTCGCTATCAACTCCTCGAGCAAATGGATGATCCGGAACTAGAGGATTTACCCGTGCTTGAAAAAGCATTATCTGATGAAAAGGCTTCGATTCGAAGGCTTGCAACAGTGTACCTAGGCATGATCAAAGAGAAAGAGGTACTTCCGCTTTTATACCAGGCACTGAAAGATAAAACTGTGACCGTTCGAAGAACCGCGGGAGATTGTCTATCAGATTTAGGGTTTCCAGAAGCTGCCGACGAGATGATGGAAGCATTGCAGGATAAGAGCAAGTTAGTTCGATGGCGGGCAGCTATGTTTTTATATGAAGCAGGCGATGAAAAGGCCCTTCCAGCGTTAAAAGCTGCCGAAAATGATTCGGAATTTGAAGTCAGTTTGCAAATAAAAATGGCGATTGAAAGAATTGAAGGCGGTAAAGAAGCTAAAGGTTCTGTTTGGAAGCAAATGACTGAATCAAGGAAAGCGACCGAATAAAATTGCAAATAGCTAATAGATTAGGTATTCTAAAGTGGATGAATCGAAACGGAGTGATATAAAATGTCAAATGCTTATGATGAATATATGAAACAAATGGTTTTACCGATGCGCGAAGAATTAACTAGAGCTGGCTTCGAAGAGCTACCTACTGCACAAGATGTAGAACAATTTTTGGAAAATGTCCGCGGAACCACGCTGGTTGTCGTAAATTCTGTGTGCGGATGTGCTGCTGGATTGGCTCGTCCTGCTGCAACGCAAGCGGTGCTAAATAGCGAAAAAAAGCCCAACCACCTAGTAACAGTTTTTGCTGGACAGGATAAAGAAGCTACAGCGAAAATGCGTGAGTATTTCGAAGGAATTGAACCATCATCACCATCAATGGCATTATTAAAAGATAAAAAAGTCGTTCATTTCATTCCTAGACATGATATTGAAGGAATGCCGATGGAAACAGTTATGCATAATTTACTTGGGGCATTTGAAGCCCACTGCTAATTAGGATGTCAGCCGACATCCTTTTTCTATGATTAAATTGTGATATTTAAACTGTTTTTTTCCATTTACAAGAAAAAAGAAGTATAATATTTTGTATAATAACTAATTTTAGAAAAAAATAGATTATACATAATCTTGCTAAGAATAAGGTGAAATGAAAAATGAACAATTGGCTTCGTAAAACGTTATTTGTATTAGTATCTGTTTTAACTTTTGGACTTGTTACCCCCACACAATTAATCAATACGGTAAATGCAGAGAATCTAGCCGATCGTGATGCCTTTGAAGCGCCATCGACCGAAAGTCACTTTGGACAAACAAACACGTTTATTGAAGAATCAGATTTTGATAAAGAAAAGTTTATTGAAGAATTAATAAAACAAGCAGAATTCCAGTCATATCAAAAATTTGGTCCAAAGATTAAACCAGTCATCGAAAATGAATTCAGGGAAATTATTTTACCAAATATCGAAACTGCACTTGAAGAAATTGCAGTCCAATTTCCTGAAGAAGATTTGAAAAATCTCACCATAACCGAACATCCTGGTGCCGGGCTTTCTGAAAAAATCTTTAATATTAACAATCGCGCTATCGGTAAAGATATACTTCGTTTTCATGTAAGACGAGATAATCCACCGCAAGCAGGCTACTGGTTCAATTTTCATTACCACACCTACCATGATAATTTCCAGAGCCATCATGAGTTAGGGTCCATTTTTTGGGCTAAAAATACACCACCTAAATGGATGAGTTAATGTGAATTTGCTTATTGGCAGGAAAAAATTTTATTATAATAAATGAAACCTTTTTATGACAAACTCGTAAATAGACTATTACCTAAATTGGAGGAATGAAAAATGGCAGTAAGTTTATCAAAAGGTCAAAAAGTTGATTTAACAAAAACCAATCCTGGTTTAACAAATGTTGTGGTTGGATTAGGATGGGACACAAACAAATATGATGGTGGAAATGACTTTGATTTAGATTCATCTGTTTTCCTATTAGGAGAAAATGGAAAAGTTTCGAATGAAAGTGACTTTATTTTCTATAATAATCCACAAGGAGCAAATGGAGCTGTAATACATACCGGAGATAATCGCACAGGTGCTGGTGATGGTGATGATGAAGGCATTAAAGTAAGTCTTACAACTATTCCAGCCAATATTCAGCGGATTGCGTTTACAATTACAATTCATGATGCAGAAAGCAGAAATCAAAACTTTGGACAGGTTTCAAATGCCTATGCCCGCATTTACAATGAGGCAAACGGTGAAGAATTGATTCGCTATGATTTAGGTGAGGACTTCTCGATTGAAACAGCAATTGTTGTTGGTGAATTGTATCGCCACAATGGTGAATGGAAATTTAGTGCCATCGGCAGTGGTTATCAAGGCGGATTAGCTGCACTTGCAACTGACTTTGGACTATCTATAGGTTAATATTTCAAAATGAAGAGACCCAATCAATAATGGGTCTTTTTACAAAAGCTTTGTTAACAATATGTCTAGCTGCTGCGCCTAGGGGCTCTATGGTCTACAGCCAATCCGTCGTGAAGGTTAAAGAATAACCTTCACGCCGGGTCGTCTTATGATTGTCGCCCCTGAACAAGGCGCATCCGCTTTTCTATTCTAGGAGGAATTACTTTAATGTCAGTTTTGAATCATATCTTGGACACCTATGCGCAATTTTTTGATTTGAATATGTGGGGTAGAATATTAGCCGATCCAGTCAGCTGGGGACTTATTGGGACACTTATTATTTTAGAAGGATTACTTTCTGCTGATAATGCGCTTGTTTTAGCCGTTATGGTTAAACATTTGGAACCTAAAAAGCGTAAGAGAGCCTTGTTCTATGGTTTATTAGGAGCATATATATTCCGATTTATTGCGATTGGAATCGGAGTATACTTAATCAAGTTTTGGGTCATTAAAGCCCTTGGTGCCGCGTATCTTGCTTGGTTAGCGATTAAGTATTTCATCGATAAGCGTAAAGGTGATGATGGTCACGATGATGAGGAAGCAGAAGGAATTAACCAAGGCGGCTTGCTAATACGCTTATTTGGTACCTTTTGGGGAACGGTAGCTGCCGTTGAATTAATGGATATTGCATTCTCAGTAGACAGCGTACTGGCTGCATTTGGTGTCAGCAATCAGGTATGGATTTTATTTGTAGGTGGGATCCTTGGCGTGTTAATGATGCGTGGCGTTGCCGGAGTATTTCTTACACTAATTGACAGGATTCCTGAACTTGAAACTACGGCTTATATCTTAATCCTAATCATTTCTATTAAGATGGCACTAACCTTACCATTATTCAACATCCATATTGAATCATTACATTTCTTTATTATTCTAGCCGTAACATTTGGAGCTACCTTTATTGTTCACTTCATGAATAAGAAAAAGGAAACTAGCAAAGAAAACTAAAAATTGTTGACTAAAAAGGGGAGCTGACGAGAGTCCGTCTCCTCTATTTTTTACCTTTAAAGAGGAGAAAGTGGTTATGGAATTTTTTACATACTTTTACGAAAATGAAATTAAACGATTCTTCTTTCAAAAACCGCAGGCTTATACTAAATATTCTCACCGTGAACTACTGTCCTATGGTTTAGGCGCCACGCTTTATATGCCTGCCACACGCCCTAATATTCATCAAGAAATCCTCTCTAAGAAGCATGAAGGTTTAACCTCCCTTGTCATCGACTTAGAAGATGCTGTTGGTGATAACGAGGTAACTGATGCTGAGGCTATGCTTATCAGTGAATTATTAAAGTTATTTTTTGAATTAAATAAAGGCTTTTTGAGCTATACAGATCTACCGCTTATGTTTATCCGAATCCGAAACCTTGAGCAGTTAAAACGGGTTACCGAACAATTAGGGGATGCAATAAGTCTGCTTACTGGGGTCGTGCTTCCAAAATTCAGCGCTGAAATTGGAGAAGAATTATTAATGGAAGTACACCGATTACATACAAAGGAGCACCCATTTTATGCTATGCCGATCTTGGAGACAGCAAAGGTCATTCAAAAAGAAACGAGAATGGAAGAATTAATGAGTATAAAGAATCTTCTTGATCGCTACAAGGACATTATTCTTAATGTTCGGATTGGGGCTACTGATTTTTGTGGATTATATGGAATTCGCCGTAGTGCGGATACTACCGTTTATGATATCGCTGTCTTAAGAGATTGCATTTCAGATATTATCAATGTCTTTCAACGCTTTGATAGTTCCTACGTTGTATCGGGTCCAGTTTGGGAGTATTTTTCTGCGAAAAAGAGAATGTTAAAGCCGCAGCTTAGGCAAACACCGTTCCGCGAACGGTACGGGGATGAAGGGTTGAAATGGAGAGCAAAATTAATCAATGAACATATGGATGGTTTAATCCAGGAAATCTTAATGGATATTGCAAACGGAATAACAGGAAAAACGATTATTCATCCTTCACATATCAAAGTAGTGCAAGCCCTAAATGTCGTTTCTTACGAGGAATTCATTGATGCTAGCAATATCATAAATGCGGCAAATGGGGATATTGGCGTTTTGAAAAGTAATTTTGCTAATAAAATGAATGAGATAAAACCTCATTATTATTGGGCAAAGAAAACCATCTTAAAATCACAGCTGTACGGGGTGTTACATGAAGAATTCACAACCATTGACCTTATCAAAAAAGAAGTATATGTATAATATCCTAGACTCGATTGAAACAGAGATAGAAGTTTCTGAAAATCCGTATGATTTGCCACTAGAAGAATTATTTACAATGGCAGCCAGAATAAATAAGAAACGGTCGTTTTTGTTTGTAAGTAAAGTGCTCGGTAAACACTTACCAATTGATCCCAATAAGGGACTGCAAACTGGAGCACTTCTTGGTGCGAGATTCCTTGAAACGGTAAAGGAGATAAAATGTTTAGAAACTGAGAGTCTATTAACCTCCTTTAAAAATGGAGAATCATATCAGAGTAAGGACTTTATCCCTGACAATATTCGTCCTGTAGTGATAGGATTTGCTGAAACCGCCACCTCACTTGGGCATGCTTTCTTTGATTGCTTTAAATCGGCTGAATACTTTCATACCACTAGAGAAGAACTCGAACAGGAAAAACCAAAAATTACCTTTGAAGAAGAGCATTCCCATGCGACATCACATCGTTGTTTTATTCCGTTAGAAATGATACAAAATGAACGAGAAATCATCCTCGTTGATGATGAACTGACAACGGGTAAAACCGCTTTAAATATTATCCAATCAATCCATGCTAAATTCCCAAGACATGTTTATACCGTTGTTTCCATTTTGGATTGGCGTTCAGAAGAAAATCGATATGGTTTTATCCGTCTTGAACAGGACCTGGGGATAAAAATTAATGTGGTAAGCCTTTTGGCTGGTACAGTACAGGTTAAACAGCATAATGAAATGAATAATTGGTCAATAAAAGAGGAATCGAACAAGCGCGTCGAGTCCTCTGTCGAACAAATAGACCTATCACCTTTTTTTACCATGACCCTCTATTCATCCAATAACCCGATGAATAAGGCAGCATTTATTAAAGAGACAGGTCGATTCGGCCTAAGCAGTACGGAAAATAGGAGTCTTCAACAGAAAACCTCTGCAGCTGCGGCCGTTTTAAACAAAAAAAGGATTGGAAAAAGGACGCTTTGCCTAGGAACTGGAGAGTTTATGTATCTTCCGATGAAATTAGCTGCCGAAATGGGTAAAGGTGTTTATTATCAATCCACAACCCGAAGCCCGATTTTTATCGAAGACAAAGTAGGATACGGAGCGAGGTATGGTGCGTCTTTTCCTAATCCTGAAGACCAAGATATTACTCACTTTTTTTACAATATTCCACCAGGATTCTACGATGAAATATTTATCTTTTTTGAAAGAACAGTAAAGTTAGAGAATCTTCAACCATTACTGAAAGAACTAAATAAATTACAAATAAAGATGATAAGACTTGTCTTTTTTTCTGAATATCGAGGTGAACAAGTTGAAAACCAGAATCAATAAACCGGCAAAGATCGGAAGCTATAATGCGGAGGATGTTCAATTTCTATTAAAGGATTTAAGTGATATACAGCTAGAGGATTCGACTGAAAATCGGGAATTGATGGTTCAATCAGGTGTTCACTACAGCGAATCACTGCCAATTGAGTACCAGCCGCCAAAGGCGTATGTGGATTTATTTTGGGAAACCTTACAGGAATACAAACAAAAAGTTGCCCTATGTATTGGTGTTGTGGCTGAACAAATCTATCAATCTAAGGGTGATAGGGCCGTACTTGTTTCTCTGGCTCGTGCAGGAACGCCTGTGGGGATATTAATAAAAAGGTATATTCACATGCATTACCATGTATTATTGCCGCATTACAGTGTTTCAATTATCCGCGACAGAGGGATTGACGAAAATGCACTTCAATATATTCTTAGCCAACATCCAGAGGCTGATATTCAATTTGTTGATGGGTGGACAGGTAAAGGGGCAATTTCGCTTGAATTGACCAAAGCCTGTCATGATTATCAACAAAAAAATGGGATAAACCTCGACGACACATTAGCAGTCATCGCAGATCCAGGTTATTGTACCACTTTGTTCGGAACTCGCGAGGATTTTTTAATTCCTAGTGCATGTTTAAACTCAACTGTATCTGGGTTGGTAAGCAGGACGGTTTTAAATGATCAATATATCGGGAAGGATGAATTCCATGGAGCTAAGTATTACGAGGAATTGATTCCTGTTGATGTTTCCAATGAATATATTGATTTGATTAGCAATGAATTTGTAAACATTGCAAGCGAAGCGGCGGAGATGGCTACACATAAGGAAACTGAGAAAATAGAAACTGGATTCTTGGGGATGGAGGACGTCAAGCGAATTCAATCTGAGTTTGAAATTGAAAGTACCCATTATATCAAACCAGGAGTCGGAGAAACAACAAGAGTTCTGCTTCGCAGGGTTCCATGGAAGATACTAATGCGCGATCCTTCAAGTCCCTTTGTCAAACATATTCTAATGCTTGCCGAAGAAAAGGGTGTAGAGGTTGTACCATATCCAAATTTAAAGTACTTATGCTGCGGCTTAATCAAGTCGGTTAAGGGGATTAAAAAATGATCTTTGCATCTGACCTTGATCGTACATTGGTTTATTCGAAACGGGCTATAGAAGAACTAGGAGAACTAGATAAAACAGTCATAAAACCCGTTGAAAAAAAAGATAATAATTGGGTTGCCTATATGACAGAACGATCCTTTTTTGCTTTAAAAGAGCTATCACTAACTAGTCTTTTTGTTCCGGTTACAACGAGGACAACAGAGCAATTTAACCGTTTCTACATTTTTAAGGAGGACATACAGCTAAAATATGCAATTACTTCAAATGGGGCCAATATTATTAATGAAGGTGAAATAATGAAAGATTGGTCGACCTATATTTTTCAGCGTATGAACGCGGAATCGGTTCCCCAAAATGAGTTGCTTGCGATTTTAAAAAGAGAAGGCTTTCATTTTGATGGGCAAATAAAGCAGGCGGAGAATTTATTTTTCTATTTCATCTTAAACAGTCTTCCACCTGCTTCAGATCGAAAAGCGATTAATGATTTGGCTGTATCGTATGGTTGGAGGATCTCCGTACAGGGGAGAAAGCTCTACTTTATCCCTCTTGCGATCAGCAAAGGGGATGCACTTGAATTTATCTCTAAGCGAGAAGGTATGGAAGTCATTGCGGGTGCGGGGGACTCCGTACTAGATTGGGACTTTCTGAAAAACTGCCAATATCGATTTGTCCCAGCCCATGGTGAGCTTGCAAGGGTGTCAGGCACTAGTGATTTTACACTTACAAAAAATTATGGTGTTAGTGCAGGGGAGGAGATTACCCAACAATTTTTACAGCTGCAACAACTTATAGTTTAATCTATTTCACTTTTCGGTTAAAAACAAATAAGTATACGCAAGAAAATAAACTATAGCATCCAAAAAAGAATAGAATCGACATGGCTAGTGAATGCAATGTTGAAGAAAGCAGCATCGTAAAGATTAAGCTAAACACAAATAAATCTAGGTAAATAAAAACATCGGAAACCATCACTTCCATCACGGTATTTAATTCTTCCTGAATGTGTTCTATCCTAGGCCGCTTATATAAAAATCTCATTCGAGTCACCTACTTTAACGTCAGTACTCAAATAGTATGTAAGGACAAGGAAAAAGGTGAAAAATGAGGAAATGGTGAAAAAGACGAAACATTTTTTTATGACATTCGTATAAACAAATGAACCAATTAAATAACTATGATATGATGTTATGGAAACCTTACATAATTTTCTAGCGCTAGAAAAATAGCTTTCTTTTTTGAGGAAGGGATTATGAATGCATCCATCATTAAATCAGCTAATCGCCCATCCAGTATCCCTTTCGTATGAAAATTGGCACGGATTGCTGAAAAAACAGCTACCTGAACGGCCAAATTATTCATTAGAAAATGGAAAAATTAACATTGGGCAAGTACTTGGAAAGTTCCTTGGGATACCAATTGATACGGATACCTATTATAACCAGCTTTTTGATTATGTTAATAATGAGGAATGGAGACTTCATTTGCTAAGTGAGGAATCACTAGATAAAACAATTAACAACACTCACTTTCAATCCATTCAAAAAGTCATAAATATTAATCGTGAACAAAAGCTGTCCATCAACCGATTTACGGCTTTTCTAGATGGGGAACAGTTATTGTTGAAATCAAAGGTACCGGTAATCCATAGGAAGATAAGAGAAGCGATGATCGCAACACTGGAGTTGTACGCAAAACTTGAAAGGGACGGGTTAAAGAACCACGAGCTTAGGCGGGTGCTTGTTGACATTGTTAAATGGTCCATCAATCATTTACAGCCCGTTTTGGAAAGGGCTGATCCACAAATCGAAATGCCTAAATTTTTGTGGTACGGCGACTTTAAGAAAAGCCACCAATATTTTTTATATTATTTAAGCAGGCTTGCCTGTGATATTGTTATTTTCCATCCAGAAGGTAAGGATATTTTAGAAGGTATGATGGAGGACCCAATCTTCTCGCATCAATTCCAAAATAAGCTGCCTGCGGAACCGTTCCCGAAGGAAAAGCGCAGTCGTAAGGCAACGGTTGCATATAGAGCCTCAAAAGAAATTGAAACGATTTTAAACCAAGAGGGTTCAGGTCTTTATAAACCATGGCAATTAAGGGACTATACTCCGTCCTCGATTACATTAAAAACGACCTATGATGAACTATTTATTCTTGGGAAAGAAATGGCGATGGTCAGACCAGATTTTGAGGTGGGGAACGGACAAGTCAAAATACCTTCTATCTTTGCTAAAGTACAGGGTGTTAGTAAAAATCGCAAAGAGTACTGGGACCGTCTGCAATCACTCAGTGAATTAGAGCATAGTTTACTGATTCGCCGTTTGCCAATCACGATGACAAGCACAAGTGATTTTCGCTTTCATTATCGAAATGCCCTTGATAAGGATCGCTTAATTAATCCGGCTACTATGATGCAAGCACATTACTGGCCATATTCCTTTTTATCTTCAGGATTACAAAAAGGAATCGCTAATGCCGTTAGGAGAATCTGTGAAAAACCAGGTTTAAAGCCCTTCCCGAAGGAAAGTATAGAAGAAGTAAAAATGTATTTATTTACACAGGCCTTGTTTATGCCAAAACCCATCATTCAGTTAATCGAAAGATTTGACTACTCGCAACATATACCTAAATTAATCATTTTCAATAATGAATTAGCAGGTATACTCTCAAGGTCAGATGCAGCACTTATCTTGCTATTAAATCAATTTGGTATTGATATCATCCTGTATAATCCTCCTGGTCATAATGATATTGAAAATTTCTTGGACGAACGTTTATTTGATAAGCATTGGCTTGAAGACGTTGTTTTTGATTTAGAATTTAAAGAACCGTCTATTTTTAAAAAAGGGCTTTTTCAAGGAATCTTAAAAAATTTAAGGGGAGATTAATTAGTGACTCTTACGCCGAATCCATCAAGCGGTTTAAAGCCAGCAGGTACGGATGACATCCTAACAGAAACAAAAGTCTCTGACATAAAACTTGCACTTCGGAAAGAACCAGAAATTCAAAATTTAGCCCGTACGATTGATGAGCGTGACCAAATCCAAGTTTTAGAGTTTGGGAAGGAACCAGCCGTCCAAATTTCCCGTTTTTCGGATCAGATATTAAACAATATGAAGACTTCAAAAGTGGAGGATTCTGGTGAACTGCTTAAACAACTGGGCCGGATTATGGATAAGTTTGATGCTAAGGACTTTCAAAAAACTTCAGGTGGATTTTTTGGTAAGCTCTTTAAAAAGGGTGGAAAAGTGGTCGAAAAGCTGTTCGGGAAATACCAAACCATGGGCTCCGAGATCGACAAGGTATACATAGAAATATCGAAATATCAGCATGAAATGGTTGATGCAACAAATATGCTCGAGCAAATGTATGAGCAAAACTATCAATACTATTTAACGCTTGAAAAGTATATTGTTGCGGGTGAGATAAAAGTTGAGGAGCTAAAAAATAATCAACTTCCCCAGCTTGAATCCCGAGCTGGAGCAGGTGATCAACTTGCCTCCATGCAATTGGACTCGCTGAAAAATGTCATTGAGTTATTAGAACAACGCATCTATGATCTAGAAATGGCCAAAATGGTCTCCCTGCAGACTGCTCCTCAGATTCGTCTTTTGCAAAGAGGAAATACGAAACTGATTGGAAAAATCAATTCGGCATTTGTGACGACCATCCCGATTTTTAAAAATGGTCTGATTCAAGCGATGGCGGCGAAAAGACAAAAGCTGGTTGCTGATTCAATGAGTGAACTTGACCGCAGGACAAATGAAATGCTTCTGAAAAATGCGCAAAACATCTCCCAGCAAAGCACAGATATTGCTAGGCTTGCCGGAGGTCCAAGTATAAAAATCGAGACGATTGAAGAATCTTGGAATATTATCATCAAAGGCATGCAGGAAACAAGGGCTATCGAAGATGAAAATAAACGGATGCGGATTGAAGGCACCAAACGTTTAGAACAACTGCAAAATAACTTTAAACAGTTGAAACAATCTTAGTTAATAAATAGTTTTTGATTTACTAAATTTCTTATTGGGGTGATTGAATTGGCTATTAATTTACAAAAAGGGCAACGTGTTGATTTAACGAAGAGTAATCCAGGATTATCTAAAATCATGGTAGGTTTGGGCTGGGATCCAGTACAAAGCAGCGGGGGCGGCGGCTTATTCGGCGGTTTATTCAGTGGCGGTGGTTCAGCTAATATAGACTGTGATGCTTCCGTTATTATGCTTGGTGCAAACGACAAGCTGCAAAACAATAAGGACGTTGTTTATTTTGGAAACTTAAAGAGCAATGACGGCAGTGTACAACACTCAGGAGATAATTTAACAGGCGACGGAGACGGTGATGACGAGCAGGTAATGATCGATTTAAGCAGAGTACCGTCCAATATTCAGAAACTTGTTTTCGTTGTTAATATCTATGACTGTGTGAAGAGAAAGCAGCACTTTGGGATGATGAAAAATGCTTTTATCCGAGTCGTGAATCCTGGAAACAATCAAGAGCTCATCCATTATAATTTATCAGATGATTATAGCGGGCTAACATGCCTTGTGACAGGAGAAATTTATCGTCACGGCAATGACTGGAAGTTTGCGGCAATCGGCAGTGGTACAAATGCTGCCAGCCTTAGTGAAGTTGTTCGTTCCTTTAGTTAGGTAATTAATAAAGTTCAAATAGAGGTGATACGTTTGGGTATTAACTTAGCAAAGGGACAAAGAATTGATTTAACAAAAACGAACCCTGGGCTAACCAAGGTAATTGTTGGCCTCGGCTGGGATACGAATCGTTATCATGGTGGAAATGACTTTGACTTGGATGCATCCGCGTTTTTAACAGATGCGAATGGCAGAGTTATCCAGGATTCCGACTTTATTTTTTACAATAATTTGATTCACTCTTCAGGCTCTGTTGAACATACGGGTGATAATCGAACCGGAGAAGGTGACGGAGACGACGAGCAAATCAAGATTGACTTTAGTAAAGTTCCCACGCATGTGCATCGAATTGCGATTACTGTGACCATTCATGATGCGGACGCAAGATTCCAGAATTTCGGCCAAGTTTCTAATGCCTTTGTTCGCTTGGTTGACGAAGATACTAATAATGAGGTCTTAAGATTTGACCTTGGCGAGGATTTTTCGGTCGAAACAGCGGTTGTTATTTGTGAACTTTACCGCCATAACGGTGATTGGAAATTTAACGCGATCGGCAGTGGTTTTGCAGGTGGATTAGCCTCCCTTTGCCGAAATTATGGATTAGAAGTTTAAATTTATTAAAATTGTGAAGCTGCCGGATTCGGCAGCTTTTTGCCTTTATTCCCCACTTTTGGCTTGTAAATTCAAATTAACTAACTAAGTCCTATGTTATAATTCAATTAATATATTGAATTATTAGGGGATGATAATTTGCGTAAATCGGTAATTACTCTACTAATCGCTGGTTTGTTTCTATCATCCATAACTACATCACAAGCTTCTTATGATGGTATTTTGCTTGGAGATTATCCTAGAAATTCGCTAATCTACCAATCTCTTGAAGATGATCGGTCAGTAGCACTTTTAGATCAAATAATTGTATTACCAAAGGAGCACTTTGATCAACAAGAAGCGGCTGCTATGATTTCCAGAATCAATTCTTTACCTTTCTCCCTTTTGAAAAAAATAAACAATCAGGGAATTAACCTGAAACTTTTTAATGGAAAGCTAACGGATAATCCCACTGCAAGGCAATTAGAAGGGCAGGTTCCGCGGGGTTATACATCTAACGTAACCTGGGATGATGTCCCAGGGATTGGAGGATCGAAGGTGGTCCTTGCTAAGATTGGTTCCAGTGAATCAGGAAAGGGTCATAGTTCTGTAAATCTAGAATTACATGAGTTGGCCCATTCGATCGATCGCTATGTGTATGGGGAAATTAGTGGTTCCAAGGACTTTATGAGCGTATGGGAAAAGGAACATGAACAATTATTTCCGGGAAACAGCTATTTTTTATATCCGGAAGAATATTTTGCAGAGACCTTCGCAATGTACTATTTAAATGATGGTACAAAAGAACTATTACGGAAGAAAGCACCAAAAACATTTGAATTTTTGAAACAGCTATCGCTTCACTAATTTGTCCTTGATTGATAAAATAGATAAATATGTGCAGATAAGGGAGTGTCCACGGTGAAGCAATATGTAGAATTATGTAAGCATGTACTAGAAAGTGGAAACATAAAGGGCGACCGAACTGGTACCGGTACAATTAGTACCTTCGGTTATCAAATGAGATTTAATTTGGCAGAGGGATTTCCACTCGTGACGACCAAAAAATTACATTTAAAATCGATTATCTATGAACTGCTTTGGTTTTTAAATGGGGATACGAATGTTCGGTATCTACAGGAAAACGGGGTCCGCATTTGGAATGAATGGGCAGACGAAAATGGGGAATTAGGTCCTGTCTATGGTCACCAATGGCGTTCTTGGACAGGTGCGGATGGAAAAACCGTTGACCAAATCACAGAGCTTATCAACCAGATTAAAACGAATCCCAACTCAAGAAGACTACTTGTCAATGCCTGGAATGTTGCTGATGTTGATAATATGGCTTTACCGCCGTGCCACTGTATGTTCCAATTTTATGTGGCAGATGGGAAGCTGTCCTGCCAGCTTTACCAACGCTCAGCCGATGTATTTCTTGGCGTCCCGTTTAATATCGCATCCTATGCGCTGCTAACAATGATGATTGCCCAAGTGTGCGACTTGGAGCCAGGTGAATTTATCCATACCTTTGGGGATGTTCATATCTATCAAAACCATCTCGAACAAGTAAAGTTGCAAATGGCGAGAGAGCTGAGAGCGTTGCCGACTCTTAAAATTAATCCACAAGTCAAGGATATCTACTCTTTTGAGTATGAAGACTTTACACTAGAGGGATATGATCCACACCCTCACATTAAAGGAGTAGTGAGTGTATGATTTCTTTTATTGTCGCGATGGACGAAAATAGAGTAATAGGGAAAGATAATCAATTACCATGGCGATTGCCGGAGGATTTAAAATTCTTTAAGAGGGTCACGATGGGCCATCCAATTGCGATGGGAAGAAAAACGCATGAATCCATTGGTCGTGTCCTTCCTGGCAGAGAAAATATTGTGATCACCCGCCAGGTTAATTATCAGAGTGAAGATTGTACGGTTTTTTATTCCATTGAGGATTTTGTAAAGTACAGCAAAAAGCAAAGCGAAGAAATCTTCGTCATTGGTGGAGCAGAAATATTTAACGAGACATTTGAGTTTGCGGATCGTCTATACATCACGCTTATTCATGAAAAATTTGCAGGGGATACGTTTTTTCCTGAATTTGATCGTAGCAAATGGGAACTAGTGTCTAGTGAAAAGGGCTTAATGGATGAGAAGAATCCGTACGATTATGAATTCAAAATATATGAAAGAAAATCGTAGCTCGGATTGATCAGGTTTGGACTCATAAAAATAAGCATCAGCGCATCGCTGGTGCTTTCTTTTGTTTGATATTAGAAATAGGATCCATTTAATTCGTAATCTGCTAATTTAGCTAGCATACCCCTAAATTCATGTGGATGGCAAAATTCTCTTTCGTTGAAATGTGTTTTAACCCAGCTTATTAGTTCCAGTGGGCTATTAAAATATTCCCCACTACGATCGCTTTTACGAATGGTGTATCTTCCATTATCATCATCAAGTGTTACCTCCACAGGAAGAGCCCCATCATAACTGCAAAGTGAAAATTCCATCCTCATCACATCCTATCCTTATTATTTGTCATTTTGAAAAATATATGTTATTAATGATCCAATTATATTCAAATAAAAGAAAGTTATCAAAATATTTTAATAATTCTATAAACGCATTTAATCATTGACTTCGTTAGTTGTAATTGTTAAATTGTCATTAGTAATTAATAATGTGATACGAAAATGCTATATATCACTATTGTTTTACTTTTTCTAGATATTGTGAATTTACTATGAATTATTGCATATAACTAACTAAAAACGAATTTTCGGTACTATAATCATAGTAGATATAATACAACAATTAAAGGGGATGTAAATCCATGTTTTCTAATATCGGTATACCAGGATTGATTTTGATTTTAACACTTGCATTGATTATTTTTGGACCTAAGAAACTTCCGGAAATTGGCCGCGCCTTCGGACAAACATTAAAAGAATTTAAAAAGTCAACCCGTGAACTAACAGACGATGTTATGAAAGACATTGATGAAGAAAAGAAAAATTTGATTAAATAAGGTGTGAGATTTTAAGTCTTACACCTTTTTCTTCTCAGGGTTTAACCTATAAAAGCGCATGAAAACTTGTTCATCTTATTAAAACAATGGCACCATTTCGTTTAGAGTCAACTCTATGAGCGATATATACGTGCACATCTTTAACCTTTTGAAATTGGCAGGGGAAGTACATGGATGATAAAGAATTAAATTTAGTTGATCATTTAGAAGAACTACGCAAAAGAATTATTGTATCTGCACTTGCGTTTGTAGTCTTTTTTATCGCCGGTTTTATTTATGTAGACGATATCTATAAATGGTTTGTTGGAAATACAAAACTGATGGTTCTCGGACCAAGTGATATAATGTGGATTTATTTCATGCTGGCAACTGTTGTAGCTGTGGCGGGTACTATTCCAGTTCTCGCTTTGCAAATTTGGCTATTTGTTAGACCAGCATTAAGACCGATAGAAAGAAGAATAACGATTTCTTATGTTCCGGCTTTATTTTTCTTGTTTATCATTGGTCTTGCCTTCGGCTATTTTATTATCTTTCCGATGGTTCTAGACTTTTTGGTGAATATGGGAAAAGATATGTTTGTCACAAACTTCACTGCCGAAAGATATTTTAGCTTTATCATGAATATGACCTTGCCATTCGGGGTACTGTTTGAGCTTCCAGTCGTCGTTATGTTTTTGACTTCACTTGGCATCATTAATCCGTTTGTTTTAGCAAAAATTCGTAAATATGCGTATTTCGTTCTGATTATTATTGCAATCGTTATTACACCACCAGACTTTATGTCTGATTTTGTGGTAACCTTGCCACTCTTGCTCCTTTATGAAATTAGTATTAATTTATCGAAGTTTGTCTACCGCAAACGCTTGAAAAAGCTGCAGGAAGAAGACAAAGAAGATGAGGTAGTCGAAGCATAAATGGAATGCAAAAAGACCTTAAGAGATAAAACACCTTAGGGTCTTTTTTTGTTGTTGTACGAATATATTTAACTAACTAGATGAAAGACCTGTTTTTTATGTATTTTAAGTATCAACATATTAATAATTCATAAATATTTTTTTAATCCAAGCATATTTAGACACATTTCGAGGACCAAAGAGTGTATAATATACTCAAACGGGTGAAAAAGAGGATTGATATTTTGTTATTCAAAAGCCTAGAGTTCAAAAATGTTGTTGGACAGAAGGTTAAAGTCATGGACATTCCTGTATTGGAGGAAGATAGCACTTATAAATTTATGATCCAAGTCCGTTTACAGACGTATGTTACGTCGCTTTACAACGAAAAAAACTTGAAAAAATGCTACTCCTTTAAAGATTATTTGAAAAAGGTCATGAAGTGGCCAGATTATGAACAATTGTTTAAAGTTGGAGAATTAAAGAATAACGCTTAATGCCATTCGAGCACCGCAGGGTATCCCCCAGCGGTGCTCTTTTATTTTAAAAAACATGAAAAGTGATGGATGTTATTCCTTTCAATAGTAGTTAACGGTATAATACATAGCAGTACTGTTAGGGAAGTGATTGTTATGAACAAAATTAAAATTGTAACCGATTCAACAATGGACATGCCGCTAGAAATGGCCGAAAAACTGGGTATAGTGGTTGTGCCATTGTCCGTAACGATAAATGGTGAATCTTACTTAGACAGAGTGGAAATTGATGCAGCTGAATACATAGAAGTAATGAAAAAATCCGTGGAATTACCGAAAAGTTCCCAACCTTCTGCGGGTACCTTTCTTGAAGTTTACAACCGGCTTGGGGAAGAAGGCTATGAGGTATTATCAATCCATATGACAGGCAAAATGAGCGGAACGGTTCGATCTGCTGAGAGTGCAGCCCAAATGACGAAAACGAAAGTTACAGTCATTGACTCGATGTTTATCTCGATAGCCCTCCAGTTCCAGGTAAAGGAAGCAGCGGAAATGGCCTTGCAGGGTAAGAGTATGGACGAAATCCTTAACCGGCTTGATAGGGTGCGCGAACATACAAAATTGTATATTATGATAGATACCCTTGAGAACATGGTGAAGGGTGGACGGATTGGTAAGGGCAAAGCCTTTATTGGTTCATTATTAAATATCAAGCCGATTGCCTCGCTTGAAGGCGCGGAATACAATCCTGTCGCCAAGGTTCGCAGCCATACACAGGTGGTTAAATATATGGCCAAGCAATTTGCGGAGGATGTCCAAGGAAAAACGATATGTGGTGCTGGCATTGTTCATGCGGAAGCATACGAATTATCCTCTAAACTGAAAAAGGCAATTACTGAATTAACTGGGTATAAAGATATTTCGATTGATTACACGGGTCCTACGATAAGCACTCACACTGGACCGGGGACAATTGCCCTCATGTATTATTTTGAATAAATTTATCAGACGAAGGGTGTCAGGCACCATGTGAAGTTTTCACATGGTGCCTGACACCCTTCTTTTCTTTTGGTTAAAATTAGCGTTTTTGGTAATGATAAAAAAAACTGAATGGTTAAGGTGTTGCCAATGTTTAAGCGAAGATCAGAAAATAAACAGTCTGAAGATAAAAAACCTCATAGTTTAAATGTGGACGATCTAAAATCAGAATTGAAAGCAGAGATAGGCGATTGTTCAGATCTGAATTTTCGGACCTTAAAAAAGAATGGTAAAAAGATTATCTTTTGCTTTTTAAGCAGCCTTATTGATAAAACAAGCTTTGATGAATTTGCATTATTACCCGTTCAACAAAATACACAAGTTGAATGGACCACCGAGAGTCTTGCTCAAATATTGCCGATTGCAGAAATCTCTGCAGCCAATCAATTAAAAGAAATCGTTTCAGCCTTAATAGAAGGAAAAACGTACATTTATGTGGATGGTGAACCTTACGGGATCCTTGCAAATGTCGGAACAACTGTTGAAAGATCCCTTGAAAAGGCAGAAACCGAGTCCCTTGTTTATGGTCCAAAGATTTCTTTTACAGAATCACTTATTGGTAATTTAAATATTATTAGAAGTAATTTGAAAGATCCACAATTGTGCATGGAGGATATCACGATCGGAAAAAGGGTGAAAACACCTGGAAAGCTTGTATATATTAAGGATATTGCGGATGAAGATAATGTGAATACCTTTCGCCAAAGAATTTCAGAGTTAGAGTATGATTACATCCCGGATACTACGGTTCTTGGCCAATTGATAGAGGATAATAGTTGGACGATATTCCCGCAAATCATGTCAACTGAACTACCAGATCGAGTCACCCTATCCTTAATGAGGGGGAGGGTTGCCGTAATGATGGATCGTTCTCCATCTGCTATTTATGGACCAACACCCTTCCTTAGTTTCTTTGAATCAACCGAAGATGTTTACATGCGTTGGAATATGGGTTTTTTCTTAAGAATGCTTCGAATTATTTCTATTTTTTTATCGATATTATTGACCCCGGCCTATGTGGCTGTATTGACTTATCATTATGAAGTCATTCCATCAGCACTGCTAATTTCGCTTGGTCAATCGAGGGCAAATGTTCCGTTCCCACCAGTACTAGAAGCCCTTCTTTTAGAATTTGTTATCGAACTTTTAAGAGAAGCCGGGGCAAGGCTGCCAACCAAAGTAGGTCAAACAATGGGTATTGTTGGTGGTATTGTAATTGGTCAGGCAGCGGTACAAGCAGGGTTTACAAGTAATATTTTAATAATCATCATCGCACTTAGTGCGCTAGGTTCCTTTACTTCACCAAGCTATATAATGGGTACCGCCGTTCGGATGATTCGTTTTCCAATTATCGTTTTAGCAGGTATATGGGGGGGAATTGGAATTATGCTATCATTTTGTTTTGTTCTCATTCACCTTTTAAGATTAACTACAATTGGGAGACCCTATCTCATGCCAGTCTATCCCTTTAGGTGGAGGGACTTAGGATACAGTATTATCAAATTTCCGGCTCAATTTTTATCTTACAGGCCATTAACGAACCGTCCGGTTGACAACGAACTTTTTCCAAAACGAAAAGGTGTTGAAAAAAAGGATGTAGATGAATAGGGGCGGTCAGGATGAAAGTGAATTTGCAGCCAAAGGAAGGATTATTGATTAATGCATTCCTAGTCATGTTTTTTATTAATGCTGCTCAAACTGGCGTAGGAATTGTTGGATTACCGAGGATTGTATTCTTGGCAGCAAAACATGATGCTTGGATATCTGTTTTTCTCGGGGGAGTCTTATCAGCCGTTGTCTTAGCGATGATAGTTTTAATGCTGAAAAAATATGATAGTGCTGATTTATATGGAATCCAGGTAGATGTACTTGGAAAATGGCTTGGGAATGCCATGAACATTTTTTATATGCTTTATATGACCTTAAGTTTTTTTGTCATCCACATGAATTATATTGAAATTGTTCAAGTATGGATTTTTCCTGACTTACCAACATGGCAACTCTCTCTTGCGCTAATCCTTTTAACAATCTATGCCGTTAATGGCGGCATTCGTATCATAGTCGGAGTTGCTTTTATTTCTGTAGTAGGGACTCTTTGGATGATCTTTATCCTTATCGTGCCGATGCAGTATGCAGACCCTAAGAATCTGCTTCCTCTTTTAAATACAGATTTGAAGCATATTGTGAATGGTATACATAAAACATCCTTTTCGCTAATGGGCTTTGAACTACTTATGTTCTTATATCCATATGTGAAAGATAAAAAAAAGGTTTTTCTGTACTCGCAATTAGGGAATTTATTTACAACAATTCTTTTCACGTTGATTACAATGATATCCATAACATTCTTTGCTGAAAATGGGTTGGCTCGGACTATTTGGCCTGTCTTATCAATGTTTAAAATCGTTAGGTTACCAAACTTAGAACGGTTTGAATTTATTGCCGTTTCTTTTTGGATGTTAGTCATCTTGCCTAACATGTGCTGTTATTTATGGGCTGCATCTAAGGGATTTAAGCGGATCATAAATTGGAAACAAAATCATGGGATATGGATCCTTGGCTTCCTTGTTTGGGTGGGTTCATTCTTTATCAAAGCAAGGTATCAAATGGGTGAAATGACTGATTTTGTTGCTCATCTCGGCTTTTTATCTGCCTTCTGTTATCCTGTACTTCTTTCAGTGCTCGTTTTGGTTAAAAAATGGTTCCTAAGGAGGAAGAAATCAAGTGCGGAAGCTTCATAATAGCAGACATAGACTATTGTTGGTTTGGTCGATGACGATAGTTATCAGTGCTGGTTGTGTTGAACAAAAGCCTCTTGAAAAATTAGGACTAATTACAACCTCAGGGTATGATATGGAAGGGACAAATCAAATTAGAGGAACGGTAGTCGTTCAAAAATTTGATCCGATGACCCAATCTGCCACAAAAGTAATCACTTCTGTGGCAAAAACAAGCAAAGGATTAAGACAACAAGAAAATCTT
This sequence comes from Bacillus sp. ISL-46, assembly GCF_018613205.1. NCBI lineage: Bacteria > Bacillati > Bacillota > Bacilli > Caryophanales > Bacillaceae > Bacillus > Bacillus sp. ISL-46. The sequence goes on from NZ_JAGGQR010000045.1 coordinate 53,206, forward strand.
CAATCAAACCAAAAGCTTGTTTCTGGTCAGCTCCGTTCGGTTGTCTACAGTAGAGAGCTTGCCAAAAAAGGAATTATCCAGCTTGTCGACACGTTGAATCGTGATGCCGCCATTGGGAACATGGTCTATTTAACGATTGCTGATAAATCCGCTTCAGAAATTATGGAAATAGAAACTAATAATAAAGGGAGACTAAACCTTGGTACATATATGTATAATTTAATTAAACAAAATGTAGAGGGTGAACAAATTATTTCCCCGACCCTGCATGAGTTTAACCATAATTATTATGATATTGGGAAGGATCCTGTTCTTCCTATCCTTAAAATTAAGGGGAAAGATGTTATTATTTCTGGTGTGGGTCTTTTTAAAGATGACCGTTTAGTTGATGAATTAAAGCAAGGGGATCTTTTTTATTTAAAAATATTAGTTGATAAATATAAAGCTGGTACAAAAGAAATGGGGTATAAGACAGATCAATTAAAAAAAATTATCTTAAAAAATGAAAATTACATTAACAAACCAATTTTCAGTAAAATATATGTCAGCATTGATAACATTCGGAGTAAGACTAAAATTAAATTAGTCGATAAAAAAAACCTCCGTTTTAGAGTGGATGTAGAATTAGATTCAAGGGTATTAGAAATGACCGAAGCCTTAGATTTAGGTAAACCAGAATCAGTAAAGTTTCTTGAAAAAAAGTTCGATGAGACGATGAAAAAGAAAATAGAAGGGTTACTTCTTCATTTTAAGAAACTAGATATTGACCCAATCGGTTTTGGAAATGAATACGAAGCCCATTTAAGAGGCAAAACGATCACGAAGGAGGAGTGGGACAGGAAATATAAGGACGTTACCTTCGATGTCCATGTAAAGAATACGATTGAACGAACAGGTGTAATCGATTAACAAACCAATTCCTTTCTTCTTTTTCAAATCTTTGTTAAACTATTCACGATATGGAATAGAAAAAAGGTTGCAGGTGATGGTATGAAAGCTCGGTTTTTAGTAGTGGTCTTAGTTCTTACAACACTCATTATGTCGGCATGTGGACAAAAAGAAATAGAAAATTCCGTCGACTGGCCAATTAAGGACTTTACAGCTACAAATCAAGACAATAAATCCTTTGGATTAAAGGATTTAAAGGGTAAGGTATGGATTTCAGACTTTATTTTTACAAGCTGTGCAGATGTTTGTCCCCCGATGACTTCTAACTTGACAAAATTACAAAAAATGGTCAAGGATGAAGGCTTGAAGAATGTTGAATTGGTCTCCTTCAGTGTCGATCCAGTTGTCGATACCCCTGAAGTATTAACCCGTTATGGGGAACAATTCCAAGTGGATTTTAAAAATTGGACCTTTGTGACTGGATACTCGCAGGAGTTTATTGAAAACTTCGCCCTGAAAAATTATAAAGCACTTGTCAAAAAACCTGTCGAGGGTAATCAAGTGATTCATGGGACCTCTCTATATTTAGTAGACCAAGAAGGACATATTAAAAAATCCTATGATGGTTACAAGGATGTTCCCTTTGATGAAATAATTCATGATATGAAAGCATTACAATAGACCTTCGGACAGGTCTATTTTTTTTGGCAGGAATAGGATATAGTACATATTGTTTTGAATGATTCAAGCCGTGTTATAATAATTATAATTTAGAAGGCAGGTGAATTTAAGATGAAAAAGCTCTTCCCCCTTCTAATTCTCACGGTATTATTCCTTTGTTCTTGTAATCAAGTTGACCAATGGGCGTTACATTCTGAAAAGAAAACAGCTGCACAGGCATTTGCACAAGTTCCCGCTGACTTCGTCCCCCGCAAATTAACAGTTTTATCAGCAGGCGATTCACTTACCCAAGGGGTAGGTGATAGTACAAACAAAGGCGGCTACTTGCCATATTTAGAAACAATGCTTGAAAAAGAAAAAGGTATAAAAGAAGTTGATTTCTATAATTATGGCGTAAAAGGTAATCGGACAACTCAACTTTTAAAACGATTGAAAACGCCAGAAATGAAAGCTGTGATACAAAAGACAGATCTTGTTATTCTAACGATAGGTGGAAACGACATAATGAAAGTCGTCAAGGACAATATTGAAAACCTTCAACTTTCCACGTTTACCACCGAAAAAGAATCCTATCGAACTCATTTAAAGCAAATTATCGAGGTTATCATTGAGGAAAATTCCCATACCCAGGTTGTATTAGTGGGGTTATATAATCCATTTTCTAAATGGTTTTCAGAAATTAAAGAGTTGGATGAGATTGTTGCTGATTGGAATAAGGCTGGTCAAAGGGTGGTTGCTAATTACCCCAATGCCTATTTTGTCTCGATAGAAGACATGTTTTTAAATTCTAACGAAAATTTATTATTTACAGATAATTTTCATCCAAATGACAAAGGCTATGAGTTGATTGCGCAAAGGTTGAACAAGACATTAGAAGAACAAGTATTACCTGAATTGGACAAAACGCCATATATGGTCAATACAGAGGAGAATTAGATGAAAAACAAATGGAAAATTGGATTCCTGCTGTTGATAGGAATCAACCTATTGTTCGCTATTGTTATGTTGTCGCTGGTCATGTTCCCGTCGGATGGCCGGCAAACGAGCAAATTGAATGTGCCAATGGGTGAACATGTTTCCTTTCATGTTAATTCAAATAAGAATGATTTAAATAAACTCATCAATCATTATTTAAAGGAAGAGGCCGCTGATTCACCGATTGATTATCGAATCATTTTGGGAGATGAGGTTGAATTATATGGTACCTTGCCCTTCTTTAGTGAGGAATTGAATATGAGGTTAACCTTCGAGCCTAAGGCACTTGAAAATGGTGATTTGGTTTTAAGTCAGAAATCAATGACAATCGGCAGTTTACATCTCCCCATTTCGTACGTCCTAAATTTTATTAGCAAAAATTATAAGATTCCAAAGGGAGTCGACATAAGACCTAAAGATAAACTTATTTATGTTAATATGCAACAGTTAAAACAAAAAAGTGATATAAGAATAAAGGCAGATATATTTGATTTAAAGAAGGATGATATTACCTTTACGATTTTAGTACCAGTGAAATAGGCGCCTCATCACTAGGAGGCACCTGTTTTTTATTCCTTGATAGTGATGAATTGGAATTCTGGTTGACCATTGGCTAAGCCAATAAAAACAATTGTGTAGCTTTCATTCGCCATAAATTGAACCTTCGGCAGGGGTAGAAGTATGGTCTTACTGCCAGTTGCCCTTGCTTCCAAATCGACTGTCATCGGTGTTAACCCTAAATATTGGGTTGCCTGCTTATAAGAAACATTTGGGAAAATCACATCTCGGTCTTTGACTGCAATATCTAGTGGCGAAGTATCTGGTGATAAGTGGATAAAGCGAACCTTCGATTCATTTCTTGGTACTGATGGTTGATTCTGAAACACGAGCAGGCGCAATTTCTTAACAGAGTCAATTGCAGCAAGTGTATAGGATTTTCCAGGTTCAACAGTAATCGTTTTATTTAAAACGCTGTCCACCATGTTTCCCGTTGGGTAAATGTCAATATGATGTTTTCCAGCAGGTAATGACAGAATCATACTTACCTTTTTAAATGGTAAGTCCCTTATCACTCGTTTCCCGTCTATATAAATATCAATGTTCGGGGAATCTGGGGAGGTGTGAAGGAAACGCACCTTCGCTTGTAATTGTATTGGTTGGGAATTGGTACGCATGAAGTTCATCGCTTTATTCATGTATTTTATATGTTTTAAATAATACTGCATGTGTAAGTTTGGAAATGAGTATTTATAAAATTGAGCTAACAATTCATACATCGCCGCTTTTTGAAGATAATCGGAATGAGTTCTTTTCTCGGACATTTTATCAACTCCTATCTAATGGATTACACCATAATTTATTCAAGCTTAAATAGGTAGGTGTCTAACTTATATCGCAGTAATTTGGAAATTTTTCATTTTTTATTTACAAATGGGAATATTACACATATACTGATAACAAATATGATTGAAAGTGGGTGAAGTGCAATGGCAATTGAATCGATGATTCCAAACCGTAATTTGAATATTGTTGTTTGCACAGCCCAAAGATTTTCCTGTTAGGGACCCTTTGTACCCTATATTCCATTATGCGAATAAAACCATGGGCTGTGTGTGCCTATGGTTTTTTATTATGAAAAAATAATGATTCGCTGGAGGAATAAAGATGAATTTAGAAGCAATGGGTTTAAATGAAACTGTAAAAAATGATTTTCATAAATTAAATACAAATGATGAGATGATTCTTGGCCGTGTGGCACTCGAGCACAAACGAGTGTATAGGGTGTGGACAGAACAGGGTGAATTATTATGTGAGGTATCGGGCAGGTTTAGCTTCAATGCCCTTAACAGAGAGGACTTCCCAGCTGTAGGTGATTGGGTTGCGCTAATGCCGAGGAGTAACGAAGGAAAAGGCACCATTTTGGCCATCATGCCGCGAAAAAGTAAGTTCTCGAGAAAATCAGCTGGTCTTACCGCACAAGAGCAAATCATTGCGACCAATGTCGACACTGTCTTTCTCGTAAATTCACTGAATGAAGATTTGAATCTAAGAAGAATCGAACGCTACCTTTTGCTTGCTTGGGAAAGTGGGGCAAACCCAGTTATTGTTTTAAGTAAGGCAGACCTTTGTCAGGATCTCGATAATATGCTGGCTGAGGTTGAAGCGATTAGCTTTGGTGGGGTTCCAGTTATTGCAGTAAGTGCCGAAACGATGACCGGATTTGAGGAACTAGGACCTTTCTTGAAGCCAGGAAAAACAATTGCCTTGCTTGGTTCTTCAGGGGTTGGGAAATCGACTTTAACGAATCGTCTCTTAGGTGAGGAGAAACAGCTAGTTCAGGATATTCGAATGGCAGATGATAAAGGGCGTCATACAACTACCCACCGTGAACTAATCCTTCTCCCGAATGGCAGTGTTTTGATTGATACCCCAGGAATGAGGGAACTGCAGCTTTGGGAAAGCTCAGACGGTTTAACAGAGACCTTTTCAGAAATTGAAGAATTAGCTACCCAGTGTCGCTACCGAGATTGTCAGCATAAGAATGAGCCCGGCTGTGCTGTGGTGAAGGCAATTGAAGAAGGAGTGGTTGCGGCTGAGCGGCTGGCAAGCTACAACAAGCTGCAAAAGGAGTTGGCGTTTATCGAAAGGAAAGCTGATAAACGTGCACAAGCAGAAGTTAAAAAACAATGGAAAAATATAAACAAACAGATGAAGCAGCGAAAGAGCTATTAAAATAGGAAAGGCTGAACAAGTTAGGTCGATGTCGACCGTGACTTGTTTAGCCTTTTATTATTGTCTAGCTCCAGGCCCAGCGTTTAGAGGACTCCGCCCTTCTTTCAGTCAAGAGATTTTATTTTTCCTAAAACATTCTGTATACTCATACTCAAAGTGAAATAAAGTTAAAGGGGTGTGGGAACTTGGAAAAAACAAATCAAGTTGCAACGTTTGCCGGCGGCTGTTTTTGGTGTATGGTGAAACCATTTGATGAACAGCCCGGAATTAAAAGTGTTATTTCAGGCTATACAGGGGGAACCGTAGAAAACCCGACATATCAACAAGTTTGTACGGATACTACGGGCCATTTTGAAGCCGTCCAAATCACCTATGATCCAGAGATTTTTCCTTATGAAAAACTATTGGAGTTATTTTGGCAGCAAATTGACCCAACCGACCCGGGCGGCCAATTCTATGATCGAGGGCAATCGTATCAAACGGCAATTTTCTACCATGATGGCACACAAAAAAGGCTTGCCGAACAATCCAAGCAAGAACTACAAGAAAGCGGCCGTTTTCACAAACCGATTGTTACACCAATCTTGCCAGCACAGACCTTTTATCCGGCTGAAGAATATCATCAACAGTACTATAAGAAAAATCGGACCCATTATGAATCCTATCATGTAGGCTCGGGTCGCGCCGGCTTTATTCAAAGTCATTGGGGGGAGAAAAATGAAAAATAAGGATGTAGAACAGTTAACAAAGGAATTAACACCGATCCAGTATGAAGTCACACAAAATAATGGCACAGAACCCCCGTTTCGAAATGAATATTGGAATGAAACGAGAGAGGGGATTTATGTAGATCTTGTTTCTGGGAAGCCGCTGTTTAGTTCGTTGGATAAATTCGATGCCGGCTGCGGCTGGCCAAGCTTCACTAAACCGATTCAAGACGAAGAAGTGATTGAAAAAGCTGATTTCAGTCATTATATGACTCGGACAGAAGTAAGGAGTAAATCAGCCGATTCCCATTTAGGTCACGTCTTTAATGACGGACCAGACCCAACTGGATTGCGTTATTGTATCAACTCTGCTGCGTTACGATTTATTCCAAAAGATGAACTCGAAAAGGAAGGATACGAGGAATTCACGAAACTTTTCGGAGAAAAATAAAAAGCCGCGATTGCGGCTTTTTTATTTTACCTTTTGTTTTGAGCTTGAAGTCATTCCGCCCGATAAGACAAATTTCATTGCTTCCTCGGGTTTGACGTCGATAATTTCTACTTGTTCCTTTGGTATAAGAAAGGTAAACCCGGCCACCTGGAATGTTTGCGGGATATAGACAGCCACATGGTCCTTTAGAGGAGAATAAAATTCCTCTAATTGTTCAGAAGTAATAAACCCCAGGCTGCGCATTTCTGTTCCTGGGATAACAACCAGGGCGACCTTAGAGAAAGATTTTTTCTCGCCAAGAAAGGATTGGACGGTGTCTTTAATAACAGAATAGATGGTTTTGACAACTGGAATCTTGTCTAGAAGAATATCGATCAAGCGGATGATTTTCCCCGATATATATTTCGTAGATAGCCAGCCTAAAACAGTAATTAAAATGATGGTTGTTAGTAAGCCAATCCCAGGGATATAATCTTCCTTTAAATAAGGCTTCAGTGTGTTACCTAGTAAACCGTCTAAGAATAGAAACGTTTTGTAAATGACATAGATCACAAGGATGATAGGAACAATTGTTAAAATACCGTTAATAAAGTTTTTCAAAATGGATTTCATCGTTTCACCTACAATTTTTATCATTGTATTACATAATATAGGCGAATGCACATACGGGTCAAGTACCTACTACATAAAGTAACAGTGTTAAGAAACAATTTCGTGAGGAGTGAAGTGTATGTATTACGGACATGGTGGTTGTGGTTACCCTGCATACCCTGTAGGAGGTTGCGGAATCGGCAGTGGATTTGCGTTAATTGTTGTCCTGTTTATCTTATTAATCATTATCGGGGCAAGCTGGGGCTATTAAATTATGAAATAAAGGCTGACTCAAAACGAGTCAGCCGTTTCTATTTTATATAATTTTCTGACAAACGAGTGAAATCCGAACGATGGAATATTTTTTTGATAAATAGTTCGTATTTATTGTTGACGAGACAAAAATAGTCTGATATATTTACAAATGTTGAGTAAAATGACTTTGGAGGTAATTGGACAATGGATACGAGATATGATGTGATAGTAGTGGGTGCTGGCCCTGCAGGGATATTTGCCTGCTATGAACTGACACTAAAAATGCCGAACGCAAAGGTTCTATTAGTGGATAAAGGACATGATATTTATCGGAGAAATTGCCCGATTTTACAAAAGAAAATTGAGAAATGTCCACCGGCAGCTGGGAGAAAAGAATTTGCTGGGTGTCTTCCTGCATGTTCGATTACAAATGGTTTTGGTGGAGCAGGTGCTTATTCGGACGGAAAGTTTAATATCACAAGTGAATTTGGCGGCTGGATGACAGATTATCTTCCGGATTCTCAGGTAGTTGAGTTAATTCGTTATGTTGATGAAATCAACTTACAGCATGGTGCAACCACGAGCATTACTGACCCATTAACAGATGAAGTAAAAAACATCGAACGCCGCGGTTATGCTGCTGGATTAAAGTTGTTACGTGCACAGGTACGCCATCTAGGGACTGAACAAAATCTTGAAATCATGAAAAGTATCTACGAATACTTAAAGACAAAGATTGAAATGTCTTATAAAACAGAAGTTGTGGATTTAATAACTGAAAAAACAACAGATGGGCTTGTGGTGAAAGGAATTAATCTAAAAGGGGACCAAAATATTTATGCGGATAAGGTGGTCATTACACCAGGCCGAGATGGCTCTAAATGGCTTTCTGGTATCTTAAAATCGCGCAGATTACACATGATAAGTAACCAAGTAGATATAGGTGTTCGTGTTGAAACATCCAATATTGTCATGCAGGAAATCAATGAGCATTTGTATGAAGGGAAATTTATTTTTAATACATCGGTTGGGACAACTGTACGAACATTTTGCAGTAACCCATCTGGGCATGTGGTGGTTGAAAATCATTCCGGGATTATGCTTGCCAACGGACATGCCTATAAAGATCCGAAACTTGGCAGTCCGAACACAAACTTTGCCTTACTTGTTTCCCATACGTTTTCAGATCCATTTGATAAGCCGAATGAGTATGCACATGAAATTTCCCGCTTAGCAAACAGCCTTTCAAATGGCGGACTAATCGTCCAAAAATACGGAGATATTTTAAAGGGCAGAAGATCTACTGCAAAAAGGGTTAAGGAAGGTTTCCTTGAGCCGACATTAAAAGAGGCTGTCCCCGGTGATCTTGGGTTAGTTCTTCCCTATAATACATTAAAAAGCTTAATAGAAATGACCGAGGCGTTGAATCAGGTGACACCAGGACTTGCTTCAGAGCATACCTTGTTCTACGGTGTTGAGGCTAAGTTCTATTCGGCGCGACCACGCTTAAACGACCGTTTTGAATCGGAAATCAGCGGACTTTATGTCGGTGGCGATGGAGCGGGGATTACCCGTGGTCTTGCACAAGCAAGTGCATGCGGCGTCTGGATTGCTCGAGACATTATAAAAAAAGCAAAAACTGAACGAACACAGGAAACCATTCTTGTCTAACCCGCAAATTTTTGCGGGTTATTTTTTTTGGAGTGTGCGAAACTTGCAAATACTTTTTTTATTTGTCCGCATGAAGGCCCCATGAGGACAAGAAAGGCCTAATTCTTCAGATAGCTGTCCGCATGAACTGCATCATGAGGGGGATTTTTACTCCTCCACTTAATGCCTTACCCAATCGTTACTTTTTCTTTCGGGTAGTTGAACTTTTCCTTGCTGCCTTTGCCTCTTAAGATAAGTAAACAGGTAACAATGCCTACTCTTCCAATAAACATCAGGATAATGATGAGTATTTGTCCAAAGGTAGTAAGTCGTGGTGTTAAGCCCAATGATAATCCATTGGTGCCAAAAGCAGAAGATACTTCGAAAATAACCTCTATCACAGTGCCATGTTCTGTAATCGATAGGATTAAAATGGAGAACAAACATAAAAATGCTCCGGTCGCGATCACGATAAATGATTTAAGGACATCCTCACTTAGCAGTTCACGTCTAAAGATTTTGATCGAGCTTTTTCCTTGTGCGTAAAATATGATCGCTAAAATAACGATGGCAAACGTGGTGGTTCGTATGCCCCCGCTCGCACTACTCGGTGAACCGCCAATAAACATTAATATCGACAGGAAAAGTTGGTTACTCGGAGTAAAATCATTGATATCCATTGTTGCTAATCCAGCACTTTTAGTTGTTACGGAATTAAATAAAGAGTAGAAAAAGGATTCATGCCAATTTTTATCAGAAAAAAAGTGTTGACTATCAAAACAGTAAATCAAAAATGCACCTACTATGGTAAGGAGGACAAACGTTATCGTGGTTAACTTAGTATATAAGGTGAAATGAAATTTCTTCCTTCGATTTAGGTTTAAAAAGAATTCAAAAACCTCAACCATCACGGGAAAGCCAATTGCCCCAACAATCATCAACAAAATTATTATCGTCTGAACAAAATAATCCTCACTATATGGACTGAGTGACGCATCCGTCAGATCGAATCCCGCATTGGTAGTGGCGCTGATGGATGAAAAAAATCCATGTTTAAAAGCAGACAATGGGCTTTCGAAATAGTTTAAAAAGCGAATCCCTAAGATAATTCCCCCCACAAATTCAAACGAAATAAAGATAATCAGGATCCGTTTTGCCAGCTGGACCAAACCAGCCAAGTTGGATTGATTTTGATCAATCATAATCAGTTGTCTTTCTTTTAAGCCTACTTTTTTACCCAGCATAATCCATAGGAATGTACTTAAGGACATAACCCCTAAGCCTCCCAATTGCAGAATTAAGCATAAGAGAAAGATTCCAAAGTTACTAAAGGTATCCTTAATTGAAATGACACTTAAACCGGTTACACTGATCGCACTAGCAGAGGTAAACATCGCATCAATAAAACTTAGCGAAACATTTGGACGGTGAGCCATTGGGATTTTTAATAAAAGAGTAGAAACGATTAATGCGGATAAATAAAAAATAACGATTAATTGAATGGTTGAAATATCTTTCGTTTTTAACTTTATTTTTTTTATTGTGTTCATAGGATCCTTTCCTTCTGTAATTCTAAAAGTAATTTTATATTAATCATCTTGAAAAGTAAAAGTTCATACAATTTCTATAAGGCCTGCCTAATTTAATAAGGAAGTGTTTCCATATGGATCATTCGTTTCTAATAAAGCCAATACTCGATGACATTTACCCTGTGATTGACTACGGCAAAGGAATTTATTTATTTGATATGGATGGAAAAAGGTATTTAGATGCTGCTTCCGGCGCTGTAACTGCCAATATTGGTCATGGTGTAACAGAGATTATTGAAGCAATGGATGAACAAGCAAAAAAAGTTTCGTTTGTGTATCGATCACAATTTACGAGTGAAGCTGCTGAAAATTTAGCGAAAAAAATTGCAAACATGCTGTCAGGAGATCTCAATTGGTGTTTTTTCGTTAACAGCGGTTCTGAAGCAACTGAAACGGCCATGAAAATGGCGATTCAATATTGGCAGGAAAAGGGTGTTCAAACGAAAACCAAGGTTTTATCAAGATGGGTAAGCTACCACGGGATTACCCTAGGTGCGCTTTCGATGTCAGGTCATACAGGGAGGAGAGCAAGATTTGTTCCACTTTTAGAGGATTTCCCTGTCATTAATCCCCCGTATTGCTACCGTTGCCCTTATAACCTCGAGGCACCTAACTGTGGCTATTTATGTGCCCATGAATTAGAAACAGCTATTAAGCGGATTGGCGCCGAACAAATCGCCGCTTTTATCGCAGAACCCGTCATCGGAGCTGCAGGCGGAGCAATTGCCCCGCCAAAAGATTACTACAAGGTCATAAAGAAAATCTGTGAGGATTATGACATTCTTTTTATCGCTGATGAAGTCATGACTGGGTGTGGCAGGACTGGCACAATGCTTGCGAGTGAACAGTGGGGAATCAATCCTGATATTGTCGCATTAGGAAAAGGGATGGGTGCAGGCTACGCACCGATTGCAGCTGCTATTGCAACCGAAAAAGTCATCGAGCCGATAATGGCAGGAACAAAGGTGGTCATGAGCGGACATACCTTAAGTGCCAATCCACAGGCTTGTGCAACTGCCTTAGCTGTTCTCGAATATTTAGAACAAAACAATATTATGCAGGAGGTTGAAAGTAAAGGTGCCTATTTAAGAGCACAACTTGAAGGATTAAAACCACTTTTCACGTTTATTGGTGATATCCGCGGCAAAGGGCTGTTACTGGGAATAGAGTTTGTCCAACAAGTAGAATCCAAAACACCCTACCCTAGAAACGCCCAGATTACACAAAGGATTGTAGCTCTTGCAAAGGAAAAAGGACTGCTTGTTTATCCAGCTGGTGCTGGCATTGATGGGATAAACGGAGACTCTATTATTATTTCTCCTCCTCTTACTATCACTCAAAAAGAAATGGAGGAATTGGTCCACTTATTAAAAGAAACATTTGAAGATCTTTCTAACCAATTGAATGAAGGGAAGGGGTGATGTAAATGGAAAATCCATTCAGAAAAATTACAACCTTAGCAGCTGTTATGGAATATTTTCATGACGGAATGACATTGATGTTTGGCGGGTTTGGCGGGGTCGGCTCTCCACCGGCATTAATCGAAGGTATTCTTGAAAAAGGAGTTCGTAATATTACTTTGATTGGGAACGACACGGGATTCCCGCAAATTGGCATAGGGAAATTAGTCAGTCAACAAAGGGCAGCGAAAGTAATTGCTTCTCATATTGGCTCCAATCCCTTTGCTGGACAGTTCATGCATGAGGGAAAGCTGGAGGTAGAGTTTTCACCGCAGGGAATATTAGCAGAAAGAATACGTGCGGGAGGTGTTGGCCTGCCAGCGATATTGTCAGATATCGGTACAGACAATGAAATGGTTACGAAAAACAAACCATTTTTTACTCTAGGAGATAAGAAGTTTCTTGTTGAAACAGCTTTAACGGCTGAGGTGTCGATTGTTTATGCGAAAAAGGCAGATGAGTATGGGAATTTAATTTATGACAAAAGTGCCCGCAATACAAATCCGCTCGTTGCTATGGCAGGGGATATCACGATAGCAGAAGTAGAGGAAATTGTCCCGCTTGGTAGTCTTGACCCCGATGCCATCATTACGCCAGGAGTGTTTGTAGATTATGTCATTCCATCTAAGGGGGTGAATTGGAAATGGGCATGGCAGTAGATATGAGAAATCAAATGGCTAAAAGGGCTGCAGAGGAAATTCAAACGGGAATGGTTGTCAACCTTGGAATTGGGATTCCATCGCTCGTTCCGAACCATCTATCAACCGAGACAAATGTGATGTTTCACGCTGAAAACGGCATTACCGGCATGGGACCTACCCCAGTAAAGGGAGAAGAAGATGAAAACTTATGTAATGCAGGAGGTTTTCCAGTCACGCTAAACAAGGGCGGATCTTATTGTGATAGTGGAATCTCTTTTGGAATGATTCGCCGGGGCAGAGTGGATATAACGATTTTAGGATCGCTAGAGGTCAGTAAAAAGGGCGACCTTGCTAACTGGATAGTCCCAGGAAAGAAGGTTCCAGGGATGGGCGGAGCGATGGAACTTGCTCAAAAAGCTAAGAAAGTCATTGTTGTCATGAATCATTGTGATAAACAAGGTAGACCCAAAATTGTCACATCATGCACGTTACCATTAACATCATCAGCCTGTGTCGATTTAATTATCACTGATCTAGCTGTTTTCAGTGTATCTGAAGAAGGTTTACTATTAACAGAATTGTTTGCGCCCTACAGTTTAGAAACTGTTGTCAACAAAACCGGGTGCGAATTTAAGATACGGGAAACTGTTCGTATGATTCCGTATTAAGCTGAATCATTTCTAAAAGGAGTGAATTGTTTGGACAATAATGAAATGCGCATAAAACAATGGATAAAAGAGAATCGAGCGCGAGGGGCAAGACTTTTACAAATTCTCGTCCGAGAAAACAGCACTCGGGGAAACGAAAGTAGTACCCAGGCGATTATAATTGAAAAATGCAGACAGTTAGGATTAACACTCGATATTTGGGAAATCGGTGGTGATGAATTAAAATCCCACTCTGCTTATTGTTGTGACCGTCAGAACTTCGGCGGGAATCCTAACCTAGTAGCTGTGTTAAAAGGTACAGGCGGCGGCAAATCGATGATTTTAAATGGTCATATTGACGTGGTCCCAGTTGGGGATGAATTAAGCTGGAAACATGACCCATTTAGCGGGACTATTGAGTGTGGCAAGCTTTATGGAAGAGGCGCGACGGATATGAAGGGTGGGAATGCTGCCCTGATAATGGCGATTGAGTCCTTAATTGCAAATGGTATTAAACTAAAAGGGGATGTTATTTTTCAAAGTGTCATTGAAGAAGAAAGCGGCGGAGCTGGTACCCTAGCAGCCGTTCTTAGAGGTTACCATGCGGATGGGGCAATTATTCCAGAACCGACCAATTTGAAGATATTCCCGAAGCAGCAGGGCTCAATGTGGTTCAGAATTACCGTAAAAGGCAGAGCAGCCCATGGAGGAACCAGGTATAAAGGTGTAAGCGCAATTGAAAAAGCACTAGTAGTCATTCAAAGATTACAACAGTTAGAGAACGATAGAAATGCTAGGATTACTGACCCTCTCTTTGAAAAAATCCCCATTCCTATTCCAATTAATATCGGAAAGCTTTCAAGCGGCGAATGGCCTTCTTCGGTGCCTGACACCGCAACTATTGAGGGGAGAATGGGAGTTTCTCCGGAAGAAACGATTCAATCAGCACAACTTGAAATGGAAGCTTGCTTGAGAGAAATAAGTGAAAATGATGAGTGGCTCAGGGAAAATCCTCTTAAGATAGAATGGTTTGGCGGCAGGTGGCTGCCAGGAAGTCTTGAAAATGACCATCCATTAATGAATGAATTGACAAAGAGTTTTATAGAAGTAAAGGGTAGTAGTCCTATCATCGAGGCAAGCCCTTGGGGAACAGACGGCGGTATCCTTTCTAATATTGGTAATACTCCCGTGGTCATTTTCGGACCTGGGATAACAGAAACAGCACATGACGCCAATGAGCATATTGTTCTCGAAGATATGTTTATCGCAAGTGAGATTATTGCCCTTACTTTATTAAAATGGTGTGAGGCGGCAGAGTAGACATCAGATTTTTTCCATTTATTGATCAAAAGAATTGCTATAATTGATTTATACCGACCTAGTGGGAATGTCTGGCTAATCTAGGCCAGACATTTTTTTGAGAATGCTAGAGAAATTATCATTTACCGATGGGGTGAACTCGATGAATCAAACGGCATCCACTATTTTTCTAGAGGAAAACGGCTATTTCCTTGAAATATATCTTGATCCATTTAATAAACGTATTCGTGTGGATGATTATCGTGGAAATACAAAATTGCTAATTGAGCGAGCGGAAGAGCTCGCAGCAAAGCACAAGGCTGAAAAGTTAATTGTCAAAGTCAGAAGTGAAGACTTTCTTAGTTTCTTGGAAAAGGGTCTTCAGCCAGAGGCTGTTGTTGATCGCTATTTTCTTGGCTCAGATGCCCATTTTTTTTCAAAGTATTACACGCCAGACCGGAAGAAAAATGATCATTGGGTGACCGAAGACGGGATGGTCAATAGTATATATCAATTAGATACGTCCATTCAGAAAGGATATCCACCAAAGGAATATGAATTACGAAAGGTCGACGAGAGCAGTGCTGTGGAACTTGCGGTACTATACAGGCAAGTGTTTCAAATTTACCCAACCCCTTTGCATAAACCGGAATATATAAAAAAGACCATCAAGGATGGGACCATCTATTACGCTTTTTTCCTTCAAGGAAAAATAGTCAGTGCAGCTTCAGCCGAAGTGAATTCTTTTTATAAAAATGCAGAATTAACGGATTGTGCAACATTATCTGAACATCGGAAATATGGGCTTATGAAAATTATTCTTCAGGAACTTGAAGGTGAGTTGAAAAGGAAGGGAATCTTTTGTGCCTATTCGATTGCTAGATCGTTATCCTTTGGGATGAATGCTGTTTTATTTCAGCTGGGATATTCGTATCGGGGCAGGCTGATGAATAATTGCTTTATCTATGACAAGCTTGAAAATATGAATATGTGGGTAAAGAATCTGGCAAACTGCTAAAATTTCGGCTTACCGTGCCAATTTTTCGGCACCTTGTTAAATTGGAAGGATGGGCAGGTGAATCAAATGGTTCAGTTAACCGCTTTAACGCAAGAAGTTCTGACAGCCATACTAAAAGGGATTGATGAAGGAATTCATGTGGTCAATACTGAGGGAAAGACAATTTTTTATAATGAAGTGGCAGCAAAGCACGATGGGATGGAAATGAAGGAAGTGCAGGGAAAGCATTTAATTGACGCATTTCCCTCCCTAACGGAAGAGTCCAGTACTTTGCTAAAAGTAGTTAAAACGGGAAAGCCGATCTACAACCAAACACAGGTTTATATGAATTTGCATGGGACAAGAATTGATACCATCAATACAACCCTGCCAATCTTTCTCGGGGAAGAAATTATTGGCGCGGTTGAAATAGCGAAAGATTATTCCCGAATGAAACTACTTGCTGAACGACTATTAGATTTACAAAAGGGTTTAAAGAAAAGCAGTAAAAAGAAGGTAAACAGGCAAGTAAACTATACATTAAACGATCTATTGACGGTTAATCCACCCTTTCAGAGCATCAAAAATGAGGCTAAGAAACTGGCGAAATCGGATTCCCCTATTCTCGTCTACGGCGAGTCTGGAACAGGGAAAGAATTATTTGTTCAAGGAGTGCATCATGAATCCCTTCGCTCATCTGAACCGTTTATTGCTCAAAATTGTGCTGCCATCCCTGAAACACTGTTAGAAAGTATCCTGTTTGGCACGGCTAAAGGAAGCTATACGGGGGCATTGGACCGCAAAGGGTTATTTGAATTTGCAGATGGCGGAACGCTATTCCTTGATGAATTACATACGATGCCAATAGAACTTCAAGCGAAGTTATTACGGGTTTTGGAGGATGGAATGGTAAGAAGAGTGGGAAGTTCGCATAGTGTTTCTGTGAATGTGCGCGTAATTGCAGCCATGAATGTCAATCCAAGCAAGGCCCTTCAAGAGCAAACGCTTCGTGCGGACCTTTACTACCGATTAAATGTATTTACCTTTTCGCTCATCCCTTTAAGAGAAAGAAAAGAAGATATTCTTTTTTTAGCAGATCATTTTATCAAGGAATTTAATCAAAAACTCTATAAAAATATTAGCGGATATGAGAAGAAGCTTGAGCTATTCTTTATGAATTATCCATGGCCTGGTAACGTAAGGGAACTGAAACATACGATTGAATACATGATGAATGTGTGTGAAGAAAAGCAGTTGAAGTATAACGATTTACCAAACATGTTAAGACATCTTCCAAGCACAACCACAACTAATAATGTAGAAATGGAAAGTCTATCATTAAGGAAAAATATTGAAACATTAGAGAAGGATCTAATTTTGAATGCCCTTGAATTATCTGAAGGGAACATTAACCAAGCAGCGAAGCTTTTAGAGATTCCTAGGCAAACCTTACAATATAAACTGAAAAAAATAATAGACTAAGCTGCCGAGTTTTCGGCTTTTTTTTTTGCAAAAAACTAAAAGAGTAAGTTCTAAGCCTTTTTATGACATTGGCACATATCTTGCATATTATTTTAGTGAAGCAAGATGGGAGGAACTTACAGTGAAACAATTTTTATATAAACCACTAAGGGATTGGAAAGATATAGAACTTTGGAAAGATGTTACTTCAGTGCAGTGGAACGATTGGCTTTGGCAACTAACGAATACGATCCGTACGTTAGATGATTTAAAAAAGGTGATCCATTTAACTCCAGATGAAGAGGAGGGTGTAAGAATTTCTACAAAAACCATCCCCTTAAATATTACACCATATTATGCTTCCTTAATGAACCCTGATGATCCACGTTGTCCGATCAGAATGCAGTCTGTGCCTATTTCGAAGGAGATTTATAAAACTAAATATGATCTGGAGGACCCATTATATGAGGATGAAGATTCACCTGTCCCTGGGTTAACGCACCGCTATCCAGACCGGGTCCTCTTTCTTGTTACCAATCAGTGTTCGATGTATTGCCGCTACTGTACAAGGCGACGTTTTTCAGGGCAAATAGGCATGGGTGTTCCGAAGAAGCAGCTTGATGCAGCTATTTCATATATCAGGCAAACCCCTCAGGTAAGAGATGTATTAATTTCTGGCGGGGACGGCCTGCTGATTAATGATAATATTTTGGAATATATCCTTAAAAACCTGAGGGAAATTGATCATGTTGAAATTATCCGGATTGGGACAAGAGCACCTGTTGTGTTCCCGCAGCGAATTACCGAAAACCTTTGTAATATCTTGAAAAAATATCATCCAATTTGGCTGAACACTCATTTTAATACTTCGATCGAAATTACCGAGGACTCAAAAAGGGCTTGCGAAATGCTTGCCAATGCCGGTGTTCCAGTTGGTAACCAATCTGTGATCCTTGCAGGAATCAATGACAGTGTGCCAATCATGAAAAAACTAATGCATGATCTTGTCAAAATTCGCGTCCGGCCTTACTACATTTATCAATGTGACTTATCTGAAGGGATTGGTCATTTCAGGGCACCTGTTTCCAAAGGACTTGAAATTATCGAGGGGCTTCGCGGACATACTTCTGGCTATGCCGTACCGACCTTTGTCGTCGATGCACCAGGTGGAGGGGGTAAAATTGCCCTTCAGCCGAATTACTTGATCTCGCAAAGTCCAGAGAAAGTGGTCCTTCGGAATTTTGAAGGCGTAATCACCTCATACCCAGAGCCAGAAAATTATGTGCCTGGAAGGGCAGAGGGTTATTTTCAAGAGGTTTACCCTGATATGGAAGCGAAAAGGTCTCTTACAGGAATCTCAGGTATTATGAATGATCAACACTTTAACCTTGTTCCAGAGGGATTAACAAGGTTAAATCGCCGTAAGGATTATTACCAAGACCCGGCACACACGACGTTAAAGGATAAGCGCAGCAAACGGGATGAATTAAAGGATAAGAAATTTAAAGCATTGTCTCAAAAAGAAGCAGGTAGTCAGGAAACAAAAACGGATGGAACATCAGCCGAGACGTTGAAGGAATAGGAGGAGTGTAATTGGAAACCGTATGTGAATGGTGTTCAAGCACAAATGTAGAAAGAATAACCACTTCAGTTTTTTGGGAGCTTCCAGATGGGACGCGAGCGATTGAAATCTCGGAAACCCCCACCTTTTCCTGCACTGATTGTGCAATGATTTATCAAAGCGAACCAATTGTAAAAGAAATAGAGAATCAGTTGTATTTAATTGATTGTAAACTGATTGGAAAAGTGGTCAGCTTCGAAGAGTTAATGGCGGTTCCAAGGTTATTAAAGAAAAATTACTTTGACTTTTCATCATAATAAAAGCAGCCTCAATTGTAGGCTGCTTTTATGCTTTATGGTATTTCTAAACGCTGGACGCTTACCTTAGTATCCGTTATAGTATTTCATAAGAAATACATATAGAGTGAATCTGGATGAGGAAGGCGTTTATATATGATTAAATCATTTTATCATTTTTTAATGAAATATAGGCATCCTGCTCCAAAGGATGCTATTAGTGACTTTGCCAATCATGCCTATTTAGATCATAGTTTTCCGAAAACTTCCGAGGACTATCATGAGTTAAGTTCTTATCTAGAACTGAATGGTCAATACTTAGAATCAATGTCCGTTTTTGATGAGGCATGGCAGCAATATTTGATTACTGAAAGCAAAATATAGAACAATGTGATCGTCTCAGAAATGAGGCGATTTTTTCATTTTACAATTCACATGCGCTTTTATTTAAACGGCGCATATACTATTGTAATCAAAATTCACGACTTATTATTGAGAGGATGGGAGGAAATGGGAAATAGAAAAAAACCGAAGTATAAGATCGGTGATACGGTCGTGATTACAATCTATGGAACAGTTGGCAAGGTAACAGATGTAAAGTGGCTAGACGGGAAGTATGTATATGAAGTAAACAAAAGTGACGGATTATTCATTGAATCCGCCTTACAATTACTATCAGAATTCGATGGCGTTGTAATGGAACAAGAACAAATTGACATCGAATATAGTTTTTTCTTCGGCGATTTAGTTCAAGTAAGCGGTTATGGTGCAGACTTGTTTAAAGTTGTAGGCTTCCGTACAGAAATTTGGCGCTATAAAGAAGATGCCTGGGAAGATGTCATTTATGAGCTATCAAGGGTAAGTGATGGTGAATGGCTTGAAGCTGGTGAAGAAGAATTGACACTTGTTGCAGATGCTGAAAATGCTGACACATTTATTCAAAAACTGGGTCTCCTATACTTAGTGAATAAGCAGGAAAAGGCAGTCGATAATCCAAAAGTCCAGAACATTATTAGAAAAGCAGAATTCGAAGAAATTGAACGCAAAAAGGAAAAAAAGGAATTAATTGACAACTTATTGGACATATTTAATGATTACCGGATTTTATATGAAATGTTTCAGGATCAGGAATATTATCAAGTAATGCGTGTGATTCTTAGGAAATTAGAAAGTCTTGTCAGTAACGATGGCAAGAGTCACGTCTAAGAAAGAAACTACCACCTCGAAATTTCAAATAGTAAATAAACAACAAACGGGATACCAGCCCATTTAATAAGAAAAAACATAACATCTAGAATCTTCTCAAATGTTTGGAGGGTGAGACCATCCTCCCGATTAACATCATTTATCCATGCCTCTAATTTTAATTGTAAATTTAACATCATATCACCTCAGGGAAAGTTCTTTTCATTCATCCTATGCTTGTCCAATCCAAAAAAGACTTATCTCTTATTGAAATTTAAAGGGTTAATAAATCCTCGTTCACTTTGGAAATGGATATTCAGTTAGGTCCTAAAAGTAAATAGCATGAAAAGGCCATGTACATCATACATTCTCTAAAAAGGGGGCGATGCTATGAGAGAAATTGAAGTATTTATTGATACTGAAGAGATTGCCGAATTTTTCTTTCATGAGCTTGTAAAAAGGGGATACGTTCCTAGTGAAGAAGAATTAGAGGAAATTGCAGACATAACTTTCGAATATTTAATTGAGAAGAGTATTATCGACGAAGAAGAAGAGGATGAATAAAAAATTAATTAATCAAATAGAAGGAAATAGTCTTTTCCTTTTAATATAGATTAATACAGAAGACGAGCATTCGGTGCTCGCTTTTTGTTGTTCTCGTTAAAAAAACCTTTAGCCAAAGTACATTGGATCATCATATTTAATAAATTTCGCTAATCATGAAACCTTTATTTTTTCTAAACGTATGAATGTTTACGAAGCTAAGGAGGGGAAAGAATTGTTAAAAAAAATCCTTAAATTAATTTTCAAAAGTAAGCTTCACAATCACCATCATTATAGCTCTTCAAGTGATGCCTGGAAGAGAAGAAATCATTATAAGCACAACAACCTAGGACATCATCATTATAAAAAGAAGTATAAAAGTAGAAGTTTTTTTAGCAGCTAGCAAGGTGCCCTTCTCATGATAAAAAGAATTGCATTCCTATTTTCCAATTTATTTGAACAACTGTTCCCAAATGATAAGCTCATCGCTGATCGATACAAGGTCATTAGACATCTCGGAGCAGGTGGTTACGGTCATAGTTACTTGGTATATGATCTGGAATCAAAGCAAAAAAAGGTTCTAAAAGCCTTGCGACTCCATAAAAGATTAACGCAATCAGGTCGAATTGACTTTGAATATGAGAAAGAACTGTTAAGTTCGATTGAACATCCTGGTTTTCCAAGATATTTTGAGGGTGGTACCTTTAACAACATTCCTTTTTACACAATGGAATTTATTGAGGGGATGAACTTTGAACAGCTTATTTTTGCTGAAGGAAAGAAAGTCTCTGAAAAAGAAGCTTTTCAAATCGTCTATGAATTACTAAATCCGATTGAATATCTGCACAATCATAAAATAATCCACAGAGATATCCGAATCCCAAATGTCATTTCGGATGGTGCTAAGATTAGGCTAATTGATTTAGGGTTAGGAAGACATCTTAATCTTGAAACAGCAGTTCAGACAACAAAGGAAAACAATATCCGTAAAGAGGTTAACTGCCAAGCGGATTTTTATGGATTGGGACATTTCCTATTGTTTTTGCTGTATTCAAATTTTACTTTTCCACAACACAAACAGGAAAAAAGCTGGGAAGAGGAATTGGAAATTTCGAATCAGGCCAAACACATAATTAGAAAGCTCTTACAGATTGAACCAGCATATGAAAACTGTGCCCAAATAAGAGCTGAAATAATAAATTTGTACTTAATCTAGGGGGAGAAAAAATGTCATTTTTTAACAAAGTATTTGCCAGCGTAGGAATTGGGTCAGCAGCAGTGGACACAAAGCTTGAAAAAGATACTTATATGCCGGGGGAGACTGTTAACGGAGTAGTTGAAATTAAAGGAGGCAAGATCGATCAGCAGGTTGATGAGATTTATCTCACCTTAAATACCACCTATTTAAGAGAGTCAGATGACAAAAAGTATACCGTCACTGCTGCGATCGAAAAGTTTCGATTAACTACTCCTTTTGTCATTCGTGCAAATGAGAAAAAAGACCTTCCATTTTCCTTTCAACTTCCTTTGGATACGCCGCTTTCCATTGGCAGGTCAAAGATTT
This sequence comes from Bacillus sp. ISL-46, assembly GCF_018613205.1. Lineage (NCBI taxonomy): Bacteria > Bacillati > Bacillota > Bacilli > Caryophanales > Bacillaceae > Bacillus > Bacillus sp. ISL-46. The sequence continues at coordinate 75,380 of NZ_JAGGQR010000045.1, forward strand.
GGGTAACTACCGGTCTAGATATTAAAGGCGGTGTGGACCCAAGCGATAAAGATTATCTAAAAGTTGTCCCTAACTCACTTATGTCTGCTGTGTTTAATGCTATTGATAATTTAGGATTTAAGATTCGAGAAGCCGATTGTGAAGAAGCACCGCGGCGATTACGGGGACGTTTACCGTTTGTTCAAGAATTTGAGTTTGTACCTACTGCAGGTTTATTTCGTGGCAGATTAGATGAACTAGAAGTAGTTTTCTTCCCGTCTGGAAATGGCATGCTTGATATCATGTTCCAAGTGGACCGTCGGGCAAGAGGGCTATCAGGATTGTTTTCAGAGGCAATGGGTGCAGATGAGACCAATGTACGCTTGTCAGTTTCAAATGCAGATATCCCGAATTTACAACAAAAAATTCAAAGTGTAATTCAACGATATTCATAAAATCCTGACAATAGGGCCATTTTGGTCCTATTGTTTTTATGTATATTGAAACGCTTGATTCGATAAAAATCATCTTTGCTGGATAAAAAAGTGCAATTCGACAAAAATAGCGGGAATTTCAAGAAGGAATCGACAATGTCCATCGCTAATTATTAGAATAAGCAATTAATACTAATAATTGGAGGTATATGATGATCAAAGTATTAACAAAAAGAGCATGTATACAATATGATGTGACGATCTTTCAAACTCCAAAATACCGTGAAAATAAAGGGCATAAAGAGGTTTTTCGGACCACTATTCCAGCAAATAGCCGAGTGCAATGCTTAGAGGAAACTTTCAGCCGCTTTAATGTTACTGACAGAATCCCTGCAGATTATCAAGGCAGATTTCTTTCAACAGGGGATATTGTGTTAATTGACGAAGGCAGGGGAGGACAGCATTATTATCAATTAAAACCTGGTGGTTGGTTTCCTATTAACAGAATAGTTCTTCTGTAAACTAAAAACCTAAGGACAATATTCCTTAGGTTTTTTTAGCTCAGTGCTTTCTTCCACCAGTTGCATTGTGCTCTTTTGCATGTGCCTCATGTTCAGCCACAATGGCCTCAGCAGGGATGTGATTATTTTTCTTCGGTGAATTGGTGCGGCTTCGATGTTTTTTACCCATGAATGATCTCCCTCCAATCTTAAAAATAGCTTCCCACAAAATAATAAATTCATGTCTGTTTCATTGCAGAGTTTCTCATTAGAAATTGTATATGATATATTGTCAATGAAACAGTTTTAATACGGCTGTAGTTATTGATTGGAGGAATATAGATGAGTGTACATATTGGTGCGAAGGAAAACGAAATTGCTGAAACAGTATTACTGCCAGGGGACCCGCTTCGGGCAAAATATATTGCAGAAACATTTCTAGATGATGCAAAATGTTACAACGAAGTTCGTAATATGTTCGGATTTACTGGGACGTATAAAGGAAAAAGAATTTCTGTACAAGGAACTGGAATGGGTGTTCCTTCCATTTCTATTTATATTAATGAACTTATGCAAAGCTATAATGTCCAAAATCTAATTCGTGTTGGAACATGTGGAGCCATTCAAAAAGATGTAAAGGTTCGTGATGTCATTTTGGCAATGACAAGCTCAACCGACTCAAATATGAATCGTTTAACGTTTGGTCATGTCGATTTTGCCCCTACAGCAAACTTTGATTTACTTCGTAAGGCATATGATGCAGGGGTGGCAAAAGGACTTAACTTGAAAGTAGGAAATATTTTTACAGCAGATTCATTCTATAATGATAACGCTGAACTTGAAAAATGGGCTAAATATCAAATCCTGGCGATCGAAATGGAGACCACCGCCCTTTATACATTAGCCGCTAAATTTGATCGGAAAGCACTTTCCGTTCTAACAGTTAGTGATCACATCTTAACAGGTGAAGAAACAACAGCCGAAGAAAGACAATTAACCTTTAACGATATGATAGAAGTAGCTTTAGAAGCAGCGATAAAAGAATAATCAACAGGAGCCTTTTCCAAATAGGATGAGGCTTTTTATTTTAGTAATTAACAGGAACTCACTACCAAAAAGGAGAATAAATAAAAAACAAAACTCCTCTGTGACAAAAATCATCGAAAGACTTCAAAATTAGGCTTAAATTAAATCTAGTATTATTTTCGGTAAAAATCCTTTGACCAAATATACACTGCGGGGGTATAGTATATAAAAGAGGTGATCCAAATGAAAGAGCAGCTCAAATTAGACATTTCTGGAATGACCTGTGCAGCCTGTTCAACGAGAATCGAGAAAGTCCTCAATAAAATGGACAGTGTTGAGGCAAATGTCAATTTGGCAATGGAAAGTGCAGCTATTTCTTTCGATACAGAACTGGTTTCAAGTAATGATATTATTACTAAAATAGAAAATCTTGGTTATGAAGCAACAGAAAAGGTTCAAAGGGATACCAAACAGCAGCATAAAGATGCGGAAATTAAACAGAAAAAACGTATATTTCTTCTGTCGGTAATTCTGTCAATACCGCTTCTATATACGATGCTTTCCCATTTGCCTGTTGATTTTGGTTTACCAATGCCACATTTTTTGATGAATCCATGGTTTCAATTACTATTGGCAACGCCTGTGCAATTTTATATAGGTGGTCAGTTTTATATGGGTGCTTTTAAGGCCCTGAAAAATAAAAGTGCTAATATGGATGTCCTTGTCTCGTTAGGAACATCAGCAGCATATTTTTATAGCTTTGCTGAAGGATTGAAAACAATTGGTAACACTAACTATATGCCACATCTATATTTTGAAACAAGTGCTGTACTGATTACTTTAATTCTATTAGGGAAATTATTTGAAACGATGGCCAAAGGGAAAACAACGCTTGCCATATCGAAGTTGTTAAGTCTCCAAGCAAAAGAAGCCACTGTACTAAGAGAAGGTAAGGAGCTTCAAATTCCAATTGAGGAAGTGAAAGTTTCTGACTACTTATTAGTTAAGCCAGGGGAAAAAATTCCTGTCGATGGAATAGTAACCTTAGGGCAATCTTCTGTTGATGAAGCAATGATAACCGGTGAGTCAATCCCAGTGGAAAAATCTGTTGGGGACAATGTCATTGGTTCAACGATCAATAAGAATGGCACCCTGACCATAAAAGCAATGAAGATTGGCAAAGACACAGCACTTGCTGGAATAATTAAAATTGTCGAAGAAGCCCAAGGCAGCAAAGCCCCAATCCAACGGGTAGCAGATACAATTTCAGGTTATTTTGTGCCTGTTGTGGTTGCAATCTCAATGTTTACTTTTTTAATTTGGTACTTTTTTGTGAATCCTGGAGATTTCCCTTCCGCATTAGAAACAGCGATTGCTGTTCTTGTTATAGCTTGTCCATGTGCGTTAGGACTAGCCACTCCAACATCTATCATGGTGGGTACAGGTAAAGGAGCTGAAATGGGGATTCTTTTTAAAGGTGGAGAGCATTTAGAAGCAGCCCATAAAATTAATGCAATCGTCCTTGATAAAACCGGCACGATTACAAAAGGACATCCTACAGTTACAGATTTTATAGCCTATCAGGACGAGAAAAAAGTACTCCAATACCTCGTTTCAGCAGAAAAGTCTTCTGAACATCCACTTGCCGAAGCAATCGTAAAATATGGGGTTGAAAAAAGATCAAGTACCCTGCCTGTCAAACGGTTTAAGGCAGTACCTGGTTATGGAATTGAAGCAAAAATAGGCGATGATGAAATATTTGTAGGCACCAGTAAACTTATGGCTCTAAAAAATATTCCCAGCATTACGGGAGACCAAGACCTAACCCGATTGGAGAACGAAGGGAAAACAGCTATGTTTATTGCCATAAATTCCACTATTATGGGTGTAGTTGCTGTTGCCGATACAGTAAAAGAGACAGCTAAAATGGCGGTACAGCAATTAAACCAATTAGGTATTAAAGTGTTTATGTTAACTGGTGATAATGAACGTACGGCTAAAGCTATTGCGAATCAAGTCGGCATTACTAATGTTATTGCAGAAGTCCTTCCCGAGGAAAAGGCCAATCATGTCAAAGAACTACAGCTGCAAGGTCTAAAAGTGGCCATGGTTGGCGATGGAATAAATGATGCACCAGCCCTTGTCGTAGCTGATATAGGGATTGCAATAGGTACGGGTACTGATGTAGCGATTGAAGCTGCTGATATAACGATTCTTGGCGGGGAATTAACCTTGATTCCAAAGGCAATGGGTTTAAGTAAATTAACGATGCAAAATATTCGCCAAAACCTCTTTTGGGCGCTTGTTTATAATTCAGGGGGGATTCCAATTGCGGCACTTGGCTTGTTAGCCCCTTGGGTTGCTGGTGCAGCCATGGCGTTTAGTTCAGTATCAGTAGTGTCTAACGCCCTTCGTTTGAAGCGAGTTAAAATATAAATGTAAAGTGAGGTAATTTTCATGGAGAAAACAACATTACAGGTTACAGGAATGACATGCGGACATTGTGAAAAGGCAGTGAAAACAGCACTTCTCAATTTAGAAGGTGTAACGGAAGTTAATGTTTCATTAAAAGATGGCAAGGTTATGGTTGGTCATGATTTAAGTAAAGCCTCAGTTGGGAAGCTTAAAGAAGCCGTCGAAGATCAAGGTTATGATGTAGGATAAAAATAAACGGCACTTACCATTTGGTAGGTGCCGTTTATTGTGAAAATTTATTTGTGATCTTATTATAATTTCATTAACTTTTCTTTGTTAATTTTATACGAAAGATGTTATTCTAATCACTAAGGGTTATTTTTTAAAAGTATCTGATAATAGCTTTTGAAAATTTGGAAATCCATCGAGCACCTAATAAGAAAATTTTCGCTGGATCATTTCTTATTTTTATGGTTAATGAAAGTGGTGAAGGATTTGAAAGACGAGAAAATTGAACAGATCAAAGCGGAAGAAGCAAACGTTGAACAAGAGCAAGGATCAGCAAACAAATCAGGACACATACGTTTAAAAAAATTCCATTTTATCATGCTGTTGTTTATGGTTGTGTTTCTATCTGCAGGAATTACAACGTTTGCCCTAGCATTTGGAGAAGATAAGGTCGTTACAGTTGGAACAGAAAGACCAGAATTTGATAAACTTTATGAAGCATATGATACATTGAAAAGTGGTTATTTTAAGGATATTGATCAAAAAAAGGTCATTAATGGTGCAATAAATGGGATGGTGGAGTCGCTGGATGATCCCTATTCAGACTATATGAGTAATGAAGAAGCAGAAAGCTTTCATGGCAGCATTTCTTCATCTTTTGAAGGGATTGGCGCTGAAATTCAGGAAAAGGATGGGCACATCGTGATTGTGTCTCCAATAAAAGGATCTCCTGCAGAAAAAGCTGGTTTAAAACCAAATGACATGATTATGTCCGTGAATGGAAAAAGCCTCCAAGGGATGAATTCTACTCAAGCAGTAACGCTGATTCGTGGGAAAAAGGGTACAAAGGTTGAGTTGTCTGTCCAACGCCCTGGTACAGCAGCTCCAATGACTGTGCCAATTATCCGTGATGAGATACCAATTGAAACTGTTTACGGTGAAATGGTTGGAGACGGGGTTGCTAAAGTTCAAATTACGAGCTTTTCCAGTAATACGTCTAAGGAACTAGTTGAGACCTTGAATGACTTGAATAAGAAAGGAATGAAGGGTCTAGTATTAGACTTGCGACAAAATCCAGGAGGTTTATTGGACCAAGCCATCTCGATTTCGAGCATGTTCGTTCCAAAAGGGAAACTTATTTTAAAAGTAGAAGACCGAAAGGGAAAGATTAAGGAATATCCTTCGCAAAATGAAGGGAACCCAAATCTTCCTTTGGTTGTTTTAATTGATAAAGGTAGTGCCAGTGCGTCAGAAATTCTTGCTGCAGCTGTAAAAGAATCTGCTGGTGTTAAGCTAGTCGGAGAGAAGTCTTTTGGTAAGGGAACAGTCCAGACTGCTTCAGACTTCAAGGATGGCTCAAATCTTAAATTCACCACGGCGAAATGGTTGACACCAAACGGGAATTGGATTCATAAAAAGGGGATAAATCCTGATGTAGCAGTAGCCCTGCCTGAATATGCAACTCTAACAATTATTAATCCCGATAAGGAACTGAAACTATCTACATCATCTACGGAAGTACAAACTGCCCAAAAAATGCTCAAAGCGATTGGGTATGATCCAGGTCGGACAGATGGATTTTTCGATCAAAAGACACAAGATGCCGTTACTGCCTTCCAAAAAGCTCAAAAACTCCCAGTCAATGGTATTTTAAAAGGTGATTCCACCATGAAACTAATGGAGTTATTAAGGGACAAAATAAAAACAAGTGATACACAAATGCAAGAGGCGATTAAAGTATTAAAGGGAACAATGAAATAATAAAAAAAGTAACCCGACTCCCCGGAGTTGGGTCATTTTTTTAGAGTACAATTAATACCATTGAAAGGAAATTGAGGATGAAAAAAGCTGAGGTTTATATTTTATCAGGATTTTTGGGAAGCGGGAAAACCACCCTTTTAAAACGATTGTTAGAAGATGAACAAAGGTTAGGAAGAAAAACAGCTGTCATGATGAATGAATTAGGTAAGGTCTCGATAGACTCTGATGCAGTTGAGGGTGAGGATGTTTCCTTAAAAGAATTGTTAGGAGGATGTATTTGCTGCTCCATCCAAGACAAACTTGAAGCCCAGTTGCAAGGATTATTATTAGATGAAAAACCAGAAGTGATCTATATCGAAACAACCGGTGCTGCCCATCCTGTGGAGGTTTTGGATGCGATCCTTTCCCCATTGTTTGCAGATAAATTATTGATTAAAGGGATCCTAACAACAGTCGATGGCAAGAGATGGATGGAAAGAAAATCCTTAAGTCCCCAGCTTCAGCAATTGATCCTTGAGCAAGTAAGGCATGCTGACTTCATTATTATCAACAAAATGAATGAATTAAAAGAGAATGAGCAAGCAAAGATAATATTCGAGATTCAATCCATTAATTCAAATGCAAGATGCCTTCTTACTAATTATTCACAGGTGCCAACTGAACAGCTGAGAAAGCTTTCTGTATCCTTTGAAAAGGAAAAGAAAGAGTCACAACGAGTAACTATAAATTTAACGACATTTGTTTATCAATTTAAAACTGCCATTAGCCATGCTGAATTTGAGAATTTCTTAAAACGATTACCAGATACAATTTACCGTATAAAGGGCTATGTTAAGTTTGATCATTCGGACCTGCCTTTTTTATTTCAGTTTTCTTATGGCATGCCGATTTATCTAAAAGAAGACATGAATATGCGATTAAACCTTGTGTTTATTGGTGAAGGTATAAATTGGAATGGGATTGAAACACAATTAGAAAATCTTGAAAAGTAAGAAAAATACCATGATTGAATGAATGATAATTTCCTCTTCAGGTAACTCTTTTAATGTAGCAAAGTTTTTTGTAAAAGGAGGATACGATGAAGAGGGTAGTCATTTTTTTAATGTTAATTCTTATCCTCCTAAATGGCCAAGGGGTAAAAGCAGCATCAACAATCAGCTATAAAATTGAGATGTTAAATTGGAAAGAAGTTAATCAAATCCTGCCAAAGTACACAAAATTTACGGTAATGGACGTGGAAACGGGAAGAAAGTTCAAGGTGCAACGACGAGCGGGAAGCCACCATGCGGATGTACAGCCATTAACCACAAAAGACACGAAGGTAATGAAAAGAATATACGGGGGTAAATGGAGTTGGAAACGCCGAGCTATTATTGTTATTCATAATGATCAATGGATAGCGGGCTCGATGCATGGAATGCCGCATGGTGCTGGAGCATTAGCGAATAGCTTTCCAGGTCACTTTTGTATTCATTTTTATGGGAGTACCACTCATCGCACCAACTCAATGGACTTATCACATATGCTCATGGTTTTGAAGGCTTCTGGCAAATTAAATCAGTATTTAGGAAAGGCGAATCCCTATGAGGTCATAAATGCCTATGTTGCAGGATTGAAGCAGCAGGATGTTCGGATTACTTCCCAAGCTTCTTTACAAAAAATAAACTGGAAGCCGATTTTAGGGAATGTAGAAAGTGTTAGAATTGCTCGAATGGAGCTTTTGCCAGCAGAGGATTTAACCGAGGAAATTAGTTTAGATGTCCCCATCGAAATTGATTGGTTTATAAAAAACAGGGGCGGGCAATCCTTTAGAGGGGATATTCATCTGGTAAGATTTTCACCAATTGATGCTTGGAAAGTGGATTCAAAGGATTTTCTAAAAGAAAATAATCTTCACTAAACAAAAAAAACATCCTAATTACTGGACAACCCAATAATTAGGATGTTTTTTTGTAAAGAAGATTATATCGGCTGTTCGCCAAATTTGATAAACGTACGTTCATCCTCAATTAAACCACAGGCACCGCATTGGACTCGAAATTCTGGTCCATTGTAAGGGAGGTGGAAGGGTTCTAAATCATTTTCACCATACTCTCGGATTACTGCTCCCGATTGAGGGTCAAGTTTAACAGATTGGGAAACTTGTTGAATAACATTAAAGCGGCTTCGATTCGTTTTGCAATTTGGACATTTATAAGGGGTAGACATAAGGTTTCTCCTTTCTTTGACTTGTTAAATTGTATTTTTTGCAATAGTGTTAGTAAATATGTAACAATGCAAGTGAAGACATAAAAGGGGAGGGATTGTTTGTCGAAAGAAAGAGTGTCCTTCGATGAATTACTAGAGGAATATCGGCAGATTTGGAATAATCGTATACTAGAAACTGAAGGAAAAGGTAGTGAAGTGACCCTAGTCGAAGCGATAAAAAGGGAGCTTCAAGATGAAAACTCACACCCGAGGATCCGGAAAAACATGTATGAGAAATACTATTCTGCAATCAAAAGAGTGATTAATTCTACGATTTCTCTAGAAGCCAAGCTATTGTTAATTAAAATTCATAATGAAGTAATGGAAGAATTATGTTAGGAGAGAGGAACCTTGAAAAAGCTTTTCGTTTTTTTGGTGACTGTTCTATGTTTAAGTATTGTTATTTCGTGCAGTAATAAAAAAGAACAAGCCGATAATCTACCGCAAATGGTAGAAGTAGAGTTATCCATTAACCCGGACCCAGGCAAAATGAATCAACCGATTACATTTGAAGCGAAGGTTACTCAGGGGAATGATCAAGTGAAGGATGCTGAGGTTATTTTTGAGATCTGGCGTTCAAAGGATGACAAGCATGAAAAGGTAGAAATTAAGCATGCTGAAAAAGGAATATATCGCTTAGAAAGATCCTTCTCACAAGAAGGTACTTATTATATCATTTCTCACGTTACAGCAAGAGATATGCATAATATGCCTAAAAAAGAATTTACCATTGGGACCCCAAGTGCACCTGAGGATCCCAACACCAAAAACTCCATGGATGGAATGAAGATGAAAGATGAAAGTCATTAAATTTAAGGGACAGAAAAATTGGCTGTCCTTTACTCTAATGACGTTCATGAAATTTCAGTAACATCAATTTGAGAAAACTGCATATCAACATTTTTAGGGATTTTCACCTCAAGCATATGATCCTTGAAGGTAGCAGTTGCCCCCTTCTTTTTTACAATTGCAGGAAGGATGATCGTGTGTTTATCTTCATGTTGTGGAATATGCTCAACAATTAGTTGATTAGATGTATGAAAAATACGGAGCTGTTTAACCCATTCCTCTTTTTTGATTGGAATTCTAATATACACAAAATCATGGGTCTCAAAGGCCGTTGAATTCAATATACTCCTCGTTGGCTCCTGCGGGGATACCGACGATTGGAAACCCTTAAACATCTCTTGAGGGTTCATCACACCTTTCATGTTAGCGGGCATGATTTTCCCCATAATATCCTGAACATAGTTATTGATTTCTTCAGGCTTCATTTTTGTTATCTTATCCTTCATATCGTTATCAAAAGGAAATTTATCCCAAGGGAACAATGGTCTCATCCTTTCCACCTTTTGTAGCTATCTTATCCTATGCCAATATTTGCCCATTCGTTATTAAAACTTACATCCTTTACAGAGGAACAAGTTTTCACTATAGAGATGGAACTAAAATTTGCATAAATAATTGTTTCTTTTTAACATATAGTTAAGAGAGAAATTCTAAACATTGAGAGGTAATGATTTGTGAAAAAGAAAACGGCTTTGATTACGGGGGGAGCTTCTGGTATTGGCAAAAAAACTGCTTTATATCTCGCGGAAAATGGGTATCAGTTAGTCATTAACTATCGTAATAGTAAAGCAGAAGCTATTTCTTTAGCAAACCAATTGACTAAATATTATGGAACGCATAACATTGCGATTCAAGGTGATGTCTCGAACATGGAGGATTGTATCCGAATTGTCGATGAATCCCTTGCTGAATTTTCAACCGTGGATGTTTTAGTTCATAATGCAGGTCCATACATACATGAAAGAAAGAAGCTGACAGACTATTCCTTCGATGAATGGAACTATATATTACAAGGGAACTTAAGTGCTGTATTTTATTTGTCAAAACTTATTATTCCTTCGATGCGAAACCAAAAATGGGGAAGAATTATTACAATCGGATATGACCGAGTCGAAACCGCACCAGGTTGGATATTTCGTTCTGCGTTTGCTGCAGCGAAGACAGGAGTAGCGTCACTTACAAGGACAATTGCAATTGAAGAAGCAGAACATGGGATAACCGCTAATATGGTTTGTCCGGGTGATATAATAAATGAATGGAAAGATAGTAATATCGGGGATGCTATAGCAGCAATGGGTGATCGCCCCATTGGAAGGCAAGGAACAGGAGAAGATATTGCCAGAGTAATTGCCTTCCTTACGGATGAAAAATCCGATTTAATTACTGGGAGTATAATACCTGTCACAGGTGGACTTGACGTATTAGGTAAAGTACTTAAGAATTAGTATAATTTTTTGAACTATTTGATTTTCAGGAATGAAAACAGCTTCTTTTGTGGACAATAGAAAATAATCATCTATGAAAGGAGCAAAGAAAATGAGTTTTAACATGAACAGAATTAACCCTAATCAAACCCAAGTATTTTTTCATGATGGCCGCTTTGAAACATTGACGAATGAGGAATTAGATGAATTTTTGCTCCAAATGGGTCTTAATGACGTAAACGAAAGCATGGAACAAAATTTAACGGAATAATAAGAAGATTTCTTTCCTTGAAAACTAAATAAAAACAATCGGCGAGGGCCGATTGTTTTTTTTATGCCTCCAGCAATTGTGAATCGTCTGATTGAACAGCACCGTTTCGCATAAGGTAAAAGGTGTATTGATCCTTTGGAATCTCATATAAATCATATACTTCACCATTTGCGTTTAATTGCTCATAAATAGATTTTCTACTTTCATTTGCTTTTATTACATAAGGAAGTTTTTCAGCAGCTTTTATTGAGCGAATATTAACCTTGCGGATGCGCATAAAAACTGTCTCAATTCCCGTTTCATAAAAAAGTTCTTGAAAAAAGGCATCCTTAGCCGGGCTATTATACCCCTTGCCATGGTAGGGCTTGCCAAGCCATGTTCCTAAAAAACCAGCGTTGTCCTCAATATCAAATAGATTAATTGTTCCGATAGGCACTCCCCATTCATCGAGAATGGTCCGTGAAATTAATTCACCGCGTTCTTCGGATTCTATGGTTTGTTTTGTCATAAATAAAAATTCTTCATAAGAATCAGCTTTTTGGCGTACAAAAGGGAAGACATCAGGGTGCGTCATTAATTCGTACAATGTGTGGCTGTCATGAAGATCACGTTTTTTAAGCATGAAAATCCCTCCATTAGGGCATTCCGATCCCATGTCAAAAGAAGCGGCCCACCCTCGAAATTTTTTATAAAATTACTAAAAAATTTCGGGGTGGGAATCGAACCCACTAGGACCAGTAAAACTGGTGGCGCACCATTTGCCTTCCCTATATCATTTTTTTGTTAACAAATTGTGTTCGTAAACCCCCAAAGTATTCAGGTCTAAAACATTTCACTTACAGTATAATACAAGAAAAAAGCCAAAAAATAAATAGGTTTTTTGTGTATTTTTCGATAATATTTTTTACCAATTTTCAACATTAATCTATCTTTATTGATAGATCATTTCACCGCCAATCATCGTCCACTTTGGCTTTGCTAAGTAATGGAATGGGTGATGGCTCCAAAGCACTAAATCTGCGTCCTTACCCTCTTCGATACTTCCGACGGTATTGTCTATTTTTAAATTTTTGGCTGGTAATATGGTGATTCCTTCTAGTGCTTTTTTCTCGGATAATCCTTCTCGAACAGCAAGGCTCGCACAAATATTTAAGTATTGAATTGGTGTATAAGGATGGTCGGTAATAATTGATACTTCAACACCATGATTCGTCAGTTCTTGATAGGTTTTCCATGTTTTATTTTTTAATTCTACCTTGGACCTTCGTGTCAATGTAGGTCCTACAGAAACCTTTAAACCCATTCCAGATAATTCACTGGCTATTAAATGCCCTTCAGTACAGTGCTCAATACGTAAATCCAGATTAAACTCTTCTGCAAAACGAAGCGCTGAAATAATATCGTCCGCACGATGAGCATGAATTCTTACGGGAATTTCTCTTTTTAAGGCCTTCACGATAGGAGTAATTCTAGGCTCCTCGGGATTATCCGCATGGATGGCTTTGTAGAAGGCTTCTCTTAGCATCCCCATAATCCCCATCCGTGTAATGGAATCATTATTCCCATGGCTATGAATTCTTTTTGGATTTTCCCCTAAGGCTATTTTTAAGCCTGAAACTTCTTGGATAATCATTTTTTTTATATTTTTACCAGTAGTTTTAATGACTGAAGTTGTACCGCCAATGACGTTGGCGCTTCCCGGCATGACATGGACAGTTGTAATGCCGCTTTTGACGGCATCAGAGAACGCTGGGTCCAATGGATAAACACCATCAATTGCCCGAATATGGGGCGTGAGGGCTTCGACTGTTTCATTTGCATCATTCCCAGCCCAGCCAGTTCCTTCATCATAAAGACCTAAGTGAGTATGAACATCAATAAAGCCCGGTAAAAGAAATAAATCCTCACAATCGATTATTTCTACTTTTAAGTCTGTCGTTAAATTTTTGCCTAATTTTTTAATTTTCCCTGCTTCAATTAGGACATCACAGTGATGGATTGGTTCTGATGAAATTGGATATACCGTTGCGTTTTTTAAAAGTATTTTTGTCATAATAAAACCTTTCTGCACGTTGATAATAGTTATTTTATTAATTTTACCAATTTACGTGCCTAGGGAGAAGTTTGATCCTATAAATTTTTTCAATGATACGAAACCTTTTAAAACCATTGGCGTAAATATTAATGAATGTAAAAAATATATTCCAATGGGGGAATAGAAAATGGTTAATCAAGATGAAAGGTTGTTTGCTGCTGGTATTTATGTGTTAAGTATATTTTTCCCAGTAATCGCACCGCTAGTTATCTGGTTAATAAAAAAGGATGAGTCATCATTCATTGATTATCACGGCAGGGAATACTTTAACTTTTTGATTTCCTATACAGTTTACTTTTTTGTTAGCGGATTATTAACACTCATCTTAATTGGTTTTGTAGCACTAGCGATATTAGGCGTAATGCTCTTTGTATTCACCATTATTGCAGCAATCAAAGCCTTTGAAGGAAATGAATATCGATTTCCGTTAATTTTTAGGCTAATTAAATAATCTTGAGAAATGGACCCGGCAAAAAAAATTGTCGGGTTTTAAAGGATTTTTTGGGCCAAATGTAAAATAAAGTTATTTAGAAGAAACCAAACAGGCGGACTACCTGTTTCTTATTTATCCAAGAGCTAGCCTCTTAACAAAGTCATATCATTTTGTAAATGAATAGAGAAGGACTATAATGACAATTAACTATCACGGTTAATGTTATCAATGAAAGGGAGAAGCAACATGGAAAATCAAGTCGGTTTGGTACTAGAAGGTGGAGGAATGCGTGGGGTGTATACTGCTGGCATCCTTGAATACTTTTTAGAATCTCAGTTATTTTTTCCTTATGTAATAGGGGTTTCTGCAGGTGCATGTAATGCTGCCTCTTATTTGTCGGAGCAAAAAGGGAGAAATAAAACCGTTACGATTGAATATGCTTCTGACCCAAGATACATTTCATGGAGAAATTATTTTCGAAATCGGCAATTTTTTGGCATGGATTTTATTTTTGATGAAATTCCAAATAAACATGTTCCATATCATTATGATATATTTTATAATAGTCCTTCTGAATTTGTCGTTGGAACGACCGATTGTCACACAGGAGAACCTGTTTATTTTAAAAAACAAGAATACGGAAATGACCTTTTAACTGTGTTGCGTGCCTCCAGTTCGTTACCGTTTATTGCACCTGAAGTACGTTTTAAAGATAAAATATTACTTGATGGTGGTATTAGCGACCCTATCCCAATCAAGAAAGCACAGCAGGATGGATTTTTAAAAAATATTGTCATCTTAACCAGAAATCAAGGTTATTTGAAAAAGCCATCGAAATTTCATTTTCTTGTTGATCGTAAGTATCCAGAATATAAGGGTTTGCAACAGTCACTCAGAAACCGATACGAAATTTATAATGAAACAGTCGAATACCTAGAAAAGGAAGAGAAAAAAGGAAATGTTTTGATTATCCGCCCCACACAGCCATTGAAGGTCGGTAGAATGGAACGGAACCCGCAAAGATTAGAAGAACTATACAATCAAGGCTACAAGGATGCGAGGTCGGCAATGTCTTCGATAATTAACTATATTAAGGATTAAGAGAAGGGACCAACTAGTCCCTTCTTTTTTGTTCTATAATCGAAATCTCCTATCATTTTTTAGACGAATAGTAAATAAACTAAGACTAGAGGAATTGATAAGGAGTTTTCTAGATGAAAATAAATGAATATTACCGGGATACGGCTCATTTGAACTTAAATGGTAGTATTGCTGCTCTGATTCCAGCTGTTATGATAGTTGCTGGCAATCTTTCTATTATTAAAAACAAAGAAATAATGATATTAACTATACCTTTCCTGATTTATAGCTTGATTTGTTTTCAAATCTATCTTTTTAGAATAAGGCAGTCGATATCCATTGACAGAAATATGGCAAATTCAAAGCGCATTGGGGAGTCTTTATTTGAAACACGACATTTACTTGTCTTATTTCTGAACACAAACTCCCCACGCCTTCTACTCTATTTTCCTGACGGGCATCTAGCAGGGATGATTAAAAGGTTTCATAACCAGGGCTTAAAGAAGCTTAGGATTACGAAAATTTATGCTCTCTATAATTTAGATAACGATGCCATCGGATATTTTAAGGTTAATGGCAAAAAGATTGAGGTATTTGACCATAAAAGGCATTATTTAGGCTGCTTTGAAAAAAGGAAACTAGATTGGAGAACAAATAAGAAGGAATTACTAGATTCGAAAGGCAGGTTTATAGGTGCTGTAGAAGGGTCATATACTTTTATGGATGAGCAAGTAATAAACAAAAATGACCTTCCGGACGGACGGCTTCGCAGGGGATGGATGCCGGTTGAATGGAGTCCACTGTTTCCAGAACCTAATACACCAGTCCTTTCACTAAGGGAGACTTTATCAGAGGAGGACAAGCTTCTCCGAATGTCATTTATAGTTAACGAATATTTTATCGAAAGATAGAAGTATCGACAGTTTCCCTCATGAACATTGAGTGATATGATAAATAAAACATGTTTATCAATTTTGTGGGGGTTTTACGATGCAAATCAATTTAATTAAAGGCCATGGTTCGGGAAATGACTTTCTAATAATCGACGAAAAATCGAATGGATATGCTTTTACGGAAAGTGAACGAGCGGACCTCGCGAAGTTATTGTGTAACCGTCAATCCGATTTAGGTGCTGATGGGATTCTTTTCGTTATGCAAAGCGAAAATGCAGATGGTAGAATGCGTGTATTTAACTCTGACGGGTCGGAAGCTTCAATGTGTGGAAATGGACTTCGTCTTGTGGCTAGATATGTTTGCGAACATCAAGGGCGAAATAGCGCTGTGATTGAAACGATGAAAGCAAATCTGAAGGTAAGCAAACAAAACGACCTTTTACAAGATATCAACACCTACCAAGTGGAAATTTCACCGGTCCTGTTTGAATTAAAAGCTCTTCCATTAAATTTAAATAAACCAACTCTTTATAATGAAAGAATTGAAAAACTTTCAGGGGATTTAAGGTTCACAGCTCTTGCAGTACCGAATCCGCATTTAATCGCCATTGTTGAAGCGGAACAACTCAAAGGTGACCTCCAAAAACAACTTAGTGAAAAGGTGAATGGTCCCAATGATTTGTTTCCTGACGGCGTCAATGTAAGTTTTGTTAAACACTTGCAACCTGGTTCAATTTATGTTAGAACCTTTGAACGTGGTGTTGGTTTTACGAATGCCTGTGGTACTGCAATGTCTGCCTCCACGCTAGTCACTTGTTTACAAGAATTAAATGAGTTCGAAAAAGTTGTTAATGTTTATAATAATGGTGGAAGAGTCCAGTGTGTAGTCCACGAAAGCGAGGGGAAATACACAATTGACTTGATCGGAAATGCTACCTATCTTTATAATGCGACAGTCAATGTTGATCTCGAGCAAGGAGCGTTTACTGTCACTTCGAAAACGGAATTGATGGAACAGACTTCTTATGAGAAGTTACAATCAGAAGCAAAAAGGTATCTCGAAGACCGAATAAAAGGATAGGGCTCTCCTATCCTTTTTTGGTACCTTTTTTTAGGATCTCTAAGACAGGTGCAAACGCCTGGATTGATTTTGTTTGAAAGTAATTTGAAAAGGGATCACCTTGCTGGCGAACTCGCTTGATCGCATTTTCCATGTTAAACGATACTAGCTCGAGCTTTTCATTTACTTCCTCCCAATAAAGGGGGGTGGCAACACCTGCATGTTCGTTTCCTCGCATCGAATAGGGTGCAACAATCGTTTTTCCTTCGCTATGTTGCACATAGTCAACGTATAGCCTGTTCCCCCGCTTTTTTTTCATCCTCTCAATCGTGAAGGAGTCAGGATCCTTGGAAATTAAATACTCAGCGACAAAGCTTGTAAATAACCTGGTATCATCGTAAGAATATTCATTTTCGGGTAGCGGGATGTAAATTTGCAGCCCCTTGTTCCCAGAGGTTTTTATGAAACCTATTAAATTTAATTGATCGAGGACTTCTTTGATTAGAAGTGCTGCTTTTATCGCCAATTGAAAGTGGCCGATGGAAGGCGGGTCTAAATCAAAGACAATTTCACTGGGTCCCTTGCTATGAATGGTTTGAAATGGCACGTGGAACTCAATCGCTAATTGGTTACCAAGCCAAACGAGTGTTTTTAGATTATTGCAAAGAATATAGTCAATCCCCTCGGCTGAATGTGTCTGCACAAATTCAGGAGCATAATCTGGACAGTTTTTTTGATAAAATGCTTCTCCGAACATCCCGTGTGGAAAGCGGATGACTGTTAATAAGCGGTCTTTTAATAATGGCAGCATATACGGTGATATTTCTCGTAAGTACAGGATATAATCGGCTTTCCGTATGGAAAGTTTTTCCCAAAGAGGTTTATCAGGATGGGTAATATCTAAGTCTTCTGGCAGGTTCTTTTGTGCGAAAATAAAACGATCGTATGTACATAGGGATGGTTCTAAATCAAAGCGAAACCGATCAAAATGGGGCTCACGCAGCTGATTTTCATAGAGTTCTAAATATTTTACTTCTATACAAATGGCAGGTTCAACAATAATCATTTGTGCATCTTCACGGAGCATATTTTGTTTAATTGTCTGTTGCAAAGCTTGTTTTTCCTCCGGTTTAAAGCCGAAAAGTACCTGGCCGATAGGATGGATCTTATTTTCCTTATAGACACTTACGTAAAAATAACCATTTGTTTTATCATAAGCATTAATAAAACAGCTTACATATTTCCAATTTTTATATTTCAACCATTGTAAGGAACGTTTTCCTTCTTCCCACAGACTATTCTTGTGTTTAGCAATAATTCCTTCCCCATCATTTAAAACAACCTTTTCCCATAACAAATCAAAATCATCATGAGCCTGGACAAGCTGAAGTAATTGTTCATCATAGGGGTCAGCCTCCAATTCCAATCCGATTTTTTGAAACAGTTTGATGAGTTCCTTCTTCCGTTTATGGAAAACAAGGGAATGTAATGCTTTTCCGGTCATCACAAGCACATCAAATACCATCAAGCGGCATGGAGACTTGCTAGCTTGTTCGTTAATTTTTCGTTCCGATTTTAATCGGCCTCGGACTTGAATCATTGAGAAATTAGCTTTATGCGTGTTTTCTAATGAAACGAGCTCCCCATCTAATTGAAGAGGTATGTAGGGTTTGAATTGTTTTTCATGTTTTAACAAAAATTCCTTTATTTCTGGAAATTGGGAGAGAAGTGACTTTCCGTTTCTGCTGGTCAGTTTAATTCCTTGTGAATCCCATTCCAAAATAGCGCGAAATCCATCATATTTAACTTCATAGAACCAATCAGGATGAACTGGTAGATCAAATGTAAGACTTGGCAGCATCGGTTTCATCTTAAAAACTCCCTTCTTTTTTAGTTTATTTTGTTTAATTATCGTCGAATTCATCCTTTTCCATATGTTTTTAGGAATGTGATTGTTTTGGTGACGTACAATAATAACAAAAAGATTGGAGAATTAAACGATGCATACGATGTGGAAGGGCAGTATTAGCTTTGGACTTGTAAACATTCCAATCAAGCTCCATACGGCGACAGAAGATAAAGATATAAAGCTTCGAACCCTGCATAACAAATGTCATGCCCCGATTAAATATGAAAAGGTTTGTTCTGTTTGTGAAGAAGAAGTGAAGCCGGAGGATATCGTTAAGGCATATGAATATACAAAAGGGAAATTTGTTGTTCTTGATAATGAAGAACTCGAAAAGTTAAGAAAAGAAAACGAAGAGAAAGCGGTCGAAATTATTGATTTTGTAAAAATGGAACAAATTGATCCGATCTATTATGATAGAAGCTACTATATGTCTCCCAGTGAGGGGGGCGGAAAAGCCTATTCCTTGCTTCGAAAGGCCTTGATGGAGTCTCAAAAAGTTGGACTTGCCAAAATCATCATTCGATCAAAGGAGCAATTAGCCGTTATACGTGTATATGAAAATGTCTTAGTCATGGAAACAATTCATTATCCTGATGAAGTTCGTAAAGCCGGTGATGTACCTAGTGTACCTTCAGAAGACAAAGTGACGAAAAGAGAATTAGACACTGCTATCTTACTGATTGATCAATTAACAACAGATTTTGAGCCGGAAAAATACACTGATGAATACCGGACTGCATTGTTGGAATTGATTGAGTCTAAAAGAAGTGGACAAGAAACTGTATCAGCGGCAACGAAGGAAGTAGCGTCAAATGTCACTGACTTAATGGCAGCATTACAGGCATCAATTGATCGCACAAAACCCAAAAAAGCCGCAGCTCCTAGAAAGAAAGCAGCAACAAGAATCAAAAAGGAAGCATAATCTAAGAAATTTGCTAACGACCGATTCGAATTCTCTCGGGTCGGTTATTCATGTTCTTTCAACCATTTTCTTTGCATAATTTTAATAAATATAGAAAATTGGAAAAATGGAGGAGAGGCTATGGCTTATAATGTGCTCATGATTGCTGATCCTGGTATCGATGATTCGTTTGCGATCATGTATGCCTTACTTAATCCGAAAATAAACCTAGTTGGTATTGTCAGTGGTTATGGAAATACACCGAAAGAAAAATCGGTTAAGAATACAGCTTACCTGTTAACTTTAGGTGGGAGAGCAGATATTCCAATCATAGCGGGTGCAGCAGGACCAATATCAGGTGAATCAATAGTGTTTTACCCAGAGATACATGGCAAAGAGGGATTAGGACCAATCAAGCCTCCAGATACGATCCAGAATGTAAAAGTTTATGATATTAACAAAATTCTTGAAATTGTTACTCAATATAAAGGAAACCTTGTGATTGTTTCTGTCGGAAGATTGACTGAGTTAGCATTGATGTTTATCTTATATGGGAATGACGCATTAAAGGGAGTAAACTCATTTTATATTATGGGAGGGGCTTTTTTGGTCCCTGGAAATATTTCTGCTGAAGCTGAGGCGAATTTTTATGTGGATCCAATTGCGGCAGATACCGTTATGGAAAAAGCTCATAATATTCATCTTTTTCCTTTAAACATAACAAATAAAGCAATCATAACTCCTGATATTATTGACTTCCTTAGCAAAAACAGCCCGACACCCTTTAAACCATTATTAAAACCAGCCTTTGATTATTACTATAAAGCCTATCAGAAGAATGTGCCGGGAATTAAGGGTGCACCACTACATGATGTGGTCCCGTTAATGGCATTAACGGAACCGGATTTCGTAAAATATATCCCGAGAAGAGTAAGAGTAGAGGAATTTGGTAATGCCAAAGGCAAAAGTATTGCAGATTTCCGGCCAAAACCTGATAAAGAACCGGTTAATACTCTTGATTACATTGGCATGGAAGCGGATCTACAGAAATTTACTGTCAATTTCATGGAAATATTTTTACAAGATAATTTCAATAAAGAGCTATGAACTCAATTTGGGGTTCATTGCTCTTGGAATACAATTCACCGCAACGTAAAAAATCTGATTGCTGGTGAGTGATAGGAAACTATTATATTTTTAACTGATATATATTCACTGAATTTCCTAGTTTTTGAAATTTTGTTGACTGAATAGCCGAAATGAGTTAAAATAAAGGTACGCTTTTAAGTTAGTTAAATATTTATTGGTTTAAGTAGTCGTAACTGCACGAAAAAGTGGGTGATGTCTATTGCCCAAACGTGTTAGTGCGTCTTTTTTATTTTTTTAAATGTAGGATAAATTAAAAGTGAACTATATTTTGGGGGTTTTTCCATGAACAACGGTAAAGTTAAATGGTTTAATGCAGAAAAAGGATTTGGATTTATTGAAGCTGAAGGCGGTCAAGATGTATTCGTACACTTCTCAGCTATCCAATCAGAAGGCTTCAAAACTTTAGAAGAGGGCCAATCAGTTTCTTTTGAAATCGTTGAAGGCGCTCGCGGACCACAAGCTTCTAACGTTCAAACAGTTTAATTCTTTTAAAAAAAGGTGATGCACCATGATTAAGCATCACCTTTTATATATATGATTTATACACAATTAGAATAGTTTAAAAGTCAACAGGATACTGCTAAATGATGTATTTGATATTTTCCATATTATTTAGCTAGCAAACTAAGTATTTAAAAACAGTCATGCACTAATTACAAGGGGTGATCGTTTTGGCGTTTGGTAGAAAAAATGATGAGGAAATCAAATTAGAAGAAACTAAAATTTGGGTATGTAGTTCAGAGACTTGTAAATGCTGGATTCGCGACAATTTTAAAAGCACTGATGTGCCACTATGTCCGATCTGCAAAAGTGAAATGACTGAAAGTACTAAAGAATTGCAAGTAATTCACAATCATAGTAAGAATTTTATGTGATCAAATTGTCAGCAGGGAGGTTTCATTTCTCCCTGCCTTTTTATTATTCTTTTGCGTTATCTTTACAATAGGCAAGGACCAGTTCTTCTTCATCTTCTTCTAGATCAAAGTCAAGCACCTTTTCGCTCCCTTGTTCATAAAGATAAAAGTTGGTTATTTTGTCACCATTTTCGTCGCTGACGAAAATGGCCCTTAGGCCAATCCCTTTATCCGAATAAAGCTCATCCTCTTCATCTACATCAAGATCTAAGAAAAACTCATATCGGTCACCTGATAATAAACCGAATGGATCTTCCAATTTTTCAACTGAGTGTCCAGTAATGTTCAAGTGTATCATCCTCTTCAAATTATTCATCCTAATTATTATACACATATTTAAATCAACAAGAAAAACTAGAAGTAGCATTGTTATTAATATTTTTCTCGAATAGTGTTAATTTTACATAATAATTTCAAACCATTTTGAAATAAATGTGAATTATTCCATAAATGGGATTATTATATTGCAGGAATAAGGTAAGATATAACTGTAAAAAACAAATGTGCTATAGGAAAAGTGGGCGACAGGTTATAAATAAACATGTGAAATGTTTCACAATCAAGGAGAGAGAATAGATGACAACAACGACAGTGCGAATACATATTCAGTTACAGCCATTTTTCTTATCAAGGAAAAAATATTATCAGCTCCTCCATTTGCTATTTTTGGTGCCTTCTAATGGCGAGTTATTATTTGAAATACGAAACAATGGTAACTTACGGGAATTAGAAGAAATTCATGATGGTGGAAAAATACTTTGGAACTTTTTTGACCACATGACGGATGAGCAAATCAACAGGGAGTATGAAGAATATCAACGCCTTTTTATTGGACCAGGGCAGCTGGTAGCGCCACCGTGGGAGTCTTATTATCGGAGCAGAGAGCAATTGCTATTTGAGGAATGGAACTATCAAATCAGGGAGCAATACCATCTCTTTGGACTACAATATAAAAACGAGAATAATGAGCCTGATGATCACCTTTTACTCGAATTGGAATTTATGCTTTTTCTTGCCGATTTAAGTTTACAAGAAACTATGACTGATAGAATTGTTGAATTAATTTCACGTCAGATACACTTTCTTGAAAAACATTTAACCATATGGGTTCCCTATTTTTGTAAACGAATTATTGAACATACAAATAGCCAGTTATACCTGGGGGCAGCCATGCTTCTCGAAGACTTATTAACTTTTGATTTGACTACTTTACAAGAAGTAAAGGAGGCATTACCCGATGTCAGATAAGAATAATTTGAAGGATCTTTTATCCAATAAAATGCAGCGGCGAACTTTTTTGAAATGGTCCGGGGCAATTGGAATTCCTGTTCTTGCCGGAGGAATTGGAACAAAGATGCTCATTGATCGTAAAGAAGAGACAAAAACAGTGAGTGCCAAAGGTACTGAGAAAATTGTTTCAACATGCAGTATTAATAATTGTGGAGGTCGCTGTGTCATTAAAGCCCATGTCAAGGATGGAATGGTCGTTCGGGTAAGTACTGATACGCAAGAAAACGGCGATTTATCAACACCGCCACTTAGGGCATGTGTCAGGGGGAGAAATTACCGAAACATGTTATATGATCCCGACCTTTCATTATGTTCGCAAAAAGTGTTTAGTTTAAAAGACTCATTTTTACAAATTAAAAGCGAAAAGTGTGTAAACTGTACAGATTGTTCCAATATTTGTTTAGAAAATGCAATTCAAATAATACCAGAAATAAAGAAAATAAGGGATACAGGCGAACCTCTTCATACAAAAAAATGCATAGATTGTGGGCAGTCCTTTTCTACCTTTCAGTTTGCAAGGGAAAAATGTCCTCTATGTATTAATAGGGACCCTGAATGGTTAAGTCCTTATCAATAAGGAACATGCAAAAACCGCCAGAAATTATTTCTGGCGGTTTTTATATTAATATAAACACGATAAAACATCGAGTTTTTTGAAAGAATATGTATGGAGGAGAAGATGAGATTCGAACCCCCGCCGTCAGCTTGGGAAGCTGACATTCTACCATTAAACCACACCAGCAATATTTCAAAATGATACATAAATATTATAGAGCAGAAAAGTTTTGTTTTTTAAGTTGATATATTATGTATTGTAGAAAAATTCAAATAACGTTCAAAATCATTCAATTTATGAATGATTTTGAAAGAAAATGATTGATTTTTGCAATCGTTTTCAGTATTATGTACTTAAGAAGAATAAAAAAATAGGTGGTGATGACTTGTTAACACCAGAACGTCATCGAATCATACTACAATTGTTAAAAGATAAGAATGTTATTAAAATTAATGAAATTATGGAGTTAACCGAGTCTTCGGAGTCAACAATTCGCAGAGACCTCTCTTTGCTAGAAGACCAAAAATTTCTTAAGAGGATCCATGGAGGTGCCTCAAGATTACAGGGGAAACTTCAAGAGCCAAGTATGATTGAGAAATCCTCCAAAAACCTTCAAGAAAAACGATTGGTTGCTCAATTTGCAGCGAATTTAGTGGAGGAAGGTGATTGTATTTATCTTGATGCTGGGTCCACTGTGATTGAAATGATTGAATTCCTGCCATTAAAGGAGATCGTTGTTGTCACGAATGGATTAATGCATTTAAAGCCATTATTAGATAAAGGCATTTCGACTTATTTAATTGGCGGTTTGGCGAAGCCGAATACAAATGCTTTCATCGGAAGGGGAGCATTAGCCGGTTTAGACCTCTACCGTTTTGATAAATGTTTCATAGGTGTTAATGGCATCCATCCACAATTTGGATTTACAACTCCAGACCAGGAGGAAGCAATGGTGAAGCAAAAAGCAATTTCTCTTTCAAGAGAGAACTATGTTTTAGCAGATAATACAAAGTTTTCTGAAATCTCGTTTGCCAAAATTGTTGATATCCATGAAGCAACTATTATCACTAATGATGTAGATGACGAAACACAGAAGCAATATGTAAATAGAACAACAATAAAGGTAGTGACATCATGATATACACATTAACTTTAAACCCTTCAGTGGACTATATAGTCAAATTAGAGAGCTTTGAGCTAGGAGAATTAAATCGAACTGTAAATGAGGCGAAGTTTCCTGGTGGAAAAGGGATAAATGTCTCAACGGTATTAAACCAATTTGGTACCAAAAGTAAGGCACTTGGATTTATTGGTGGATTTACTGGTGCTTATATTGAGCGATATCTTCATGATGAAAAAATTGATACAGACTTTGTTCAGGTTGATGAAGATACTCGAATCAATATAAAGCTTAAAACCGGTCAAGAGTCAGAAATTAATGCCAAGGGTCCAAATATTTCAGAACAAAACTTCAAACTTCTTAAACAAAAAATTCACCAATTAGGAGCAGATGATCTATTAGTCCTAGCTGGAAGTATCCCTTCTAGCTTACCTAAAACAACCTATGAGGAATTAGTGAAAATTTGCAGTGAAAGTGGAGCAGAATTTGTTGTTGATGCTGAAGGTGATTTATTAAAAAAGGTTCTTGCTTATCAGCCATTTTTAATCAAACCGAATCATCATGAACTTGGGGAATTATTTGATACCACCATTACAAGCCCTGCTGAAGTCATCCCATATGGCAAAAAGCTCGTGGAAATGGGGGCAAAAAATGTTATAGTTTCGCTTGCAGGTGCTGGAGCGATCCTGATTACTAACGGAAAAACACTTTTGGCGGAGGTTCCAAAAGGGGAAGTGAAAAATTCAGTTGGTGCTGGGGACTCAATGGTCGCAGGTTTCCTGGCTACCTATGTGCGGACCAGAAATATTGAAGAAGCTTTTCGTTACAGTGTAGCGTCAGGAAGTGCAACAGCCTTTTCACTAGGTTTATGTACCAAGGAAAAAGTAGAAGAACTCCTTCCACAAGTTCATATAAAAGAGATTCGTTAAGGGAGAGAAAACCATGAAAATTACTGAATTGTTATCAAAGAATACGATTCTATTAAATATTGAAGGCAATGAAAAAGAAGCCACGATTAATCAGCTGGTTGATGTACTTTTTAATGCGGGGAAAATATCCGACCGTGATGAATTTAAAGCAGCGATTCTAAAGCGTGAAGAGCAAAGTACAACTGGAATTGGGGATGGGATCGCAATCCCGCATGCTAAAACAAAAGTAGTGAAAGAAGCCGCTATTGTCTTTGGTAAATCAGCTGCAGGTGTTAATTATGAATCATTGGACGGTAAACCGGCACATCTATTTTTTATGATTGCTGCTCCAGATGGTGCGAATAATACACATTTAGAAGCATTAGCTCGACTCTCTGGTTTGTTAATGAAAGCGGAAGTTCGATACGATCTTCTAAAGGCAACCACTCCTGAAGAAATCATTGACACCATTAACCGAAATGATAAAGAGGAAAAACAAGAAACAGTTACAATAAGTAAAAAGAATTCAATTGTTGCTGTTACAGGATGTCCAACTGGTATTGCACATACCTATATGGCCGCCGACTCCTTAAAAGCAAAAGCATCTGAAATGGGTGTAGATATAAAGGTTGAAACCAATGGTTCTGGCGGTGCAAAAAATATTTTGACCAAGGAAGAAATTGAAAATGCAACAGCAGTCATTATTGCTGCAGATATCAATGTGGAAATGGAACGATTCAACGGCAAGCATGTCATTCAAGCAGCAGTAGCAGAAGGAATTCGTCGCCCAGAACAATTAATTGACAAAGCGCTAAAGCAGGATGCACCTATTTTTCGAGGAAATGGCGGACAAAGTGAAAAGGGATCTGATCAAAAAGGGTCACGTACAGGCTTTTATAAGCACCTAATGAATGGTGTTTCTAATATGCTTCCATTTGTTGTCGGCGGTGGAATTCTTATTGCGATTTGCTTTATGTTTGGTTATAACTCATTTAAGCCTGATGATCCATCCTATAACCAGATCTCAGAAGCATTAATGACGATTGGCGGCGGAAACGCATTTGGACTCATTGTTCCTGTTTTAGCAGGGTTTATTGCTCTAAGTATTGCAGATCGTCCAGGTTTTGCTCCAGGTATGGTTGGCGGTATGATGGCGGCAAGTGGCGGAGCAGGCTTCCTTGGCGGTTTAGTTGCTGGTTTTCTCGCAGGTTATGTTGTCCTTCTTCTGAAAAAAGTATTTGCCGGACTGCCTAGATCTTTAGAAGGTATTAAGAGTATCTTACTGTACCCTCTTTTTGGAATTGCCATCACAGGATTCATCATGCTTTATGTAGTGAATAAACCAGTTGCATGGTTAAATGGAACAATTGCTGATTGGTTGACAGGTCTTGGGACAGGTAATGCAGTTTTATTAGGTATTGTGCTAGGTCTTATGATGTCGTTTGATATGGGGGGGCCAGTTAACAAGGCTGCCTATGTATTTGGAACAGGTTTATTAGCGAGTGGTGTTTATGAGCCAATGGCAGCGATTATGGCTGCAGGTATGGTACCGCCGCTAGCAATTGCTCTTGCAACGACATTCTTCAAAAATAAATTTAATGACCAAGACAGAGATGCTGGTAAAGCATGTTATGTAATGGGATTATCCTTCATTACCGAAGGGGCGATCCCTTTTGCTGCAGCTGACCCATTGCGTGTCATTCCTTCCGTTATGGCTGGTTCAGCTATCGCAGGTGCACTGTCAATGTCGTTCGGAATTGGTCTCCGCGCACCACACGGTGGAATATTTGTAGTCCCATTGGTTGAAAATGGAGCCCTTCTTTACGCACTAGCTATTTTAGTTGGATCAGTTGTATCAGCACTATTAATCGGTTTCTTAAAAAAACCAGTGAAATAATTACAAAATGAAAGAGCTGAGGGATTCCTCAGCTCTTTTGTCCTTGTGCATTGGGTTTTATGGCCATTAATGCGACAAGTGCAGCAATGATACTTAGACTGCCTAAGAGGATAAAAATCCAATGGATCGCATGCTTTAATAACAATGCAATAATCGGAGGTCCAGCAGCAACTCCAATAAACCTCATTGAACTATAAATTGATGAAATGGTTCCTCTTTCTTCTTTTTCAACGCCTTCGGTAATTAAAGCGTCTAGACATGGAAGGCCTGCACCGATTCCAATTCCGCTAATAAGAAACATGGTAATCATGTACCAAAGCTTAATCGAAAACCATAGTGCACCAATGGATACGGCTGTTGCGACAATTCCAGCAAACGTGATCCATTTCATCAATATTTTATTTTTCTTAATCACCTTACCGCTTATAAACGAGGATAGACAAAGTGCTCCTAGTGGTAATGCAAGAAAAAATCCCTTTTTAATATCCTTAATGTTGTATTCTTTTTCAAAAATTTCCGAAAGATAAAATAAAATCCCAAAAAGGACTAGCATGAGTATTCCACCAATAAAAAAGATACCGTATAGCCAACGGCCCTTTTCAGTAAAGGTTTTTTTCACGTTGATGAAAAACTCTTTGAAAGGAATTGGTTTCTCGGTTGTTTTTGGACATTTGACCAGAAATATGATCATTACCACGGAAATGGCACAAAATACAGGGAATGAAAAAAACGGCAAAAACCATATGAATCCCGCTAGAAAAGCCCCTAAAATAGGACTTAATACTTTCCCAAACGTATTGGATGTTTCAATGAGACCCAAACAACAACTAACATCATCTTCGTTATTAAACATATCACCAACCAATGGCATGACAATAGGAGCCGCCCCTGCTGCTCCGACCCCTTGCAGTGCTCTGCCAGCTAAAATAATCCAATAGGCATCATCAAGTTTCCATGAGGCAAATCCTGAAATTAGACCGCCAATACCGGCAATGATGAGACTGGGGATAATGACCTTTTTTCGACCAATATGATCTGATAGGTATCCTGCGACAGGTATTAAAAAAATGGCGACAATCGAATAAACAGTAATTATCATACTTGTTTGAAAAGATGAAATTGATAATTTTTTTTCCATTGAAGGTAGAACTGGTATTAACATTGAATTTCCCAATGTCATGACTAAAGGAATGGAAGACAGTGAGATGATTGCCCACTTTTGATTAGATATCTCATTGGACCGCTTTTGTCCGGCTGCAGATTGTTTCTTTTTCACAGCTTTTGGATTTTGGCTTAAATGTTCAATATGTTCCATTAATCTTCAATCCCGCCTTCATGATTTGCTATTATTACTATTCGCTTAATCACAGCAAAAAACCCTAGTTAAGGCATCCTTTAAATGGAAAAGAATTAATTTGAAATTTTCTAAATCTTTCACTTGACTTTCACTTGGAATTTGCGTAGGATAAAGTCAAACAACACGAAAGTTAAATAATTAACTCGTTGAGCAAGAGGAGTACACTAATTTATTTCTTCCAAGAGAGTCGGGGTAGGTGGGAGCCCGATAAGAAAGGATTTGTGGAATGGACTTGTGAGAGGCATCTTGAAGTAAGAGTAGGGATGCACGGAACTCCACCGTTAAAAGGATAGGATATCGAACGGATTGTTCCGTATCTGAAGAGGAAGCAGGTTTTATCCACTGCTTCAAATGGAGGTGGCACCACGACCATAGAATCGTCCTCTATATGCGTAATTAATTGCGCATATAGAGGACGATTTTTTTTTATTTAAAATAAAAAGTATAAAAATTTGAACTTAGATTACTGTCTAGCTTCAGCGCCTAGCGGCTAGTGTACTTCGCCCTTTTCGCTACGATAAGTCAACATCGGATCGCTAACGCTCTCCGTGTTTCCTTTATCTCAGTCAAAGTGCTCCAGTCCATACGCCGCTTAACAGGCGCTTGCGCTTTTCTTATTTGAAAGGAGTCGAAATATGAAAATTAAAAGTGGTTATTTCATAAACGAGATCGAAGGAGACACGCTTACACCCATCTCCATATTACAAAAAATTAGCGGGAAAAAGAAGTTCCTATTGGAAAGTTCTCATAAGTACAATGACTCTGGGCGATATTCATTTATTGGTGCAGACCCAGCTTTCGAACTTATTTCAAGGGGAGATAATAATGAGATTATTCAGCGGAATGGAGACAAGAAAGTTTTAAAAGGCAACCCTCTCGAAGTATTAAAAAAACTTATACCACCCATGGGTTTTGAAGAGTTTCCCTTTCCGTTTATTGGAGGCGCGGTCGGGTACGTGGGGTATGACATTATCAGACAATATGAAGTAATTGGAGATGAATATTCAAACGGAATGGAAATGCCGGATGTACACTTAATGTTTTATGAAGAAGTTATTATCTTTGATCATCTTGAAGACAAGGTCTTGATTTGTGGTTGCCCTTTAGTCAAGGAGAGCGATACCGCTTTAATTGAAAAAAGAATCAATCAAAGGATAGAGGAGCTAAAACAGCCTACCTTCTACCCAGCAGAGGAGCCATTTTATTTCTCAGGGTTTGAATCCGAAACAAACAAAGAAGCCTTTATCAAAAATGTAGAAATGGCGAAGGAGCATATTTTAGCAGGTGATATATTTCAAGTAGTCCTTTCGAGACGAATGAAATCAACATTTAACGGAGAACCATTATCGCTTTATCGTAAACATCGTGCGAATAATCCTACTCCTTATATGTTTTATATTGATTTTGATGCTTATACCGTTATTGGATCATCCCCTGAAAGTTTAATTAAAACAAGAGCCAACACAGTTATTTCAAACCCAATTGCAGGGACCAAAAGACGGGGAAAAACAAACGATGAAGATTTGTTGATTGAAAAAGAATTAAAAAATGATGAAAAAGAACTTGCTGAGCATAAGATGCTTGTTGACCTTGGCAGAAATGATCTCGGCAAGATCTGCAATTTTGGTTCCGTTCAAGTAGATAAGTATATGGCGGTAGAAAAATACCGGCATGTGATGCATCTTGTCTCTGAAGTAAGCGGGCATTTAAATGCTGATAAAACAGCAATAGATGCCCTCGCGGCCTGTCTGCCCGCTGGGACTGTTTCAGGAGCCCCGAAGGTTCGGGCTATGGAGATTATTAACTCCTTGGAAAAATCAAAACGAGGGTTATATTCAGGGGCTGTTGGTTATTTATCAGCAGACGGAAATATGGATTTTGCCCTTGCCATCCGAACTATGATTTTAAAAGAGGGTTCAGCATATATTCAGGCAGGGGCTGGTATCGTTTATGACTCAAATCCAGAGTCCGAATATCAAGAGACAATAAATAAACTTAATTCTTTCTTGGAGGGTGAGAAATGATTTTACTGATTGATAATTTTGACTCGTTCACATTCAACCTTTATCAGTATCTAGGGGAATTAGGTGAACAAATTACGGTTTTACGAAATAACCAATTAAGCATGGACCAAATCAGAGATTTAAATCCTAAAGCCATTATTCTTTCCCCAGGACCAGGGAAGCCAGAGGATGCAGGAATTTGTATCGAATTGATTCAAACATTTTATAATAAAATCCCTATTTTAGGAATCTGTCTCGGCCATCAAGCCATTGGTGCAGCTTTCGGTGGGGAGATTCAAAGAGCAGCCCTTATCAAACATGGTAAAACATCATTGATTTCACATCGGAGCGATGGATTATTTAACGGTCTTCCCAACCCATTAGAAGTGATGCGCTATCATTCATTAATTATTGAGAAGAGTAGTATTCCGGAGGAACTTGAGTGTATTGCACATTCTGATGATGACCAGGAAATCATGGCCATAAAACATCGTCAATATCCCGTTTTCGGTCTTCAGTTTCATCCGGAGTCGATTGGTACTCCATCAGGTAAACAAATCCTAAAAAACTTTTTATATGAGATAGAGAGGATGAATAAAAGTGAAGAATTATTTACTCCAATTAGCTAAACGTGAATCATTTTCTGAAAACCAGATGAAAGAAGCCGTGCATTTCATTTTGGGTGAGGAGGTTTCCGAATCTGAAATTGCTGCCTTTTTAATGGGATTGAAATCTAAAGGAGAAACAGTTGAAGAAATTACGGGGATTGTAAAAGCAATGAAGGCAAATACGCTGAAATTTAATGAGAAAATTTCAGGCGTTCTTGATAATTGTGGAACAGGAGGGGACGGATCCTCCAGTTTTAATGTGAGTACTACGTCTGCTTTTGTTATTGCTGGTGCTGGAATTCCTGTTGCCAAGCATGGCAATCGAAGTGTTTCGAGCAAAACGGGTAGTGCGGACGTGCTGGAATACTTAGGAATCCATTTAAATCTTTCCGCAGAAAGAACAGAAGAAATTCTTCAGGAAATAGGATTATCCTTCTTATTCGCCCCAAACGTTCATCCAAAGTTAAAGAAAGTCATGACAGTTCGAAAACAATTGAAGATACCAACCATTTTTAACTTTATCGGACCACTTACCAATCCGATTGAGTTGGACTATCAATTGTTGGGTGTGTATCGGAGAGATTTATTGAATGTGTTTGCTGAAGTTCTTTTGAAGTTAGGACGCAAGCGGGCTATTGTTATTAATGGCGCAGGTTTCATGGATGAAGCTTCACTTCAGGGGGAAAATTATTTAACTATTTTAGAGGATGGGAAAATTGCTAATCAATCATTTCTCCCAGAAGAAGTCAATCTCCCACAATATGATAACAGCTGTATTAAGGGTGGAGACTCTAAGGAAAATGCTGAAATATTAATCAATGTGTTAAAAGGGGAAAAGGGTGCTTACCGTGATACGGTTTTACTTAATTCCGGACTAGGAATTTATACAGCAGGTAAGGCAAACTCCATTCAGGATGGGATCAATGTTGCGAAAGAAATCATTGACTCTGGTGCTGCTTATGAAAAATTAACTACTTTGATTGAAAAATCTCAAGCAGCGGGTCAGAAAGAGGCGATATAAGTGGCAACAATCTTAGATAAAATCATTGACCAAAAGAAAAAAGAAGTTCTCTTCCTTCGAGAGGGAAACCAACTATTCGAAGGTACAAATCAGTCGAAAAGATCTTTAATTCAAAAACTGAAAACAGCAGAACAAATATCGATTATATCTGAATTTAAGCGAGCATCTCCTTCAAAAGGAATCATTAATAACATGATTGAGCCTTCCTATCAGGCGGGGTTATATGAAGAATATGGAGCTTCTGCTATTTCTGTACTAACAGACCAAACCTTTTTTAAGGGCTCTTTCTCCGATTTAAGAGCTGTTCGGAGCAAGGTAAATCTGCCGATTCTCTGTAAAGACTTTATCATTGATGAATTGCAAATAAATCTTGCTTCTTCCAATGGGGCGGATATCATTTTACTGATTGTAGCTGCATTAGACGATCAGAGATTGGTTGAACTCCTTCAATATGCTAAGAACTTAGGCTTGGAGGTACTGGTGGAGGTTCATAATCAGAAGGAATTGGAGAGTGCACTTAAGACAGGTGCAAAGCTGATTGGAGTAAATAATCGCGACTTAAAAACCTTTCATGTTTCACTTGAGGTGACAGAGACATTAGCTTCCATTGTAAAAAGCACTGGTGCGTATCTCATTAGTGAAAGCGGG
This sequence comes from Bacillus sp. ISL-46, assembly GCF_018613205.1. Taxonomy (NCBI): domain Bacteria; kingdom Bacillati; phylum Bacillota; class Bacilli; order Caryophanales; family Bacillaceae; genus Bacillus; species Bacillus sp. ISL-46. Next base: position 108,356 of record NZ_JAGGQR010000045.1, read on the forward strand.
ATCCATCACCAAGAGGATGTTGCACGTGTTAGAAATGCAGGAGCGAATGGGATTTTAGTGGGAGAAGCATTAATGAAAAGTGCAAATGTGAAACAATCCTTTATAGACTTTCGCTTGCCGCTTAATGAAGGTGTAAATAGATGAAAGTAAAAATTTGTGGAATTACTGATGTTGAAACAGGGGTTGCGGCGGCTCAATATGGTGCTGATGCTATTGGGTTTGTTTTTGCAGAAAGTAAGCGCAGGATCTCGATTGAGAAAGCACGTGAGATAATTGCTAAGATACCTAAAGAGGTGTTTAAGATCGGTGTTTTTGTTAATGAAACAAAAGCAGATATCGAAAGAATCGCTGCCGCTGTGGGCCTGACACATATCCAGTTACACGGAGATGAAACAGCATCATTCAGTGAATCGCTTTCCTTGCCTGTCATTAAGTCAATCAGTTTTCAAGGAAATGAAAGCTTAGAAGCATTGGCTGATTTTCCAAGTGACTTTATTTTACTCGACAGTCCCAAAGGAAAATACAGAGGCGGAAATGGAACGGTGTTTAATTGGAATGAGGTCAATCCTCACTTGATTAATAGCCAAAAAGTCATCCTAGCTGGCGGGTTGCATGCAGACAATGTTGAAGAAGCGATAAAAATTATTAGGCCATATATGGTGGATGTTAGCTCAGGGGTAGAAACCGATGGGAAAAAGGATTTAAGTAAGATTCAAACATTTATTGAAATAGCCAAAAGCACACCTGTAGGGAGGTAAAGGGAATGAACACATATACATTGCCAAATGAGAAAGGCCACTTCGGCATTTTCGGGGGAAGATTTGTCCCGGAAACATTAATGAAAGCAGTAATTGAACTTGGTGAAGCCTATGAAAGCGCCAAAAAGGATCCTTCCTTTCAAGCGGAAATTCGAAAATTGTTAAAAGACTATGTGGGGAGAGAAACCCCATTGTATTATGCAGATAACCTGACGAAACACGCGGGCGGGGCTAAGATTTTTCTGAAAAGAGAAGATTTAAACCATACTGGCGCCCATAAAATTAACAATGCGATTGGGCAGGCACTACTAGCGGTACGTATGGGAAAGAAAAAAATTGTAGCTGAAACCGGTGCAGGTCAGCATGGTGTAGCAACGGCAACCGTTTGTGCCTTATTAAATCTTGATTGTATCGTGTTTATGGGTGAGGAGGACATCAAAAGGCAGGCATTAAATGTTTTTCGAATGGAATTGCTGGGTGCAAAGGTCGTCAGTGTTACATCTGGTAGTGCAACATTAAAAGATGCCGTAAACGAAGCCTTAAGATACTGGGTTGAAAATGTAGATGATACCCACTATCTATTAGGATCTGTAATGGGACCACATCCATTTCCGCAAATGGTCAGAGATTTTCAAAGTGTTATTGGCAAAGAAACAAAACAACAATTCCAATTAAGCGAAGGGGCGCTTCCGGATGCAGTGGTTGCCTGTATTGGCGGCGGGAGCAATGCGATGGGGATGTTCCATCCATTTATCGAGGATGAGATGGTTAGTCTTTATGGCGTGGAAGCTGCTGGACAGGGTGTAGATACAGAGTATCATGCGGCTTCCTTAACAAAGGGAAGTCCAGGTGTACTACATGGCGCACTAATGTATCTATTACAAGATCAAGATGGTCAAGTTCAAGAAGCCCATTCCATTTCGGCAGGTCTTGATTATCCAGGCGTAGGACCGGAACACAGCTATTTGCATGACATTGGTCGAGCATCATATCAATCGATTACCGATAAAGAAGCGCTAGACGCATTTCAGCTCTTATCGAAGCTTGAAGGGATCATCCCCGCATTAGAGAGTGCCCATGCAATTGCCTTTGCAGTAAAACTAGCTGCAAAAATGGATGAAACAAAAAAGATTGTTGTTTGCCTATCAGGACGCGGAGATAAAGATGTGGATACCGTGAAAACACGGCTGAGAGAGGAGAGATAAGAAATGAACCGTTTTGAAAAAACTTTTACGGCTTTAAAAGAAAATAATACAAAAGCTTTTGTTCCCTACATAATGGCCGGGGATGGTGGGCTGGAATGTTTGGTTGAACGTCTAACACTGTTGGAGAAATTTGGTGCAACTGCGATTGAAGTTGGGGTTCCGTTTTCAGACCCTGTGGCAGATGGACCAACCATTCAACGAGCTGGAATTAGGGCGCTTGAAAATGGAACAACCTTAAAGGGGATTATTGCAGAACTAGGAAAAGCGCGAAAGGATGTGTCAGTTCCAATCCTCCTCATGACCTACTTAAATCCCATTTATTCCTATGGAATAGAGGAATTTGTCCGAGATATTCGTATGGCTGGTGTGGATGGGTGTATTATTCCCGATTTGCCAATAGAAGAAGAGGAAATCATTACGCCACATCTTGAGGAAGCAGAAATTGAGTTGATTCGACTCGTAACGCTGACAACACCAATGGAGCGGATCAAAACGATTTCAAGCAAGGGCAAGGGATTTTTATACACGGTTACAATTAAGGGGATTACAGGGGCAAGAAATGAATATGATTCGGAATTGAATCAATTTTTAAAATCTGTAAAAGATGTAAGTCCGATTCCCGTCTTGGCTGGCTTCGGCATATCAAATAAAGAACAAATAACGGACCTAACAAAATACTGTGATGGAGTTATTGTCGGCAGTAAAATTGTCGATTTATTTAACAGTCAAAATTTGTCCGAGATGGAAAAGTTGATGTCAGTCTTCAAACCAAAATCAAAGATCGTATAGGTAAAAAGTCTACTCTCGATTGTGAGAGTAGACTTTTTAATAGTTTGTGTCATTTGTTACTGCGTGAATCCTCTATAATCAATATAATTTAGTTTACGGAATTGTTTTTTGAAACAACTGTGTTTAAGCGGTTAAACTAAACAGCATTAATTAAGGATGAGGGATTATGAGGGTTTATGAAACGATACTTTCTATTTTAGAAGAAAAAGGACCATTACCGATTCCGGCAATTTGCAATGAGGTAAATCAGGTTCTTGTTACAAATCGCGAAAAACCAATCCTACCTGCACATATTAGGTCTATTGTTAAAAGGAAAAGGGATTTATTTCGAGTTAACGGCGGAAGAATTTCTATCCATCCAGAAAAATATCCAGTTTCATTAATAGCATCTCTCGAAGGCTTTGGAGGGATATCTTATCAAGTCCGAGTTCATTTCGTTAAAAATCGGTTTGCTGCTTTGATATGGAGAAATAAAGAGAATTATCAGCCCTTTTCAGATTTTCAAGCTGATGTTCCTGGGGACCTCGAGGAATTTAAAAGAGAATTGTATAGTTTAAATATCTGGGAATGGAAGCCAACCTATCGAAGTGAAGACGGAATAATTATTGAAGGAAAATACTGGTCTATTAAGCTTATAACAAAAGGTAAAGTCTATGAGAGTGAAGGAACCGAGAGCTTTCCGGGAAATTGGAATAAGTTTTGTCATGCCGTAGAAAATTTAACAGGTACACCATTTCACTAGTAGAAAAAATATTGACAACAAGCAGTAATTCCCAGCTTCTTGATAGCTAGTGATATTTCCTGTATAATGGTGTTTATACTTTATTAAGAAAATAAATTCCCATGATGTTTACTTATCTGAAACTTCCCGTTGTGGAAGTTTTGTTTGGTTTTCATTAGATATGTTATTTTTCAGATAATATTACTTTTACAAGGAGCGTAGATGATATGAAGGAAATGACGGTTGAAGAACTTTTTACGACAAAGAACCCAGTTATCATTGATATACGCTCACCGATCGAGTTTAAAGATGGCGCAATTCCGGGAGCAATTAATGTTCCCTTATTTACAAATGAGGAACGACAAATAATCGGAACCATTTACAAACAAGAAGGGGCGGCGATTGCGAAATGGAAGGCAATGGAAATTGTCGCGCCTAAAATTCCTGAACTCCTTCAAACAATAAAAAAATGCGTTTCAGACGATACGGAACTTATTATCCATTGCTGGCGTGGTGGAATGCGAAGTAAGGCAGTGGTTACATTTTTAGAGTTTGCCGGAATTTATTCTTGGCGACTCGTAGGCGGTTATAAAGCATACCGCCACTATATTCTTGAACAATTGCCTACAATGCTTCCTAACAAAGCAGTCGTCCTCCACGGACTGACCGGTGTTGGTAAAACAGAGGTATTAAAGATATTGAAAAAGAAGGGATATCCAATCTTAGACCTTGAAGAGATGGCGGGACATCGCGGTTCGATATTTGGAACGATTGGTCTTGGTGACGGTCATAACCAAAAAACATTTGACTCCCTTCTATTTAAAGGTCTCCAAGAAATAAAAGATGCTGATTATTTTCTGGTTGAAGCGGAAAGCAAAAGAATTGGAAAAGCTGTTCAAACTGAAGAATTAATGGATAAAAGAATGCAAGGTATTAACATCAATCTCAATACCCCCATTAATCAACGGGTAAAGCATCTTGTCGCCGAGTATGTGCAGCCATACAAGGAAGAACCCTGGTATTTCGAAAAGATTTCTGATGGTATTGAAAAGGTGTTAAGACGTGTTAAAGATCCAGACATTAAAAAATCACTCATCCAAACGTTAACAGATCTTAATTATCCTGATATGATTCGAATTTTACTTGAACATTATTATGATCCACGCTATGACCATGCAAAACAAGAGTATGAAGGGGAATTCTTTGAAATATCTGCAGAACACCCTGTTGATGCAGCAGACAAAATTGCTTCAAAACTTAAGGGGTTTGGCTTTCGGCCTATTAGAGAGTTAAATAACCAACTTTAATTTAGATTATTTCCAATCGAGATCTTGAATAAATACATGCTGTAAGTTAAATGAAGATAATTTTATTATTGAAAAACCGCTGAATCCTTTCAGCGGTTTTTTCATGGGGTTTATGCTAACGATTTTTAAATGGTTTTAAACCACGCCGTTTGATTTCATCCTTTAAGATCTTAATCCATTCTTTTTCTTTGTCAGACTTTAATGCATCCCGATACGAAACAACCAATTGCTCATTACTCATAATTTTCATTTTTTATGAATGCCTCCTTGGTAAATGGATTGAATATTCAGTTTTTATAATTGTAATGGTTTTCAGTCTTTTTGAGAACCCAAAATTAATAAAATTTGAAAAAAGTTCAAATTTCTTAAATTAATATCAGATTATATTAGAATTGGTGAAAATAAAAAACTAATACTTTTGGAATTGACGCATGATATGGTTGCACAGAACCGGCCCGATTGATTATACTAGAAATTGGACATTGATCGAAAGGAACGGTGGCAACAATGATTCATCTATCATGGCGTGATCGTGAAACAGTAAAAAAAATAAAATGCGTTCACACGGATGCAAAAAAATACCTTGTCAATAACGCCTTAACGGCTGGGAAAGTCTATGATGTGAAAAATGAGACTGAAGAATTTTATTACATTATTGACAATACTGGAAAAGTAGGCGGCTTCTACAAGGAATATTTCCAAGATGTATAGATAAACAGGACTGTGGAGCATAGCCCGCAGTCTTTTCATATGGAAAAAGTGGTAAAGATACGGCAAATAAAGGGGAGATATTAAATAATGGATAAATTGTGGAACAACCTTTTTTCGTTACAAGGGGAAAATGTAAATTTGATTCCAATCAGTATGGACCATTTAGAGGGCTTATGGGAAGCGGCCAAACCAGATGAAATTTGGACGTATATGGCGACCAAGGTTCGATCGAAAAATGAAATGGAACAAATGATTAAAGCAGCATTGAAAGCTAGAGAAAATGGATCAGAATACACTTTCACCGTTGTAAATAACGAAAATCAAGTGATTGGCAGCACCCGATTCTTAGACATATCCCCTCGACATAAAAGTGCTGAAATTGGTTCGACATGGTATCACCCAGATGTATGGCGGACAAAGGTAAATACAGAATGTAAATTCCTGTTATTAAGGTATGCCTTTGAAAATTGGAACCTCACGCGTATTCAATTAAAAACAGACTCTCGAAATGAAAGGTCCCAGCAAGCTATTGCTAGAATTGGAGCAGTAAAGGAAGGAATATTACGAAAAGATCGGATTATTTCCGATGGATACACTAGGGACACGGTCTTTTTTAGTATCCTTTGTCATGAATGGGACAATGTAAGAACTGAGCTTAAATTGAAACTGCAGTGAAGAGTAAGATGCCTGGTCAATTTGCCAGGCATTTTACTTCCCGTCCCACTTTATATTACTTCGCATTAGGAAACACTCTGCGGATGGTATCGGAAAACTCATCGATAAAACCTGAAACCGGTCTTCCATTTCGAATATCTCTTGAATAAGCATTCATTCGATCATAAAAATCAGGGTTAACAGAAATATAAACATTGTCAATGTTCCGATCAACAGATTTAACTGCTCGAGCAATCTTTTCTTTAATAGCTGAAGTCAATTCATTACGAGATGAAACGTCCAATTTAGCCGCAACATAAGCATTATTATCGTTTATAATGACAGTTGCGTTGTCTACTTCAGTTAAGTTGATTACTTTATCAGCAGCTGTGTCCGCTACTCTTGTATTGGATTGATTGCTTCCAACATGTTTATTATTACGTCCATTGGTAATAGTGTTATAATTTCTGTTGCGATCTAATTCCGGATCACTAGTATCTGCACTTGAAATAGCTGGTCCGACCTGATTAGGGTTATTAAAATTCACTCTAGTTATTTCATTTGTATTTCGTTGACGGGTTGCTATATCATCATCGATATTATTCTTTGCACAACCTGTTAAATAAAGACTCGAAACGAGGGTGGCAATGACGAGAAAGCTGATTCTCATGTTGTATTAACACTCCTTTGTCAAAGTACTACAATTAGGTTGCCATTTTTGTAAAAAACTATCCTAACCGTTCAAAGTTGATAATAATAAAAAGGAAAATGTTTAGGGGTGTGTGCTATGATTTATTTCTTAGTTGGATTGGGCGGTGTCGTTGGAAGTTTGCTCCGCTATTTATTATCAGTTTTTGCTGTAGTGATATGGGGGAAAGAATTTCCAATAGGAACCCTTTTAATAAATTTAACAGGTTCCTTTCTATTGGGTTTTATGACAAATCATTTTGTTAGTTCCAATAAGCTTCATCCCTATTTGTTTACCGCACTTACCACTGGTGTCATTGGTTCGTATACTACCTTTTCAACTTTTTGCTTTGAAACGGTTCATTTACTCGAAACAGGAAAATACATATTTGGCTTACTTTATTTAAATGTTAGTTTATTTGGAGGTCTATTTTTGGTTAAGACAGGAATGTTACTAAGTGAACAAGCAAAAAAATCGAGGAAAGTTATATGATTGAGATTATATTTGTTTCAATTGGTGGTTTTTTTGGAGCGATTAGCCGCTTTGCGATTAGCAGAAACCAAAATAAAACAGGCTTTCCCTCAGCTACCCTAACAGTCAATTTAATTGGTGCTTTTTTATTGGGGTTACTCCTCGGGCTGGATGTAAAAGGTTCATTATATTCCTTAATAGGTATTGGATTTATGGGGTCATTTACGACTTTTTCGACATTAATGCTTGAATCGGTAAAACTTAAAAAGGAAAAAAAGAAAAAGTTTTATTACAGCTATTTGCTAAGCAGTTTCACGATAGGAATCATTCTTGCTTTTTGTGGGCTATTGGTAGGAAGCTGGATCTAAAAAAAGAAGCATCAAAGGATGCTTCTTTTTTACAATCTGATTATTTTTGTTTGACCTGGACTTTGGGTGTTTTATTTATCTGATAAAGACTTTTGCTAATCATAGTTTGTACAATTAGGAATGTACCGCCAACTACCCAATAAAGAGGCAGGGCTGCTGGTGCATTAAAAGAAAACATGACAATCATTAATGGAGACAGTAATCCCATGTATTTCATTTGATCTTGCTGTGCTGTCGGCATATTGGACTGGGAAACTTTAAACTGGAAGTAGTAAATAACCCCGGCAATGATCGTGATAATAATGTCTGGATTTCCGAGACTAAACCATAAAAACTCATGGGTTTTAATTTCTTCAGAACCGCGAATCGCATAATAGAAGCCAGTTAGAATAGGCATTTGAATGAGCAATGGCAAACAGCCCATATTTAATGGATTTACCCCATGCTTTTTATAAAGGCCCATCATTTCCGCTTGTAGTTCTTGCTTTTTCTTAGGATCCTTTTCAGTTTTCATCTTTGCTTGAATAACGTCCATTTCGGGTTTTAATACATCCATCTTTTCCTTCATACCCATTTGATTTTTATACTGTCTGAGCATTAACGGCATTAACGCTAGTCTGATAACTATTGTAACAATAATTATGGCCAAACCATAGTTTCCGTTAAAGAATTCAGCAACGGAATGGATAGATACAGAAAAAGGATTGACAACATAATGTTGAAAAAATCCAGTATTGTTAGTTCCTTTTTGTGTTTGAGATGAACAAGCCGATAGCAATAATGTTATTAAGCCAAGCAGTGAGAATAATAGTAGTGAAGATCGTTTTGTTTTCATATTTCCTCCTAGAATGTTGTAAATAAATTGTTAAGTATAGAGGAAGGAAATAGGCTCTTCAGTATCATCCTGAGAATATTCTTTTCTACGAAAATATATAACAATTCTTTTCAGAATATAGCTTCCATTTAAACAACTTTTCTTTCGGTAAAAAGCCAATGGGTGAATAATTTCTGTTCTTGCTTGATTAGATAAGGAGCCAAGAAAAGAATATTCCACACTCCAAGCCCATAAGAATTTTAAAGTAATTCCTAAATAAATACTGACGTAAAGAGCGTTTAGGGCATTGATATCTGAAATATCTATAAGCAATTGAAACAAAAATTATCACCTCACTTAATTGTCAATGATATGAGTATATAGTAGATAGGGTAAAGAATCAATTTTATAATTGCGATTATACCATATTTTGAAGACATTACTAATTGGACTAATAAGTTCTTAAAAAAAACACTGATTCAGAAGTGAATCAGTGTTCAATCGGTGCCTTCCAGTGTACTGTAATCAATTTATAAGCGAACTCGACTTTTTCCTCAGTAGGTGGTTCGACAGAGTTTAGTTGATATTCAAGTCCAAGAGCTTCCCACTTATATACACCGAGCTTGTGATACGGCAGGATTTCAATCTTTTGGACATTTTTAAGCGTTCCGATAAATTCACCGAGTTTTTCCAGATCTTCAGGATCATCCGTAACCGTAGGGACAAGCACATGGCGTACCCAAACCGGAACTTGATGGTCTGATAAAAATGTTGCAAATTCAAGAATATGATCATTGGCCATGCCAGTTAACTGGATATGTTTTTTTCGGTTAATATGCTTCAAATCGAGAAGGATTAAGTCAGTATACTGTAAGAGTTCTTCAAGCTGTTCAATAAAAAGCTTAGAATGGGAGAAACAGCCACCAGAAGAATCGATGGTAGTATGAATCCCTTTCTTTTTGCATTCCTTAAACAATTCTATTAAGAAAGGAATTTGCAACAGTGGTTCTCCACCGCTTACTGTAATACCGCCACCTGACGATTGAATGAAGGGGAGGTAAGACATTAGATCATCCATGATATCGGAAACAGCCATTTCTTTGCCGCTGCCGATTTCCCAAGTATCAGCATTATGGCAAAACTGGCACCTTAATAGACAGCCTTGTGTAAAAATTACATATCGGATCCCTGGTCCGTCGACTGTCCCTAATGTTTCGATTGAATGAATATTTCCGTTCAAGGTGATGATCCCCCTTTAATTTAATAGGAGCCCGATAAAAAGGGCTCCTGGTATTGATCTAGTTCTCTGAATCCAGCGTCCAGCGGCGCATCCGCTTTATAATGATTCGTGGAAAGTACGATTAATAACGTCTAATTGCTGTTCTTTTGTTAATTTAATAAAGTTTACTGCATAACCAGATACACGGATTGTTAATTGTGGATAAAGCTCTGGGTGTTCCATTGCATCAATTAATGTTTCTCTATTAAAGACGTTAACATTTAAGTGATGACCTGATTTGATAGCATATCCATCTAGGATGGATACTAGGTTGCGCACTTGGCTTTCTTCTTCTTTACCTAAAGCTTTAGGCACGATTGAGAAGGTATTTGAAATTCCATCCATTGCATAGTTGTAAGGAAGTTTTGCAACAGAAGAAAGGGAAGCTAATGTTCCTTTTGTGTCACGTCCATGCATTGGGTTAGCACCTGGTGCAAATGGTTCTCCCATACGACGGCCATCAGGTGTGTTACCAGTTTTCTTACCATATACCACATTTGATGTAATCGTCAAGATTGAAAGTGTATGAACTGAGTCACGGTAAGTCTGGTGCTTGCGAAGCTTTTTCATAAAGGTTTTAAGAACTTCAACAGCAATCGCATCAACACGGTCATCGTTGTTTCCGTATTTAGGGAAGTCTCCATTCGTTTCAAAATCAACCGCAAGACCATTTTCATCACGGATTACCTTAACTTCACCATATTTAATGGCACTAAGTGAATCTGCAACAACGGAAAGACCAGCAATACCAGTTGCCATCGTACGAAGGATTTTGGTGTCATGCAACGCCATTTCAATTCTTTCATAGCTGTACTTATCATGCATATAGTGAATTACATTTAACGTGTTAATATAAAGACCAGCAAGCCATTCCATCATAAGATCAAATTTTTGCATGACTTCTTCATAATTTAATACTTCAGAAGTAATTGGCTGATATTGTGGTCCAACTTGGATTTTTAATTTTTCATCAACGCCGCCGTTAATGGAGTAAAGAAGTGCTTTTGCTAGGTTTGCACGAGCACCGAAGAATTGCATTTGCTTACCAATTTCCATAGCGGATACACAGCAGGCAATTCCATAGTCATCGCCATATTCTGGACGCATAATATCATCGTTTTCATATTGAATGGAGCTAGTTTTGATTGACATTTTTGCACAATACTTTTTAAAGTTCTCAGGTAACTGCGGTGACCATAAAACCGTTAAGTTTGGTTCTGGTGCGGCACCTAAATTATCTAAGGTATGAAGGAAACGGAAGGCGTTCTTCGTTACAAGAGAACGACCATCATTTGCCATACCGCCAATTGACTCAGTTACCCATGTAGGGTCACCGCTGAATAATTCATTATAATCTGGTGTCCGTGCAAATTTAACGAGACGAAGTTTCATAATAAAATGGTCAACAATTTCTTGTACAGCTTCTTCAGTTAATGTACCGTTTTGTATGTCTCTTTCTACGTAAATATCTAAGAACGTTGATACACGACCAAGGCTCATCGCAGCACCATTTTGTTCCTTGATTGCTGCTAAGTAACCAAAATACACAAACTGGAATGCTTCAGCAGCATTTTTAGCAGGCTGGCTGATATCAAATCCATAGCTGTTTGCCATTTCCTTCAGTTCTTTTAATGCACGAATTTGTTCAGCGAGTTCCTCGCGAAGACGCATGTTATCTTCAGTCATTACTTTGCTTGTGTTCTTTTGATCCTTGTGCTTTTCTTGGATTAAGAAATCAACACCATAAAGGGCAACCCTACGGTAATCACCGATAATACGACCGCGGCCATATGCATCAGGAAGTCCAGTAATAATTGCTGCTTTACGTGCAAGCATCATTTCATCGGTATAGACATCGAAGACACCTTGGTTGTGAGTTTTACGGAACTCAGTAAAGATTTTTTCAATTTCAGGATTTAATTCGTAACCATAAGCCTCACAAGCTGCTTTCGCCATGCGAATGCCGCCAAATGGCTGCATAGAACGATTAAAAGGTTTATCAGTTTGTACACCAACTATTTTTTCAAGATCTTCATTAAGATATCCAGGACCATGAGAAGTAATAGTAGAAACGGTTTCTGTGTCCATATCCAATACTCCGCCATTTTCACGCTCTTGCTTTGTTAATTCCATTACTTGATCCCAAAGTTTAGTGGTTGCTTCAGTTGGACCTGCTAAGAAAGAGTCATCTCCTTCAAAAGGAGTAAAGTTTTTTAGGATAAAATCGCGAACGTTAACTTCTTTTGACCATGCACCTTTGGTAAATCCATTCCATTGTTCCATCATATTTCACCTCATATTTTTTATAAAATCTATATAACAGTTTTTGTATTTACAATATGAATAGAGTATAACAGATATATTGTGAAAAAAGGTACGCATATTAGTAACTAATTGTTAAGGTTTTGTGAAGTCTGATTTAAAGGGATATTTTTCATTATTCTAGGCAGATTCTTTCTGACATTTAGATTAAAAAATAAAAACTGTACTATAATTATTAAGGACAACAGACAAACTGTTATATAAAAAAATCCAATAATAACAAGGTGTCAATGGTATTAATTATTAAAACAGAACTACAATTGGAATATAAAAAAAGCAGGAGAAAGATCTCCTGCGTTAATCTACCACAATATAGGCAATCATTGGGCCATTTTGTGACCGGTCTGAATGAACCTCACAAATCAATCGATAGGTTCCCTCTTTTTCAAACTGGAGCGGAACAATGGTTTCTTCTCCTTTTTTCACTATCCCTTTTATTTTTGTTCCTTCTATATAAAAAGGATGCTCTTCACCGTTAATCCCATTAATAAATAACCTTACTTTTTCGTCTTTTTCTAAGAAAACTGTACCAGGATCCCAGCGGTAAGCCTCCATTTCTTTTCCGTTTTTCATTTTTGTACTGAATTCCGCAGTGACCATATGAATTTCACGGATATTTGCTTTTCCTTGCTGATTAAAGACAGTTGTATCTCCAGCTTTTAACATGAACCATGCCGATAGCGAAACAAGTACAACACCAATAGCTGCAAAAAATAGTAGTGTTTCCTTTTTAAATACTACAAATTTCATTTGGTACCCCCTCGTATATTTGTCCTACCTTATTCATATGCCTATTAGGTGAGTAAACTTGTCTATTTTTTATTATTTTTGTACTCTTTTTGATAAATAAATCTCTTTACTCTTGGTCCTCTATCGATGGTTGAACATTTAATAAAATGTCTACAATGAGTATTAATACCCAGCAATGTGAGGAAATATTTCTTTGTTTTTCCTATAGAAAAGTTTATAGTAAAATCAGGAATTAAAAGAACACTTGCGGAGACTAGGTTGAATTAGCTGAAAAATTAGGTGGTTAGCTTGTTGGGGATTCGAAAAGAAAAGATTTTAAAAATCGCTAAATTTATTTTCCCGTTGTTACTGTTAATCTTTGCAATTATTGAAATAAAAAAATTTACCCAAAACTTAAATATGCAGTTACTGAAGGATGAACTAAATCAGCTTAATATCGGGCTTCTTCTATTAATAATAGCAATCACCTTTGTCGCTGTTTTACCAATGTTGCTATATGATGTGATATTAGTCAGGATATTAAAATTGAAAGTCCCAATTCGGGATCTTTTGGAACAATCATTCATTGCAAATTCCTTTTCAAATTTAATCGGTTTCGGTGGATTAATAGGGGGAATGTTAAGGACGTACTTCTTTCATAAGCTCGAACAGGACAAGCGAAGGCTTTTGGGGGTTATTGCTTCTGTATCCTTATTTTATTTAACAGGGGTATCAGTTTTATCATGGATCGTTATAATAAAACATCGAAATTTTCCACTGTTTGTTGATACAAGATGGCTCTATTTTGCAGTTCTAGGGGTCGGTTTATACTTACCGCTGTTTATAATCATCCATATGATTAAGTCAAATAAGGGCAGTCAGTCACTATTAAGTACAAATATTACTTTGAAGCTTATCTTGGTTTCAATTATCGAATGGCTCGCGGTATTTTTTGCAATTTTGATCTTATGCAGGATTTTAGGGATTTCAATTACTGCAGACAGTCTATTTCCTGTTTATATTGTAGCTGCTTGTGCAGGCATCATTAGTATGATTCCAGGAGGGCTAGGGTCCTTTGATTTAGTGTTTATTTGGGGGATGCAAGAGTTATTTATTCCCGAAGAAAAAGTGCTTGTTTTGCTTTTATTTTATCGGATTGGGTATTATTTTTTACCATTCCTTTTAAGCCTTGTATTCTTTGTTAAGCTTTATTGGGAAAAATGGAACCAAACCTGGAATGATCTCCCTAAAGCTGTTGTCCAAGGATTTAGTCATGTCTTGTTAACGATGCTTGTTTTTTTATCAGGTTTAATCTTGCTTTTATCTGCAAGTATCCCTGGAATTATGTCCAGACTAAAGGTAGCCCAGGAGCTTTTATCGTTTCCAATCATTAACGTATCACACCAATTATCTGTGGCTGCAGGGTTTTTGTTACTAGGATTATCTCGAGGAATTGAATATAGTGTGAAGAGAGCGTATGAGTTGACAATGTTCGCTCTAATTCTAGCGGCACTATTCTCTATTTTTAAAGGGATTGATTATGAGGAAGCGATATTTTTAATTATCGTCGCCCTTTTACTGAGGATGTCAAAAGGTCAATTTTATCGTGAGAGTTATGTACTGACATGGGGAAAAACGATCTTTGATATTACGATTATTCTAATGATTACTGCAATGTATCTCTTAATAGGGTATGCAAACCTGCCGATCTCAAAAATAGAAATCCCTTCCAAGCTTTTGCCTTATGTAATTGTCGATTATCGGGATTTATTTACAAGTGCTGTTATAGGACTTGTCATTGCTTTATTAATACTTATGTTTGGCTATTTAATAAGCTTGCCTAAAAAGTGGTCATTGGAGAGGTCCAATGGTCGAGATAAAGAAATTATTGCTCATTTAACCAAGTATCAAGGAAAGGTACTTTCCCATTTAATTTTTTTACATGACAAATTAATCTTTTGGAACAGTAAAAAGAATGTTTTATTATCCTATCAACAATATGCAGACAAGTTAGTTATTCTCGGCGACCCGATTGGGGAAAAAAACGAATTATCTAATGCAATTGAGGAATTTCAGGAAATAGCCGATTTACATGGTTTTACTCCTGTTTTTTATCAGGTAAGTGACGATATGCTTCCGTATCTCCACGGCCATGGCTTTGCTTTTTTTAAATTGGGTGAAGAGGCTTTTGTTGATTTGAAGAATTTTTCCCTTTCAGGAAACAAAATGAAGGGCTTACGGACATTAAGAAATAAATTTGCTCGAGCAAACTATTCTTTTGAAGTAGTTGGCCCTCCATTTTCACCAGGGCTGGTGGAAGAACTTAGAGAAATATCTAATGAGTGGCTTCTAGGGCGAACTGAGAAGGGTTTTTCTTTGGGGTTTTTTGATGAAAAATATTTAAATAAGGCGCCGATTGCCATTTTAAAAGATGAAAATATGCAAACACTTGGCTTTATGAGCATTATGTATGTTTACGATGACTATCAGACGATATCTGTTGATTTAATGAGATTTAGACCCGAAGTATCATCAGGTACTGTTGATTATCTCTTCCTCTGTTTATTTGATTGGGCAAAGGAACAAGGGTACGGCCGCTTTAATATGGGGATGGCCCCACTTGCGAATGTAGGATTATCAAGGTTTTCTTTTCTAGGCGAGAAAATTGCTGCGCAAATTTTCCTGCACGGACACTTTATTTATCATTTCCAAGGTCTGAGAAAATTCAAGCAGAAATATACAAACATTTGGGAGCCTAAATACTTGGCTTATCGTAGAAAATCGTCATTACCATTAATAATGGCTCAAATAACTTTATTGATATCAAAAAAAAGAAATTAGAACTATTACCGGCGGGAGATACCTGCCGGATTTTCTTTTTCCTATAATTGAACTTTAATTTATAATTTCTATTTTGAAACTATTATTTTGCAAAACTATCTGGTAATATTAATTAGGAAATAATGTAAAAGTTGGGTGTTATCTATTGAAAAAGTTTATATCGTTAATTATTTTTATCCTACTTATTTGTTCTAACCATTTAAACACCTTTGCGGCAATAAATGGTCCGATAGAACTGAAAAGTAAGGGGGCTGTTCTGTTAGATTCAGATACAGGTGCTATTCTCTTTGCGAAAAATGCCAATCAAAGAATGTACCCTGCAAGTCTAACGAAAATAGCAACTGCAATCTATGCAATTGAAAAGGGAAACTTGGACAGTATCGTAACTGTTAGTGGTAATGCAGTTAGACAAGATGGAACAAGGGTATATTTAGATGAAGGGGAAAAGATCCCTTTAAAGAAATTGATCCAAGGCATGCTAATTAATTCCGGAAATGATGCAGCTGTAGCAATTGCGGAACATTTAGATGGAAGTGTCGAACAGTTTGCTGTTCATTTGAATGCGTATTTAAAATCAACGATTGGCGTCAAGAACACCCATTTTATCAATCCCAACGGTTTGTTTGATAAAAACCACTATACGACAGCAATGGATTTAGCAATAATAACTAATTATGCAATTAAGAATCCCATTTTTGCCGACATCTTTGGAACAAAAGTCCTCAAATGGGAGGGGCAATCTTGGAAAACGAATATCCTAACCCACCACCGCATGCTTAAAGGAGAGTTAGCTTATCCAGGAATAACTGGTGGCAAAACAGGGTATACAAGTGAGGCAAAACAAACTCTGGCTACTACAGCTAGAAATGCCAAATTAGGGTTGACAGCAGTCGTTTTAAATTCTGAACAACAAAGAGAGAAATATGATGATACAGCCCGTTTGTTTGATTATGGTTTTAAGAACTTTCAGCATTCAATATTAAAGCAAGGTGAGATTTTTAAAAAGGATAATAAAGAATTTTGTCCTGAAATGGATACCTTAGTAACAGAGGCTATTAATGGAGCTACTAAAGAGGTAAATAGTGAGGGAAAACTATCGATAAAAAATAATAACGGACAAGTTGTCCAGTTAGTACCATTAAAATATAAAGAGCCAATTCCGGAGAAAGTTAGAATAAAAAGCGATAAAATTAGTGTTAAGAAACAACAGGTTTCCCATTTTAATGCGATATATGGGATCATTATCATCGCATTTGCGGGAATTTTTATAGGTGTAAGGAAGAAATTCATAAAAAAATACTAATCTTATCATAAAAGCCATGGAAGGGATGAAACCTTTTCATGGCTATTTTTGTGTTACATTGGTAGCAAGTAACATTAAGGATGAGATAATAATCATCGATATGACAAGGAGCCAGGCTAATTTCATGTTCCCAGATTCCATTGCAATATAAATTGCGGTGGGAGCAGTTTGTGTTTTTCCGGGAATATTGCCGGCGAACATGAAGGTTGCTCCGAATTCACCTAGTGCTCTTGCAAAACTAAGGATAAGGCCCGTAATAATTGATCTTGTAGATAATGGCAGGGTTACAAGTAAAAATACATTCAGTTCGTTTGCACCATCAACTCTTGCTGCTTCTTCTATTCCCTTATCAACAGATTGAAAACCAATCTTTACCGTTTGGTACATTAAGGGAAAAGCAACAATGGTTGAGGCAATCACTGCCGCAAAAGGTGTAAACATAATGGAACTATCAAATAGTTTATTTATTATTGATCCAACTGGACTATTCCCACCAAAAAAGAATATCAGTAAAAATCCAATCACTGTAGGAGGCAATACAATAGGAAGCAAAAGAAAAATTTCAATGAGCATTTTTCCCCTAAAGAGTCCTTTTGATAGTAATCTAGCAAATAAGATTCCAAACACAAACACTAAGGTAACAGAAATAGACGCAACCTTTAGCGATAAAATAATGGGGGACCAGAATTCACTTTGCATCAAAAAGATCAATCCAATACTTTAAAACCATATTTTTTAAATATCGCTCGTGCCGTAGGAGTTTGTAAATAATCATAAAATAGAGAGACCTCTTTCTTCTTTTCAGATGACTTGATTATACCTGCAGAATAAATGATTCGATCATGAGATTGTTCCGCAGCGACTGCCACAACCTTTACTTTTTCAGATACCTTTAAATCTGTCAGATAGACTATTCCAGCATCGACACTTTTCGTCTCTACATAGGTAAGAACCTGCCGAACATCTTTTGTTTGAATTATTTTTGATTGTAATCCGTCCCAAATATCGAGATTCTGCAAAGTTTGTTTTGCATACATTCCAGCTGGTACAGTTTCTGGAGTTCCGATAGCAATTTTATTTATTCCACTTTTTTTCAAATCTTGAAAACTATTTAAAGGTGCTGGATTCATTTTATTTGTAATTAATACGATTTGATTACTTAATAAATCTTTTTGTTTCTGTTCAGCAATTAAGCCCTTTTTTGATAAATCATCAAATTGATCTTTAGAAGCAGAGATAAATATATCTGCAGGAGCCCCTTGGATGATTTGTTGCTTTAATGCACCCGATCCCCCAAGATTGTACAATAGGGTAATTTGTTTATTTGTTTTTTCAAACTGAGACTTAATTTCATTTAATGCATCGCCAAGGCTTACAGCGGCCGAAATGGTAATTTCACTTTTCTTAGTCTGATCAGTATCCTTTTCAGAAAGACTAGTTGAACATGCGGGAAGAAACACCATAGTGATTATAAAAAACCAGATTAAACATTTTTTTTTCATACAATACGTCCTTTCAAAGCTCACTCATAAATCATTATATCAAATAGAATTAATCATTAAAGATGAGAAATAAAAAAAGACTAAAGTGAATCCTTTAGTCTTTGAAAAATAACCTGATGATTATTGTAGTCTACTTTCGACTTGTTGACATACTTCGTCAGCAGACAGGCCGCTTGCGTCAATAACTGAGCCCTTTGTATAGGTATCCTGCATTCCCATTACGTTTGAATCTAGTCCTGTAACCACACAGCAATCGCAATTCTGAGCATCCGACTCTTGCTTTAATTCGATCACATCATGTCCTTTTTCACGTAAAGCCTGTTGAACTTGTGCAAGAGATTGTTCCACACCAATTTTTGCCATACAAAACACCTCCTCCTCTAAATTATCTTGCCTAACTTTACCGTAATTATTCGGAATAAGTAGCTATAATCATCCAAAAACTAATAGGGGAGGTGTACAAAAATGGGAAAACGTAAAAAGGATCCATCGACAATCGGGTTGGCTTCCCCGCAAGTAGAAGGTCAGGGAACAACTACAACCGAAACAGGTTCACGGACTGAACCATCATCAAGAAGAAAACAGAAAAAAAGCTAAAAAAACAGGCACCCACATTACAGACCGTGGGTGCCGTCTAATTATTTATTGGTACATCTGTGCAACTTGCTTCTGAATATCATCATTTTCAAGGTATTCATCATAGCTCATTTGCTTATCTACTAAGCCTTTTGGCGTTAGTTCGAAAATTCGATTGGCGATTGTTTGGATAAATTGATGGTCATGGGACGCAAAAAGCAACGAGCCCTTAAAGTTAATTAGACCATTATTAAGAGCCGTAATCGATTCTAAGTCTAGATGGTTAGTTGGTTCATCAAGAAGGAGGACATTCGCACCATTTAACATCATTTTAGAAAGCATACAGCGAACTTTTTCTCCCCCGGAAAGAACACTTGCTTTTTTCAGGACTTCTTCACCAGAGAAAAGCATTCTACCTAAAAATCCTCTTAAAAAGCTTTCGCTGTCATCTTTAGGTGAGAACTGACGAAGCCAATCGACAAGGTTTAATTCACTGTTCTCAAAATACTCGGAGTTATCCTTAGGGAAATAAGCCTGTGAAGTGGTAATACCCCATTTAAAGGTACCACTATCAGCTTCCATTTCACCCATTAGAATTTTAAACAGCACTGTCTTAGCTGCCTCATTTGTTCCGACAAGAGCGATTTTATCACCCTTATTGACGATAAAGCTAATGTTATCAAGAACTTTTACACCATCAATAGTTTTTGTTAAACCTTCGACTCGTAACAAATCATTCCCGATTTCACGATCTGGTGTAAATCCAACAAAAGGATACCGGCGAGATGAAGGTCTAATGTCATCAAGCGTAATCTTATCAAGTAGCTTCTTGCGAGAAGTAGCCTGTTTTGATTTCGAGGCATTGGCACTAAAGCGTGCAATAAAGGCTTGTAATTCCTTGATTTTTTCTTCCTTCTTTTTATTAGCATCCGAAGTTAATCTTGAAGCTAACTGGCTTGATTCATACCAAAAATCATAGTTACCAACATAGACTTGAATTTTCCCGAAATCTAAATCGGCAATATGTGTACAAACCTTATTTAGGAAGTGACGGTCATGGGATACAACAATGACAGTATTTTCAAAGTTAATTAAGAAATCCTCGAGCCATTGAATTGCTTTGATATCTAAGTGGTTTGTAGGCTCATCGAGAAGTAAAACGTCTGGTCTGCCGAATAAAGCTTGTGCAAGCAGCACTTTTACTTTTTCTGACCCCGTGATCTCTGACATTTTCTTATAATGAAGATCTTCACCTATGCCTAGGCCTTTTAGAAGAATAGCAGCTTCTGGTTCCGCTTCCCAACCATTCAATTCAGCAAATTCACCCTCAAGCTCGGCGGCTTTCATACCATCTTCATCTGTGAAGTTTTCCTTCATATAGATTGCATCTTTTTCCTGCATCACTTGATAAAGTCTGGTATGTCCCATAATAACTGTCTTTAATACTTCGTACTCTTCATATTCAAAATGGTTCTGTTTTAACACAGCCATCCGTTCGTTAGGTCCGAGCTGAACAGTTCCTGTTTGTGCTTCAATTTCACCAGATAGAATTTTTAAAAAGGTTGATTTTCCGGCACCATTTGCACCAATTAGTCCGTAGCAGTTACCAGGATTAAATTTAATGTTTACATCTTCGAATAATTTCCGGTCTCCATATCTTAAACCTACGTTACTTACAGTAATCATATTTAAAACATCCTCCAAGAACAAAATATCTACTGATTATACCATTAAAATAGTAGAAGAGCGAATTCTTTCAGATGAAGTTCTTTTTAAAAGAAAAATTTTCTAAAAAAATTTCTCCGATTTCACACTTTATTCATATTTTTGATGTAGAATTGGGATATGAAGCAAGTAAAAGAAGGTGTGAGAAATATGGCGAAGAATCAACTGACTGAACTCGTTAACAAGTTAAAAAAGGCCGGTATAAAAGCGAGTTTAACAAAACCAAAGTCTAATTACCTTTTGTCTTTACAGCAAATAAAAAAATACCCTTCATCCGTGAATTAAAGAAAAAAGTAATAAAAGGCGATTAATCCCAAGAGGACTAATCGCTTTTTTGTTTAGTCTAATTTATCCATCACTGTGTCATAAACTTCTTTTTTATTAAAGTCTTTTCCCATTGGAAACTTGTCGATAAATTTATTGTTTTCATCAACCAGGAAGGTAAAGGTTGAATGGATGAATTGACCATTGCCAGGATCTTTAAATTGAAATTGCATCGCATCCGCAACCTTTTTCATTTCTTGGCGGTCCCTTTTTATGTTTTGCTTGTCTCCTGTTAAGAATAACCATTGTTTGTTATTCTCTATCTCAAACCCCTGCATATAACTAGTTAATATCTCGGGAGTATCTCGATATGGATCGATGGTAATTGTTAAAAATTCAATATCCTTACCAAAAACGCCAATCTTTTCAAAATCTCTTTTCAAGTCAATCATTTTTTCGGTGGTTGTTGGACAAATATCAGGACAATGAGTGTAAATGAATTCAACAAGTTTTAATTTGGTATGATCCTTACCAAAATTATATGAATCACCGTTTTGGTCTATCAAGGTAACTTCTGCAGGTATTTTCGCATTTGCATCGCGAATGAGAAAGAAAGAAATTCCTGCTGCAATCCCAATAAACACAGTAAGACTGCATATTAAATAGATCTTTTTCATATGTATCCCTCCTACCATTAAGATAAAGAAGTTATTCGAAAAAAGATATGGATATTTTGTGAACAAAAGTTAGTGCAAATTTAAAGTGATTCCTTTATACTGTAGTATTATTGATTATATTTTTTAAAAATTTAGAATATTGCCGATTGTACTTTTTTATTCCAGAGAAAAGGAGGGGGATTTAGTGAAAAAAGTGCTGACATTTTCTAGTCAAATATTGATATTAATTGTGATTTATCAGATTGGAAATCAAATTGCACGAATTCTTCATTTGCAAATACCAGGAAATGTTATAGGTATACTACTCCTTTTAGTTTTACTCTGGACAGGTGTAATAAAAGTCGAACAAATAGACGTAGCGTCCACATGGTTATTAAAACATTTAAGCTTTTTTTTCATTCCTATTGCCGTAGGATTAATGACATTGGGGCCAATCTTCATACATAAGGGCGTCATTATCTTATTTGTCCTTGTAACAAGTACTTTTATTGGACTTTTATCGGCAGGTAAAGCCACCCAATCAGTGATTATGAAAAAAGAAAAGGTGAAAGTGAATTATCATGATCACAGTTTATAGTATTTTCCTAACAATTGCTGTCTATAAACTATCTCGTGGGTTTGGCCAAAAGTATTCCTCCCCTTTAACGAGCCCAGTATTCTTAAGTACATTCATCATTATTATCCTGCTAGTAGGATCACATATTACTTATCGTGAATATATTCCTGCTAAAAAAATTATGACTTACCTGCTCGGTCCAGCAACAGTAGCCTTAGCAGTGCCAATCTATAAAAATCGGAATTTGATTGCAAAGTATAGGGTTGCTGCTTGTGTTGGACTTTTAATTGGGTCATTTACAACGATTACCACTGCCCTAGTTATTGCTAAATGCTTCTATTTCTCTAAAATGCTACTTCTTTCGTTAACGATAAAGTCAGTTACGGTCCCAGTTGCAACAGAAATTGGGAAAATAATTAAAGCTAATGTATCACTCATCGTTGCTTTTGTTATTCTTACTGGAATGATTGGAGCTATGTTTGGTCCAAAGCTTCTGACTATGTTTAAAATTCATCATCCTTTTGCTCGAGGCTTATCAATCGGGACGATAGCACATGGAATTGGCACCGCTGAAGCAGTCAAGGAGGGAGAAATCCAGGGAGCTGTTGCTGGAGCAGCAATGGGAATTGCCGCCTTATTAATTTCGTTTATCGTACCATATCTAATTCCTTATTTCATATAGAAAAACTAAAGCCTTCCATTTAATAGGAAGGCTTTAGTTTTTTCAAAATCCAAATAGAAAAAATCTCTACTTTTCTTTTTTATTATCAAGGTACATTTCTGCAAGTAGCTTCTTGACTTCATTATAACTTAAGCCAGATTGGCTATTTAACCTCTTAACTTCTTCGATATCCGTTCCAACTATTGTGTAATGGTTTTTATTTGTAAACATTATTTTTCCCCTCCTATGGATTTTATGGAAATGAAAAGCCACTTTTTTGTACATACTAATAAAAAAGGAGGCGGTTCCCATTTTTTACGGTAAAAGAGCAAAAGAAGAAGAAATTGAAACAATCTTGGTTGATACTGAAATCTATTCTTGTATAGATGAAGCGTGTATAGGTTGGATGAGGAAAGATTTTGTTGCAGATGACTTACTCTGCCCAATGTGTGGCAATGAAATGCTACAGGAAATGAGAGAACTTCCGCAAATTTAAGAATTTATATATTTGTAAAGACTGTCATAGATAAATGACAGTCTTTTCTTATTCACCAAAATCAAAAAAATGTGTATCATATGCCTTTTTTGCTGCATCAGAGCTGCTAAAAAGTGCATCATCCTCTTCAAGGTCAAGAAATTTCTCATTAAGATATAACGCTAAGTTATCAGGGTTATATGGATGTTGGACAATTTCGGCGGCTTTAATATTTGCGGCAGTTAGAAAAGTAGGATTCCGATAAATAATATAAACTTCATCACCCGGTTTAGCATTAGCTATATCAATCATTCCCATATAATTTAACCGCCTTTCTATAGATTTTCATTTTGCTGTTGAATCTCATCTCCGCTAATTAACGTGTTGGCTTCTTCAAGATTTCTAAGTTCATCAACTGAATCACCTGAAACAGTTTTCGTGCGACCAGCAAAAGTTTCTTTTAGAGAGTCTCTAGTTTGTTCTGTTCGAGAATTATCCTTTTTAAACATTCAATTCAACTCCTTATCTTAAGGGTTTGCTTCCCTAAAAGGGATTATGCCTTCCTAATTCTCTCCAAAACGGAAATATATTGAATACAGTAGATATCATTAATGATTAATATCAAAAAAACTCTCCAAAAATGGAGAGTTTTTTTGAACTATTCCTCTTTTTTAGCTAAACAGCGGTCACATTCCATAAAATAACTTTCTGCTTGTTCCTCCATGTGCTGACCACACTCTGAACATTCCTTTTTTTGCAATGTACGAAAAAACTCAACTGGACTCATTAACATAATAAAAATCCCCCTTTATTAATACAGTTTATTTGAATCACTCTTGTTATAGTACAGTATAGCCGAAATAAATAAAAATGTGTAGACTTTTTTTAAAAAAAATCTGCCCTTTTTAAAAAAATAAGTCTTTTATCACAAGAATTAATTTATTCCGTTTTTCTTGTTTTAATTGGACGATTATTTATCGGTTAAAATAAAGGGAAATTGACAATCTTCGATATTTGGTGCTTCCATCACATTACGATTTACATTACAATCATAGTAGAAAAGCATTATAGAAAGTGGGGAGATGCTGGTAAATGAATGCAATAATCGGGACTTTTCAACCTTATTTCATTATTATTGCCATTGGTTTAACCATCATGGCATCATATACAGCATTAGATATGTTTACTTTAATTAAGTCGTCTGAAAAAAATAAGAGGCTCCTGTTTTTGGGTGGAACATTATCTATGGGAATCGGGATTTGGATCATGAACTTTATCGGACTCATTTCAGCAGATACAAATCGGTTCGCAAGTTATCATATTCCACTTACTATTCTTTCAATGGCTATTGGGTTTGCTTTTACAGGAATGGCTTTCCTTTCATTTTATGGAAAACAAATTAAATATTATCATTTAATCGTGGGCAGTGTATTTCTAACCTTTGCAGTTATTGCAATACAGGTAATCGGATTATATGCAATGAATGTAAATAGTAAATATAATGTCCTTTTGCTTGTTTTTTCAGGACTTTTAATCTGTGGTTCCTTTTTATTTTCTTTATGGATTCTTTTTTCTTCAAAAAGCTATACCCAAAGTAATCAGGTTTGGTTAAAACCAATTAGTGCAATCATTATGTCATTAGCAATTATCGAAGGTCATTTTCTTTTAAGGAGAGCCTCATTTCCGACAACAAAAGTTCTTGGGGGATCGAGCGCTGATAGTCCATTTATTATTTATTTGGTACTTTTCGTATCAGTATTAATAATCGGTGGACTTATCTTATCTAGTACATTAATTAGTAAACAATTAATGACGACGGATACAAACTTAAAAGACATCAAAGCTGCACTTGATGCTTCAACCATTGTTGCGATTACAAACCCAGTAGGAACAATAATTTTTGTAAATGATAAATTTGAAGAAATTTCTAAATATAAAAAGGATGAGATTATCGGTCAGAACCATAGAATATTAAATTCTGGCTATCATTCTAAAGAGTTTTTCAAAGACCTATGGCGTACGATACAAGCTGGACAAATATGGCGCGGGGAAATTCGAAATAAAGCAAAGGATGGGACGTTTTATTGGGTGGATACTACAATTGTTCCTTTTTTGAATAAAAAAGGTAAACCTGTCCAATATATTGCAATACGTTCAGATATTTCTGATCGCAAAAAGGCGGAAGAACATCTTAAGGAAACAATTAAAGAGAATATTGATATAAAATTTGCGCTTGATCAATCCTCAATTGTCGCATTTACCGATGCAAAAGGGATGATCACAAGTGTAAATGACAAGTTCTGTGAGATATCTAAATATAATCGAGAAGAAATCCTGGGGAAAGACCACAATATTCTAAATTCTGGTTACCACTCAAAGGACTTTTTCAAAAATCTTTGGAAAACTATTGGTTCTGGAAATGTCTGGAAGGGTGAAATTAGAAATAAAGCTAAAGATGGAACTTATTATTGGGTGGACACAACCATTGTTCCATTTATTAATGGTCAAGGAAAGCCATACCAATACCTTGCGATTCGCAATGATATAACAGAGCGGAAGAAAACAGAAGAGGTCCTCCATCGTCAGGATAAGCTCGCTGCTGTTGGACAATTGGCTGCAGGTGTTGCTCATGAAATCCGTAATCCACTAACCTCAATGAAAGGGTACGCGGAATTCTTGCAGTTAGACGAAAAAGATCCGGAGCGAATGGAGTTTTTAAGTATCATTCTTGATGAAATTGAACGGGTTAATACGATTGTTGAGGACTTTATGGTATTGGCAAAACCAAAGGCAGTGGAGTTGGAAGAAAAAAATGTTGTTCCTGTTATAAAGAATGTCGTCTCCTTGCTTGAATTCGAAGCGAGGAAGAAAAATGTTCGTTTGACCTTTGATTGTCACCATGAAAATATTCAAATTGAATGTGATGAGAATCGCTTAAAGCAGGTATTTCTGAATTTCATTAAAAACGGAATTGAAGCTATGCCTAATGGTGGCGAATTACATGTTAAAACAATCATACATGATAATAATGTCCAAATTTCTATTCAAGACACAGGAGTAGGAATATCCAAAGAAAAATTAAAGAAATTAGGAGAACCTTTTTACACAACCAAGAAGAATGGTAACGGCTTAGGCTTAATGGTTAGTTTCAAAATAATTGAAAGCCATAATGGTAAGGTGTTTGTGGAAAGTGAACCTAATAAAGGAACAACCTTTAATATCTTATTACCGGCAAAAATTGCCTGAAAGCGGGGGATCTAATCTCTCGTTTTTTTTATTCCCAAAATTTTCATTCAAGAAAAAGACAAATATTTTTTGAAAAAGAAATCCACAATTTTTTTAAATAGATTAATATGGTAATAGAGGTATTAATGTTTTTATAGGGGAGTGAAAATGGTGGGAGAAGCAAATTTTGTTAAAACGATCTGCGGTTACTGTGGTACTGGATGTGGCTTAGTCCTTGAAGTACAAGACAACAAAATCATGAAAATCCGCGGTGACAAGGAAGCACCAGTGAACAAAGGGCAGACATGTGTAAAAGGCGCATTTGCCTATGAATACGTACATGCAAAAAATAGATTAACATCTCCACTAATCCGTAAAGCAGGAAAGCTAGTCGAAACCACTTGGGATGAAGCATATCAATTTATTGCTAGTCAATTATCCAACATAAAAACTACGTGGGGTCCAGACTCGATATCCATGTTCGCTTGCGCGAGAAATACAAACGAATCCAATTTTGTTACTCAAAAATTTATGAGGGCGGTCATTAATAGTAACAATATTGATGGCTGTAACCGCACCTGACACGCCTCTAGCGTTGCCGGTCTGGCAACTGTTTTTGGAAGCGGTTCACCGACTAATACACTAGATGATATTGATCGAGCTGAAGTGTTACTTTTGATGGGTTCAAATACAACAGAGGCACACCCCATTATTGCAAATCGTATGAAAAAAGCTGCAAAAGCTGGTTTGAAAATAATTGTCATAGATCCAAGGAAAATAGATATGGTAAAATCTTCCCATCGCCATTTGCAATTAAATGTGGGCTCAGATATTGCTCTTATCAATGCTTTTATTAGAGTCATCTTAAAAGAAGGTTTATACAGTCCGGAGTTTGTTCAACAGGTTACGCTTGATTTCGAGAAGTTAGAAAAGCAAGTCGAGCCTTTTACGCTGGAATACGCTGCATCGATTACCGGTTTAAATGCGGATGACATTGCTGCAACTGCAAGAGAGTACGCCACTTCAAACGGTTCAATGATTGCGTACACGCTCGGGATTACGGAGCATCACTGTGGTGTAAATAATGTATTTGATATAGCAAATCTTGCATTATTAACTGGGAATATCGGTAAAACAGGCTCTGGTGTCATGCCGCTTCGAGGTCAGAATAATGTTCAAGGTGCGGGTGATATGGGCTGTTTGCCAAACCAATTAACAGGTGGAATGAGCATAGCAAATCGTGATTCGCGGGCGCGGTTTGAAAAGGAATGGAATGTTGAACTAAACCCAAGAGTTGGTGACACACAAACGAGAACTTTTGATCGGATCGAGACGGGTGAATTAAAGGCACTTTATGTCATTGGTGAAAACCCGCTCCTTGCTGATGTTCATATGAATCATACACAAACATTGTTTGAAAAGCTTGATTTATTAATTGTTCAAGATATTTTCTTAACGGAAACAGCAAAAATGGCTAATGTTGTATTACCAGCACGTTCATGGGGTGAGGTGGATGGAACATATACCAACACCGACCGGAGAGTTCAAAGGGTTCGCAAAGCGGTAGAACCACACCCTAATGTGAAAGAAGACTGGGAAATCCTATGTGACCTTTCTACGATTATGGGCTATCCTATTCACTATAACAACAGTGAAGAAATCTGGGATGAAGTTAGAAAACTAGCTTGGGAGATGTACGGGGGCATATCGTATGAAAGACTTGAAAAAGAGTATGGTATTCATTATCCTTGCCCAGATGAAAACCATCCAGGAACACTTATCTTGCACGAGAGGTTCCACCAAATGGAGTCGACATCAACAAAGTCAGCATTTGTACCGGTAGATTATACTGCACCATTGGAACTCCCTGATGCTGAATATCCATTTACACTAACAACAGGAAGACGTTATGAATCTTACAATACACATTCTCAGACGCGTCATTATGCTGCTGGAGTTAAATTAAAACAAACAGAAGAAACTGTTGATATTCATCCAAACGATGCTGCAGCTTTAGGTATAACAGATGGTGAAGTGGTACAGGTTCGCTCGAGAAGAGGAGAACTACAGGTAAAGGCGAAGATTACAGAACAAGTAGTCCCAGGGCTCGTTTTTATGAGCTTCCACTGGAGTGAAACACCGACCAATGTCTTAACCTTAAATGAGTTTGATCCTATTTCAGGAACAGCCGAATATAAGGCTTGTGCGGTTGCGATATCGAGGATATAGAGAATTTTTAAATCGACGCAGTTTAATGACTGCGTTTTTTTAATTGGCTAAGTTACAGCTCATTGTTAATTTTGGCACATGTTGATTGGAGCGGAAGGCGCGAAGACTCCTGCGGGNNGCGGAAATCAACAGCCAAGTATAACAGTTTAATAAAATAAAACAAGCCGGATTTATCCGACTTGTTGTGTTATTGATTTAGTTGCTGTAGCTTTTCTTTGATAGAAATACCAGTTGAGTCCAAATGCTACTACATAAAAAGCAATAAAGAAGTAAAAAGCTGTAACAGGAGTGCCCGTCGCCTTAACTGACCACCCGAAAAGTTTAGGAATAAAGAATGAACCATAGGCTGCAAATGCCGCTGAAAACCCAATTACAGGTGCTGCTTCTTTAGGAATAAAAAGGTTCGGAATCATTTGGAAAGTCGAGCCTGAACCAATACCAGATGCAACGAACAGAATTAAGAAGGATAATAAAAATCCAGCAAATTGTTTTCCGTTTAGGAAATAAATAACCCCTGCAGCGCCAATTCCCATGATGACTAAAACATAGGAAGTTACCTTTGCACCCCCAAGTTTGTCTCCCATCCAACCACCAACAGGTCTTGAAGCTGCGGCCACTAATGCACCAAGAAAGGCAAGTGATATATGCTCAGGGAATTGTGATCTTAATAAAAGCGGAAATGCCGCTGAATAACCAATGAATGAACCAAAGGTTGCTACATATAGGGCTGCCATAATCCAAGTATGTTTCCGTTTTACAATCACAAATTGTTCCGAAACTGATTGTTTTGCACCTGGTACATTATCCATCTTAAACATTGCTAAAACTGTCAAGATGACAATAGGAATCACCCAAATAAATGCCGCGTTCTGTAACCAAACTTCCTGACCATTTGCTAAAACTTGTTTGCCGCCAACTAATGCAAAAGTTCCTGAGGTAACAATTAATGGTGTAACGAATTGAACGACAGAGATACACCCATGTTTCCTAAACCACCATTAATACCAAGTGCTGTCCCTTTTTCCTTTTTTGGAAAGAAAAAGCTAATATTTGCTGACGAAGATGAGAAATTACCTCCGCCTAGTCCGCAAAGGGCTGCAAGCAATAACATGATAGAAAATGGTGTTTCCGGATTTTGGACTGCAAAGCCAATACCAATCGCTGGAATTGCTAAGATTGCTGTTGAAATCACTGTCCAGTTTTTTCCACCAATAGAGCCGACTGCAAATGTGTAAACAAAGCGAAGTGTCGCACCGACAAGACCAGGAACTGCTGCAAGTGTAAATAATTGTTCTTCGGTGAAATGGAAACCGATGTCGTTAAGTCTAACGGCAACGACTGACCATATCTGCCATACGATAAAAGCGATCATCAATGATGGTACAGATATCCATAGATTTCGTCGGGCATGTTTTTTTCCTTCAGCGTTCCAAAATTTTTCGTCCTCTGGATTCCAATAATTAATTCTGGCCATTATATTTCCCCCTAATTTGTGTTCAAATTTTAATTTTTATAAAGTTTTAGTTGTTTGTGTAATTACTATAAAACAGATAGTAACATGAATATTGTGACGTACGTCACAAAAACAGTGAACGAACTGTGAACTCAAGGAAGTTGACAAAAAGTTGTAATAAATTGCCCAAGGTTACAAAAAAAGAGACCTCCACGGGGAAGATCTCTTTTATACTGCCTTTTTAGGATTTTTCGTTATCTTCATAGAACATACCTACAAAGTTTTTTGTTTCACCTACGTCATCTTTAATGGCTGTAATAGTTAGCCATTCTCTATAAATTACATTGTTTTTGCGTTTGTTCCAAATATAACCTTCCCAAACCCCGTCTGTTTTTAAACTAAACCACATTTTTTTGTAAAACTCGTTGTCATGTTCACCGGATTGAAGAACACTTGGGGTTTTACCGATTACCTCTGCTTGACTATAGCCAGTGATTTTTGTGAATGCGGGATTAACGCTTTGAATAATGCCAGTAACATCGGTTACACAAATACCATCTAAGGCATGGTTTACAATCTTTGCAGAAATATCCAACTTATCTTGATAATATAGCCATACTACGATAACCAGACTTGCTAAAGAAAATTCAGATAGGGACATAAACCCAATCGCATAATGACCAGTCCAATCAAAGAGAATCGTGAGAATGATTGGCGGGAAAAAACCACCCAGTCCTCCCATGGCAGAAACAATTCCATTCACAATACCCGCTTGATTGGAAAAATATAAAGGGACTAGTTTAAAGATAGCGCCATTTCCAATTCCCGCAAAGAAAGCAACTAATAAGCAACCAAAGGAATAAATCGGCAGTGATGGAGTAAATGACAAAAGAAATCCTGCAAAAGTTAGGCTAAAGAAAACAGCCATTAAAATAAGAAAAGGATTAACTTTATCGCCCAACCATCCACCTATGGGTCTAAAAAAGGTTGCCAAAGCAATAAAACCTGCTGTCCGGAGTCCTGCATCGACTTTATCTAATTCAAAGTGATTAACTAAAAACGATGGTAAATAAATGGTGAAAGCAACGAAGGAACCAAACGTGATAAAATAAAATAAACTTAGAAACCAAAGTTTTGGATTTTTATATACCCCTTTGGTTTGATCGAGTAAGGAAATGTTAACTTTTCGTTCCTTTTTGTCCCCAAAAATAAAGTTTAAAATTGCAAAGATTAATACAACTATCAGGAAGATTTTAATGGTGTTTCTCCATCCATAGGCGGTAGCAAGCACGGGTGCGGAAAAGGAAGTAATTGCCGTACCAATATTTCCTGCCCCGTAAATTCCGTTAATAAACCCATGCTTTGTTTTTTCATAATACTTGGGAAGAGAGGTAACACCGATGGAAAAGACAGCACCGCCAATCCCTAGTAAAAATCCTCCTAAGATTAATGTTAATAAGGAATTAGCATAGCTTAACAACGCAATTGGAATGAGCAGTATAATAAAGCTGATTGTAAATAAAATTCGAGCTCCATAGCGATTGGTCCAGTAGCCAATCGGAACTCGAAGAAGTGAACCGAGGATAATAGGGACCGCCGTAGTCCATGCAATTTGAGATGAAGTAAGTTGGATATCTACTTTAATAAACGGCATTAGTGATGATATCAGTACCCAAACCATAAAACCTGCTAACAGACTTCCAGTTTGTATAAATAGTTGTTTTGACCCTTGTTTCATAACAATCCCCCTTCAATTCCCATGCTATTTTATTATTTCCTCAAAAAGTCGTTATATAAAGAGTGTTTATGAACATGGAAAATTTTACTTCTTGTATTATAGAACAACATATAGTCAATCAACAGTGAGTTATGACACACATTTGACACACTCATGGTAAAAATTTTTCTAAGGTGTACCAATTCACATCTTTAATTTACATGTTTTGTTCGTAATTGTATATTTTTCCTGTATTATAGATTTACAATATTTAAAAATAGAGGCATGAACAAGGAGAAAAAAATTAAGATCATAGATAACACATGATTATTAATTGTTTGTTAAAAATAACATTAAAGTAGTAAGGGAGAGAACTATTCTGCGCAAAAAAATATATCTAGATCCTCCAAAGATTCTTGTTCTAGGTTTTGGTTTGATCATATTACTAGGAACATTTCTACTTACGATGCCGGTTTCGACTTCAAATGGGCAAGGTTTGTCATTTTTAAACGCCCTGTTCACTGCAACCTCTGCAACATGCGTAACAGGTTTAGTTGTCGTAGATACCGGGACCACATTTTCGATATTCGGTCAAGTGGTTATTTTATGTATGATTCAAGTCGGTGGACTTGGATTTATGACGTTTGCAACGTTTTTTGCCTTCCTATTAGGGAAGAAAATATCTTTAAAAGAAAGGCTTCTACTTCAAGAATCTTTAAATAATTTATCAATGGAGGGGATTGTACGGCTAGTAAGACGAATTTTAATTTTTACAGCGGTGATTGAGTTCCTTGGTGCTGTGCTTTTATCTATCCGTTTTTCCTTTGACATGCCGATAGGAAAAGCGATTTATTATGGAATTTTCCATTCAATTTCCAACTTTAACAATGCAGGATTTGACTTAATGGGGGAGTTTCATAGTTTAACCAGTTATGTTGACGATCCAACCGTTACGTTGACCGTTAGTGCATTAATTATCTTAGGTGGGATCGGCTTTATCGTTATGAACGAACTTTTTGAATATCGTGTTTCAAAACGGCTATCATTACATACAAAGCTTGTCTTAATGACGAGCAGCGTTTTAATAGTAGTAGGTACAGTTGGTATATTACTGCTTGAATATTCTAATGGATTAACGCTAAAACCATTGTCGTTTTCAGGGAAAATCCTTGGGTCATTATTCCAATCTGTTACGGCAAGAACAGCAGGGGCTAACACATTAAATATTGGTGATCTAACTCAATCATCATTATTATTAATTGTGTTACTCATGTTTGTTGGTGCATCGCCTGGGTCGACAGGCGGGGGGATCAAAACCACCACTTTTACAACGCTCATTGGAGCTGTTTGGTCACAAATTCGCGGGAAAGAGGATGTTATTTTTTACCGTCAGCGGATTGAATATGAAACGATTTATAAAGCATTAACCGTCACATTTAGTGGATTATTTCTCGTCATGCTAATGACACTCATTCTAACCATTTCTGAACACGGACAAGATTTTTTAACAATAGTATTTGAGGTTACTTCTGCCTTTGCAACAGTCGGGCTATCAATGGGATTGACACCAGAATTATCATCACTTGGCAAGGCATTGATAATTTTTACTATGTTTGCTGGCAGGGTAGGACCATTAACTATTGCTTATGCGGTGACAATACGCAGAAAACCTGATGCATTCCGGTATCCGAAGGGAAAAATCACGATTGGGTAGTTTTTTACACCAAGGAGGTACAAGGAGACAGTGGCTAATCAATATGCAGTGATTGGATTAGGTAGGTTTGGACTAAGTATTGCCAATAAGTTATATGAATCTGGGCAGGAAGTGCTTGGAGTCGATGTGAATGAGGAACGAGTTGAAGAATCCCATCCATTCGTTACTCATTCCGTGATTGCCGATTCAACAGAAGCTGAGGCATTAAAATCGATTGGGATCCGTAATTTTGATACAGTTATTGTAGCAATCGGAGACGATATTCAAGCAAGTATCCTATCTGTTTTATTATTGAAGGAACTAGGTGTAAAAAAGGTGATTGCCAAAGCATTAAATAAACTACATGGTCAAGTATTAAAAAAGGTTGGGGCAGACTGGGTCGTCTTTCCTGAACGAGATATGGGAATTCGAGTCGCCCATCAGCTGTTATCACCTAATGTCTTAAATTTTATTGAGATATCGAAGGATTATAGTGTAGAGGAAGTAAAAATCCCCGATAGGATGATGGAGAAAACCTTAAGGGAACTAGATTTAAGGGCAAAGTTTAATTTGAGCGTCATCGCGATTCGGCATGAAGATGAAATTAACATTTCACCATCTCCTGATGAAAAAATTAATTACGGTGATGTACTAGTAGTAATCGGTGAAAACCGAGATTTGGAAAAATTCGCTAATTTAGAATAAGAAACAAACCCCTGGTTAATGAGACTAGGGGTTTGAACGATTTTTTGTTAATGGGATAGGAGAGATGAGAGATGAACTTTCAAGAAAAAGATACATTGGATGAACGAATAGAGTTAATGAGAATACTTTCAAAACAATTCCTATTACGAGCACCTCAGGTAGATATAGAAGGTAGTTTCCCGTATGCAAATATTCAGGATCTGAAAAATACAGGTTACACGGCATTAACTGTTCCTTCAAGGCATGGTGGAGAGGATATCTCGCTTTATGAACTAATTCGACTCCAAGAAACGATTGCGGAAGGTGACGGGGCAACAGCACTTTCGATTGGATGGCATATGGGAATTATTATGAATCTAAATGAAAAAAGCTCTTGGGATGAGTCGATCTTTAAGTATCTTTGTAAACAAGTGAAAAATGGAGCATTAATAAATAGTGCTCAAAGTGAACCGAAGATTGGAAGTCCTACACGAGGCGGCAGACCGGAAACCACAGCAGAAAAAAGTCAGAATGGCTGGGTTATTAAAGGGAGAAAAACATTTACTACCATGTCCCCCGTCCTAGATTACTTTATAGTTAGTGCAACAATCAAAGAAACCAATGATGTGGCCAATTTTCTACTTCCACGATCCACAAAAGGATTGGTTATTGAGGAAACTTGGGACAGTATCTCGTTAAGAGGAACAGGGAGTCATGACTTAATTTTGGATAATTGTTTGGTAGGTGATGAATATCTTGTGGAAAAGTTTAGTTCGAACGGAAAAAGAGCGAATGGATGGCTACTTCATATTCCAGCATGTTATCTCGGCATAGCAAAAGCAGCCCAAAGTTATGCTATTCAATTTGCTAAGGAATATTCTCCGAATAGTATTGTCGGACCAATTATCGATTTACCAAATGTTCAGCAAAAACTTGGAGAGATTGAGTTGAAATTAATGCAGTCCGAGTATTTCTTATATGGGGTTGCAAAACAGTGGGATCATTCAAACGATCAAGCTAGGGAAAAAATGGGGGCTGCTTTAGGTGCAGCAAAATTAACAGTTACCAATAACGCAATCGAAGTTGTTGATTTAGCAATGAGAATCGTAGGTGCAAAAAGTCTTTCATTGAAAAATCCGTTACAGCGGTATTATCGAGATGTAAGAGCAGGCCTTCATAATCCACCAATGGATGACATGACGATACAATTACTCGCCAGGGATAGTATTTTAAATCACTAACAAAATTTAGAACTTATTTTTTTATGTTATTTTTCCGCCATATTGGAAACCTTAACATAAAGGAGTGAGGAATAATGCCTAGAGGTAAAGAATTAGAACAACTTCCAATGTCGAATATCGCACCAGGTGCAGGAAAAGATGCAAGTCTGAACAACAGAGAAGTACTTGGGGGTATTGTCCAAGGAGAACAGCCAGAACCAAGTGATATAGAAAAAGAGAATGAAGATATGGTGTAAGGCAGGAATTCAATCCTGCCTTTTAAGTTGTAAAAAAAGACGATCTTTTCAATGAAAAGATCGTCTGAAAAAATTATTCCTCGATAAGTTCTCCAATTTCAACAACTGAACGTTCTTCCAAAGGGCCTCGTAAATGTACTGTTGCTGTATGTCCATCTTCATTTAATTGGTCAATCCAAACCGATGTACCATTATATTTTACTTCTATATCAGCAGATGATGACAAAATTTGTTTTACACGGTTAATATTCATTATATTCACTCCTATAAAATAGTCATTTAATGATCTTCATTTCATTCCAATAAAATACATTTGCAACTGCTTTCTTCTATTATATAATTGGCATTAAAAATTCTTAAGGGTAGTTGATATGTATACCATTGATAGTTCCTGGCTCGTCATCATCACCCAAGCTATTAAGATAATTTTCAAGCTCGACTTGGAGATCTTTTGGAGCGCCAGGCTTTAAATGCCAATTTCCTGGTTCATCAACAAAATATGGGCTTTTTGTAAATTCAGGCCTAATTCTGGGCATCGTATTCTCCTTTTAAATTTTTTCTACATTCCTCTGTGTATATGCTATCCAATGTTTAAGTAGTTCATTCAAGTAATCTTTCTCCTTACCGTATGTTAAAGATAAGTCTAAATTCATATTGCTCCTTCATACGTTCGGGTTTATGATATGTAGAAATGATGCCTCAAGGATTGTTCCGACTAAGATATAATTTATGGAAGAATAGAAAATTTAACAAGAAAAAAATTTGAAACTAAATAAAACTTATTTTGTCTTATATTATTGAAGATTGAAAACAGTCATGTCCCAAAGAGAACGGACATAAAAATAAAAGGTATATCTCAATTTTTAAGAAATGACCAAGTTGTTGAAGGTAATGATTTTGCTTGCCCGAGATGGCGGGGAAAAGTGTAGAATGTTGTAGAAAAGTATAGATAAAAATAGCAAGACTTATGTTTTTATTTTTTAAAGAAATGTGATATAGTGATTGAGGTTCGTTTACCGAAGCTTAATTGGTAAGTGAGAGGAGAATTTAAAGATGAATAAAATTAGACTACCAAAAACATTA
Source organism: Bacillus sp. ISL-46 (assembly GCF_018613205.1). Lineage (NCBI taxonomy): Bacteria > Bacillati > Bacillota > Bacilli > Caryophanales > Bacillaceae > Bacillus > Bacillus sp. ISL-46. The sequence continues at coordinate 145,313 of NZ_JAGGQR010000045.1, forward strand.
ACCAATAGTCATATTACATTCTTTATAGCAGCTGTTTTATTATTTTGGATCAAAACCTATGCTGCATATCAAATTGAATTTAACTTAGGTATTGAAAATAGCCTACAGAAGTTTTTGCTTTTAATAAATCCATTAAGTTCAGCACTTTTCTTCTTTGGATTTGCCCTGCTTTTTAAAAAGCATTCAAAATTGATTATGATATTAACAAATTTTCTATTATCATTCTTATTGTATGCAAATATTGCCTATTATCGATTTTTTAATGATTTCATTACGGTTCCGGTTCTAATGCAAACCAAAACAAACGCTGGTCAACTTGGCGACAGTGCACTTTCATTAATGTCTCCGTTTGACATTTTTTATTTTACAGATATGTTTATTTTAATCGCGTTAGCATTAACCGTATTCAAAAAAGTTACGGTGACGAACAGAAAGACCTTTAAGATTGTTCTATTATTTTCAATTACTACTTTTCTATTTAATTTAGGTTTAGCAGAAAAGGATCGTCCGCAGTTACTGTCACGTTCATTTGACCGAAATTATTTAGTAAAATACCTTGGAGCGTATAACTTTACCATTTATGATGTGATCCAAAATATAAAATCATCGAGTCAGCGGGCTTTAGCGGATAGCAGTGATATTACAGATGTTGAGAACTATCGTAAAGCAAACTATGCTGCACCAAATCCAAAATATTTTGGTAAAGCAAAAGGTATGAACGTAGTTTATATTTCGATGGAATCCTTTCAAAGCTTTATGATTGATTATAAAATGCCTAACGGACAAGAAGTAACACCATTTTTGAACTCATTAGCACATGACAATAATACCTTCTATTTTGATAATTTCTATCATCAAACAGGACAAGGGAAAACATCGGATGCCGAATTTCTAATGGAAAATTCATTATATCCAATGGCACAAGGTGCTGTTTTTGTTAACAAAGCCCAGAACACTTATCAAGCTATGCCTTCTATTCTAAAAGGACAGGGATATAGTTCTGCAGTGTTACACGGGAACTATAAGACGTTCTGGAATCGAAATGTTATCTATAAAGCATTTGGATACGATCAATTCTTTGATGCAGAATACTACAGCATGTCAGATGAAAATACAAAAAACTATGGAATGAAAGATAAACCTTTCTTTAAAGAATCTATTCCATTACTTGAAAGCTTAAAGCAGCCGTTCTATACAAAGTTTATTTCACTATCTAATCATTTCCCATTTGAAATGGATCCGGAAGATACTGATTTTCCTGCTGGGGATTACGGTGATACGGTTGTAAATCAATATTTCCAATCTGCAAACTATATGGATCAGGCATTTGAGCAATTCTTTAATGATTTAAAAGCTAATGGTATGTATGACAATACAATAATTGTAATGTATGGTGACCATTACGGAATATCTGAGAACCATAATGATGCAATGGCGAAGGTTATGGGTGTGGACGAAATTACACCTGCAATCAATGCAAAATTACAGCGTGTACCATTATTTATTCACGTACCTGGTGTAAAGGGTGGAATTCAACACCAAGTTGGCGGGGAAGTCGATGTCCGTCCAACCGTTCTCCATTTATTAGGTATTGATACGAAAGATTATATGGAATTTGGTTCAGATTTACTTTCTAAACAACACCGTAATTGGGCATTATTCAGAAACGGTGACTTTGTAACATCTGAGGCTATCCAAATAAATGAAAAATGTTACTCCTCTTTAACAGGTGAGTTATTAGAAGATAGTACTACATGTAAGGATGTAGATAGCAAAGTTAATACAGAGCTAAATATGTCCGATGAAATAGTTTACAAAGACCTGCTGCGGTTCTATAAGCCAAAAGGATATACACCGATCAATCCTAACGATTATGAATATCTAGGCCCAAAAGTTGACAAAGTAACAGAAGAAAAGTAACAAGGTCAAAGAGAGAGGAGCATTAACTTCTCTCTTTTTCTTTTGTTACAATAGATAAAATTAATAATTTAAAGGGGCACTATCTATGAACAACAGAATTCTCCAATTAATAATATCGTTTATCGTAATTATTCCTATCATTCTCTCAGGGTGTTCTAATAGCGAACCATCTAAGCAGAAAAGTGACTCTAAAACTTCCTCTGTTGTCAAAAACAATGAAGTTCATACGAATGAAACGAGCGATCCAAAGACACCTTCACTCTCTCAAACAGAAGTACCTCAATCGAAAACCGGTAATAAGAAATTACTTCCCGCAACTATCGTCAAGAATGTCGATGGTGATACTATTAATGTTAACCTTAATGGGAAGATAGAAAAGGTAAGAATGCTCTGTGTGGATACACCTGAGACACATCATCCCCGCTTAGGAGTACAGCCATTTGGACAAGAAGCCTCCGAGTATACAAAGGAAATTCTCTCCGTTGGTACTAAAGTTGAAATTGAACTTGGAATTGGAGACGGACGTGATAAATATGGGCGCCTACTTGCCTATATTTATGTTAATGGAAAAATGTTTAATGAAATGCTGTTGGAAAAAGGCCTTGCTCGTGTGGCCTATATTTATGCTCCGAACACCCAATATGTTGATGAATTTTATGCGATTCAAAAGAAAGCACAAGAAAAAGGTGTAGGAATCTGGTCGATTGAAAATTATGCTCAAGAGGATGGGTATAATACTGAAAATGTCAAAGAAACGGAAGAAAAAGGTACAAATTCAAAAGCATCTTCAGGGAACAACTATCAAAATAACCCAAGTGATGATCAGGAATCAAACTTAGATTGTAAAGGGAAGATCAAAGGGAATGCAAATTCTCATATCTATCATGTACCCGGCGGTAGTTTTTACGACTCCACCACCGACAACATCGTTTGGTTTTGTTCAGAAAAAGAAGCGCAGGATGAAGGGTACAGAAAGTCAAAACGCTAATCATTTGTTTAAAAGAAGCGGCGGGCCTTCGAATGCCTTCTGTTTTTTTTATATAAAAAAATAGCCATGTACCATTTGTTATCATATAATAAATGAAATATATTATTTTGAAAAAGTTAGGAGAGATCGCATGAGAGACGTTACCTTATTGAATATATTTGAACATCATATTGCCCAAAAATATTTGAACCGTTCTGGTCTTGCCCATGCGATTGCTGTAGCCTACCATGCCTTTCAATTAGGGAAGGAGCATCAACTGGATGTTGACATTGCTGCAAAAGCAGGGCTCCTCCATGACATGGGCCATTATACATGGTATAAAAATGGAAAATGGGATTATGACTTATACAAGCAAAATGACATTCACCCAATTAAAGGGGCTGAGCGGGCTCACAAGCTCTTAATCCGTCTTGGTGAAAATCCAATCAAAGCTAAGACGATTGCACTCGCCATTTTATTTCATACTGACTCCTTTCTACCATCAAACGATATCGTTCGGACACCATTACAACAAATTGTTAAATGGGCCGACGAAAAGGATGAGGAAGAAGGCGGCATGCACCATTACCGAACCATTGAATATGAACGTGCAAAACAAAGCATTATCCGCCTAGACGAATGGATCGACAATAAAGGTGAATAAAGATAAGGCGGTGCAAATGCACCGCCTTTGTTCAATCAAATTACTTCCTAGTAAAGCCTTCTTCTTGCAAAAACGCCTCAGCTTCCTCATAGGTATCAAAGGTAGCATCAAGGTTTAACCCATAATAGATATTCCAGGATTCATTTTCTTCAACTAGAATCAGGACATTATTTTCACTATCTACCCAACGTTCCTCTTTTGAATCTCCAATAATGGCTTCTTCAGCAGGCGTTTTTTCGACTGATGATAAGGATTGAATCGATTGTTTTAACAATTTACGGAGTTGGTCTTCGGAGAAATCACGGATATTGACCATTCCTTTTTCATCCGTATCATAATGGTCCAGCTGTCCAGCATAAACAAATCCATTCCCATTTGGGTGTAAGTGATAAACAATGTTTTTCTTATCAGAGATACTGCCTTCGAACTGAAAATTGACTCGTCCAAGTGAAACATTCTTTCGTTCCAACTCTGAAAATGATTCGATAATCGCTAATTTTTCATTATATGTAAGCATAGTTTCCTCCGTCTATTTAAGTAAATCCTCTTACATCATACAGATATTTTACCCAAACGTAAAATCTTTAAAAAAAGTGTTGCAGATTTCATGTTTTTTTGAGAATATATTGAAAATATTGAGTAATGGTGTAAAATTACACTATAGAGGAAAATTTTGTATGATTGCCATTTTGGTATGAATGTGGGGAGATTTCATGGATTCGAATATAAGAGAAGAGCAGAGGAAAATTTTTAGAAAAGAGTTATTCACTTTACGTGAAGAAGGGTACCTTTCTGAGGCAATTGTCGACACCGTAGCAAGGGCACATTATCAATATCATATGGATTTATTAGAAATGGAGGCAAAACCCCCATCCACTGAAAAAAATACGCCAATTCAAAAAGCTGCACCGCCAAAACCGCAAAAAGTGAAAAAAACGTTAACACCAGAAGAAATCCGTGAAAGGAATATTACCTGGTTATTAAACATTGGGGTAATCTTTTTATTAATAGGTGGATTGTTTGTTGCGACGAGTAATTGGGAATCAATGACAAGTTTCATGAAAAGTGGATCAATAGCAATTGTTGCCTTATTATTTTACGGTATTGCTTTTTTAACGAAGAAAATATTAAAAATTGAAAAGACGGCCTTTGCCTTCATTGTTCTTGGAAGTTTGTTTTTACCAATTTTTATCCTATCGCTTGGATGGTTTGGGTTATTAGGACCATATTTATCAATATCCGGGGAGGGACGTTATATACTCGGAACGCTCGGGAGTTTGCTGCCAATTATTGTTTACTATTTATTTGCAAAGAACTTAGTTTCTAGATTATTTGTTTGGTTTACCTATGTCTCAATAAGCATAGGAACTGCCTTTCTCTTAGCCAGCTTCCATCTAAAAATTGATTTCTTTTATCTAGGTTTAATGGTTTTTAATGCTATCTTTATTTTTGTATATCATCAGTTAAAACACAAGGAATCATTCAAATTATTTACGAATGAATTTATTCCGTACGTCCAAGTAAATCTTGTACTTTGTACCTTATTTATGCTTTTTTTATACGATAATGAGGTCTTACACAGCTTCAACCTGCTGTTAACAGCGATTATTTATTTATCAATGATGTATGTGAGCGGTCGAAAAGAATATCATTTCATTTTTAGTGTCATGATCGTTTATGGTGCCTATCAGTTAATTGAGCATAGCTTCCTCGATAGTTTTGGGGCGATTGTTTATGCATTAATTGGATTTGGGATTGTATTCGTTCCAAAGGCTATGGATGATAAATTCACATTAAATAAAGCCTTCCAATATACAAGTGCAGTAATCTCAGGTTTAGCGTTTATTTACATTAGCCTGGAAGGAATTCTCCTTCGTGCAGGCAATCCATCGATTGTGCTTATGCTTGCTTATTTTATCATTGCAGTTAACTTTATTTATTTATCCTCTCAAAGTTCTAGACGATTATTTCCGTATTTAAGCTCAGTTTTTGCAGCTTCTGGCATTTATGAAACGATTGCATTAGTAAGCCAGCCTTTCGATATGGTCAATTTTTCTCTTCAGTTGTCTTTAGCAGGTTTTATCCTATATTTTGGGTTAGGCATTGCGCTACTTTCAAAGTACGTAAAGATCATTCAGACTGCCTCCAGAGATGTAGGCTTATCGATAATGGTGCTTGCAATTTTGTCTGCAATTTCTTGGTTATTATGGTGGGAACTAGGCATTATGTTATTACTATTGGTGGTTGCTGCCTTTCTACTATATAAGAAGGAAACACGGATTTATCTTCAGGAGGCCGCTTTATGGAGTATTCCTGGTTTACTTGGTCTTTCCATCGTAGCTTTTGGAGAAGAAATTAATACAAATTTTTCTGTTTATCTTAATGAATATGGTTATGCAATAAATTTTGCGGCTGGGGCAATCATGGTTTTATTATTTAGTTTTGTATGGAAAAAAGTTGGGGAAAAGGAATTAGGTGTTATATCAATATATACCTCACAGGTACTCTATACATTTGCCATTTTCCATGCTTTGCTAAGTCCGATTAATCATTTATGGGTTCAGCCGCTTGTTTTGTTGGTTGGAATCGGTATGTATTTTTATTTATATAAAAAAGTTGGTACGAAGTGGGTCCCTTTTATTGTAAGTATCTCAGTACTGCTTACGTATTTTTCGATTATCCAAGCTATTACGCTTAAATTTTCATTAAGTAATACCATTAATTCACTAATTGCTTCAACAAGTGCAGTGGTCATGCTTCTAATCGCTTATCTCAGTCAGAAAAATGACTTGAATCTTTCCATTGCCTTTGCTTGGGTTGGACACAGCATTTATCCACTAGCGCTATTCTTCACATGGTTTGCCTATCAGTCAGACTCGATTTATAGCTTTATCTTGGCAGTGTTTGTATATGCTTTTAGTACAAAGTTTACTAAGGTAGAATGGAAGATAAAAGTTTTTCTTTATGGGAGCTTTACGTCCCTCTACTTTATTGTTTCAACTGGGTTAGATCAATTAATCAATCGATATTTTGGAAACTATGAATTCCCTATCACTAGCGGTTTCATTCTTCTATTTGCATTTTTCGCTAAGGATGAATTTAAGAAACGGACAGCTTATTATTTCGTCCCATTTTCAACAATCGGAATTGTGTTTACATTAATTACCTATCCGTTTGATTTGCTGCCGTATCTTGTCACGCTTGCCTATATTGTTGGGACACTGTTTTATATGCATAAAATCAAATGGGATCTTCTAGGGGTCATCCCATCATTTTTAGCATTTATTGCAACGATTGAATACTCTTATCTTGGTGAATTAGATGAACTCGATAAAATGATTCTGTCTGGTAGCTTAGGGATTGTTCTGTTGATTATTGGCCAATTCGTTTATAAAAAGCTAGTTGAATATGGATCGAACATTCAGCAAACAAAATTCGATGGATTTACGCTAGTTTCATTCATGTTTTTCGCTCTTATGTACAGTTTCGAGAATCAATACATCTGGTGTCAGGCACTGCCAGGATTGCTTATTTCAGCTTCCTTTTTGCTGCAAAGGAAAAGGGTGCCTGCCAGGTTCTCTGTCCTTTTGACAATAATTGGTGGAGCCTATTTGTTACAACCATACTATTCCATAATGGCTATGCTTCATATTCCGTCATTATGGGAACGTGAAGTGATTGTCCTTCCGTTTATAATTCTAATCATTTTCATTCGACGTTGTTTAAAGGGAAGTTATTCTGATATAACGAAGGCTGTTCAATGGGGAGTCCTAATAATCGTATCCCTATTATTAATCCAAGATGGTTTAGCAAGCAACACGATTTATGATGCAATCATTTTAGGAACACTTTCATTGTTAGCGATGATGGCAGGTATGCTCCTGCAAATTAAATCCTATTTCTTTGTTGGGGCAGGTGTATTATTATTAAATGTCTTCCTGCAAACTAGACCATACTGGGGGAATATGCCATGGTGGTTCTATTTATTAATTGCTGGTCTTATCTTGATTACCGTAGCAAGCTTTAATGAATGGAATAAGCAAAAAGTAAATAAAGGTGAATCGACCTTTATCACCAGTTTCAAGGAAAAAGTAATTGATAAAATGAAAAAGTGGGACTAAAGGGGAAAGACCGCCTGCAATTAATTCTCATTGAATAAAAACATAAAGTTTGTTATTATAGTAATAATTAAATAAATCATTTATTGTTTTTGGAGGAGCCTGTCACCAAGGGATATCTATGTCCCGTGGTTGACAGGCTTTTTTTGTTTTCTCCCAAAAAGGGTCTGATTTTTATAAAGCAGACCCTTTAATTTTTTAGGAAGGAAAGGTGATTGGATGGAATTAATTTTTGAATTAGCGATTATTTTATTTGCATCTAAGATTGCTGGGGATATTTGCGTTAAATTAGGTCAGCCCTCGGTTCTAGGGAAGTTGTTAATAGGGGTTATTTTAGGTCCAGCTGTGTTAGGCCTCGTTTCAGATACGAAAACATTGGCAGACCTAAGCCAAATTGGTGTCATCTTGTTAATGTTTATAGCAGGTATGGAGACTGATTTAAATGAATTTAAACGCGCGTGGAAGGCATCAACCTTCGTTGGAATCAGTGGAATCATTGTTCCTTTAGTTTCAGGTTACTTAGCAGGAATTTTGATGAAAATGACAACATTTGAAGCCTTATTTTTAGGATTATTACTTTCAGCAACAAGTGTAAGTATTTCCGTTCAAGCACTTAAAGAGTTAAATAAAATGAAATCTAAAGAAGGGACCGCGATTTTAGGGGCTGCCGTCATTGATGATGTTCTTGTGATTATCGCCCTGGCCTTTTTAATGAGTATGGCCGGTGGAGAAGTGAATTTAAGCATGATGATTATTAAAAAGGTCCTCTTTTTCATGAGTGCTATTTTAGTAGCTTGGAAGGTGGTTCCATGGGTTTTAAAGAAATTTGCCCGATTAAAGGTCACAGAGCCGCTCGTCACGGGTGCATTAATCATTTGCTTCCTGTTTGCCTATGTAGCCGAAATAACAGGTGTTGCGGCGATTATAGGGGCGTACATCGCTGGGGTTGCTATTAGTCAAACAGAATATAAACTTAAAATATTTGAGAAAGTGGAAACAATCAGCTATTCCATTTTTGTACCTATATTTTTTACCTCGATAGGGGTGGCAGTAAGCTTTGACGGAATATCGAAAAATTTCGGGCTAATTATCGGTTTTAGCATCCTAGCCATTTTAACCAAGTTAATCGGTGCTGCAATGGGAGCAAAACTAGCTCATTTTTCCTGGAAGAGTTCACTTGGAATTGGAGCTGCTATGGTTTCACGTGGAGAGGTTGCCTTAATTATTGCCTCGATTGGTATGGAGACAAAATTAATCAGTCAGGAATTATTTGCTGTTTTAGTGGTAGTAGTACTAGTTACTACCATCGTGACACCCCCAATGATGAAGTATTTTTTCAGTGAAGGTAATAAACAAACAGAAATGAAAAAACCAGTTTTAAGTAAAATAGGAAGCTAGCTTAAAAACAAAAATTTTATGAAAAATTATTAGTGAAATATATCATACTTTCACTAGTAATTTACAAATAAGTTCTAGTCCTTTTTCGTTTTATGAAGATTGATTGAAATTGTACCCCCATTATTCTAATGGATTAGTCGAATATTATATTAAAGAATACAGACTAACATTCAGGAGGTTAGAAATGGGAACCGTGATCATTGATATCGACAAATTACTAGAAGTAACGTCAAATCTAACATCTGAGAAAAGCAACAATAAAATGAAAAAGGTTGAAATTGACCTCTTACTTGAAAATACCCGTGATTGGTAAAAATAATATTATCCAGATAGTTTTCTAGAATGCCTTCCATTTAAAAGAAGGCATTTTTTGTTGTTTAAAAAGAAAGTGAAGGTTTTTAATAATGTCAAGATTTCCTATTAAATTATGCTGCTTTAAAGCGAAAAAATATTTTACGCATTTCTATTGCTTTTCGTGCAAAAAAATACTAGAATAATTTTTAATATATTAAATTTTATGAAAATTAGTATTTTATTATTTAAGGGGGATTTAGCTAGATGAAGAAAAAAGTTAAAGTATTGTCGATTGCCTTAGCGGGAATGATGTTGCTTGCAGGCTGCGGTAGTAAAGAAAAAGCAGGGGGTTCTGAAAAAGAAGGAGCGGATAAGGAGTTCAAAGTTGGAATTACCCAGTTTGCCCCACACCCATCTCTAGACGCTGCGACAGAAGGCTTTAAAAAAGCCTTAAAGGATAAAGGGATTAAGGTAAGCTATGATGAACAAAATGCTCAGGCAGATATGAACAACACTCAAACAATTGCCAATAATTTTGTCGGTGATAAAGTGGATTTAATTTTTGCTAATGCCACTCCAAGTGCAACGGCAGCATTGAATGCAACCAAGGATATTCCGATTATCTTTACATCGGTGACAGATCCTGTGGGAGCAGGTTTGGTAGAGGCTTTTGATAAACCAGGGAAAAACATTACTGGTACAACCGATAACCATCCAGAAGCAACGAAAAAAACAATTAGCTTTATTACGGACGAAGTGAAAGCAAAAAATATTGGTGTGATCTATAACTCTGGTGAACAAAATTCAGTGGTTCAGGTGAAAGAAGTTAAGAAAATTGCTGAAGAGAAGGGTGCTAAACTTGTTGAAGTATCTGTTTCAACTACAGCAGAAGTGAAGCAGGCAGCTGAATCATTAGTTGGCCGTGTTGATGCGATTTATGTTCCAACTGACAATACCGTAGTTACTGCTCTTGATACGGTTATTGCCGTTGCAAACAGCAAAAAAATTCCACTTTTCGTTGGTGAACTTGATTCCATGAAAAAAGGAGCCGTTGCTGCCAGCGGGTTCAGCTATTTCGATCTTGGCTATCAATCTGGTTTAATGGCTGCTGATATTTTAAGCGGGAAGAAGAAGGTATCTGAAATTCCAGTAGAACTTCCAAACAGCTTAAAGCTTGTCATTAATACGAAGGCTGCCGAAGCTCAAGGCTTAACAGTAAATGAAGCTTGGAAAAGTTTAGGCGAGTTTTTCGAAGGTAAATAAAATTATATTTTTCATGAATGGAGCCTTCGTTTGAAGGCTCCATCCATGAACCAAACATTAGCTTGAAATAGGTTATTGCATCTTAGAAGCAGGCTTAATGATTTAAAGAAAGGATGATCTCAATGTTTACAGCCATATTTGGATCATTTGAAGCAGGTATTATCTATGCGATTATGGCACTAGGCGTCTATCTTTCCTTTCGTATTCTGGATTTTCCAGATTTAACGGTGGATGGGAGTTTTGTGACGGGGGCAGCAATTTCAGCTGTAATGATTGCGAATGGAACCGATCCATTTTTAGCAACAATCATGGCGTTATTCGCCGGTTTTGCAGCTGGATGTATGACAGGTCTTCTCCATACATTTGGAAAGATTAATAACTTGCTTTCCGGAATTTTAATGATGATTGCACTTTATTCAATAAATCTTCGAATCATGGGACGCTCAAATATCCCATTATTAAATACAGATACAGCTTTTACGAAAATTAGTGGATTTTTTGAAAAGACAGGAATTGATTCATTTTTAAATAACATTCTCTCCATGGTGGGTCTCGGCGACAGCTTGCCGGAAACATGGGGAATTCTTATTTTTATGATTATCGTAACATTTGTGATTAAATTCTTTACCGATCTGTTTTTGAAAACCGAAATTGGGCTTGCCGTCAGGGCTACGGGAGATAATAAACGGATGATTCGCAGCCTTTCTGCTAATACCAACCTCCTTGTTGTCCTTGGCTTAGGTCTTTCAAATGCTCTTGTAGCTTTCTCAGGTGCTCTGATTGCCCAGCAAGGTGGATTTGCAGATGTGGGTATGGGGATTGGGATGATTGTGATTGGTCTAGCCTCCGTTATTATTGGTGAAGCCTTATTTGGTACAAAAACGATTGCTAGGACCACTCTCGCTGTTATTGGCGGATCGATTATTTATCGAATTGTTGTTACTTTAGCATTACGGGTAGATTTCTTGGACCCTGGTGATATGAAGCTGATTACTGCTCTCATTGTTATTCTTGCTCTTACTACTCCAAAGATTATTGAAAGTTCTAAAGAGAGAAAGCGGAAATCCCGCAGAAGATCTGAAAGATCAAACATCATGCAGACTTCTGGCCATGCGAAGGGGGACAATCATGTTACAATTAAATCAGATTCATAAGATATTTAATGAAGGGACACCTGATGAAAAAATCGCCATTGATCATGTGAACCTAACCCTTCAGCCTGGTGATTTCGTAACGGTAATTGGCAGTAACGGGGCGGGGAAATCAACCTTAATGAATATCATTTCAGGTGTGTTAATCCCGGATGTAGGGGAAGTACATATTGGCGGAAAAAATGTCACTAATATGTCAGAGTTTAAACGGTCAAAAATGATCGGTCGTGTTTTTCAGGATCCAATGGCCGGTACGGCTCCAAGTATGACGATTGAAGAAAATCTTGCCATGGCTTATTCTCGGAATAAAATGAGAACACTTCGGCAAGGAGTTACAAAAAAGCGACGTGATTATTTTCGTGAGGTATTGGAATCACTGCATCTGGGCCTCGAGAACCGCCTAAGTGCAAAGGTAGGCTTGTTATCCGGGGGAGAACGTCAAGCACTATCCCTGTTAATGGCAACCTTCACAGAGCCTTCCATCCTCCTTCTTGATGAACATACGGCAGCACTTGATCCATCAAGAGCGGAATTAATTACGAACTTAACGAGAGAAATTGTAGACAAATATAAACTGACCACATTAATGGTTACTCATAACATGCAGCAAGCCATTGACTTAGGCAATCGATTAATCATGATGGATAAGGGCCAAATTATTTTAGAGGTCAATGAGGAAAATAAGAAACAATTAACAATTGAAGGTTTACTGATGGAGTTTAAAAGGATACGTGGGGTACAAATGTCAAGTGATCGTGCCATTCTTTCCTAATAGGAAAAATTTTTTTTTGAGTGTCTATTTTAGATTTGCTTTTATAAAAAGTATTTCCAATATCATTAAAGGAGAAACTGCCTGTTTTGGGTAAGTTTCTTTTTGTATTTTGGGAAATAATTCGAAGATATCTAAATTACTTTAGTACAAAAAAGCGTTATTGCTTTACTTCCCATCCTTGAAAGGACAAGATTCTTTCATTTAGAATTAATTCAGAATATTATTACTTTTAAACTAATGGGGGTTTCTAAATGAAAGAAAATAGAGTAAGAGCAGACCAATTAGTTGATGATTTTTTCCCCGTTCGAGATGTTGATTATATTGAAATTTACACAGGGAATGCCAAGCAAGCATGTCACTTTTTTTGCACTGCCTTTGGATTTCAACCAGTAGCTTACGCTGGTCTTGAAACTGGTAATCGTGAAACCGCTTCCTATTGTTTAAAGCAACGGAATATTCGCCTCGTCCTTACAGGCTCCTATACCGAAGACAGTGGAGTTTCCCAATTTGTAAAAAAACACGGTGACGGTGTGAAGGACATAGCCCTGTTAGTCGATAATGTTGAGAAAGCTTTTGAAGAGGCAGTGAAAAGAGGAGCCATTGTGATTGCTGCCCCATCTGAAATCAAGGATGAAACAGGTGTGATTAAAAAAGCCGTTCTTGGAACATATGGGGATACCATCCATACGTTAATTGAACGGAAAAATTATCAAGGGGAATTTTTACCCGGGTATGTCGTATACTCGGCGCCACTTCCGATTAAAGATGCCGGGTTAATTGGGATCGATCATGTAGTGGGAAACGTGGAGAGGATGGAGGAGTGGGTCGAATATTACGCTAAGGTAATGGGCTTTAAGGAAATGAAACATTTCTCTGACAAGGACATCACGACGGAATACTCAGCTCTAATGTCAAAGGTTATGCATAACGGAGGGCGGATTAAATTCCCAATCAATGAACCGGCAGTCGGAAAACGCAAATCACAAATACAGGAATATCTAGAATTCTACAATGGTCCGGGTGTCCAGCATTTGGCGATATTAACGGAAGATATTGTATCAACTGTCGCTATTTTAAAGGAGAATGGGGTAGAATTCCTGAATACTCCACCAGCATATTATGAATCCTTAGGTGAACGCATCGGTAAAATTGATGAAGAAATTGAAAAGCTTCGCGAACTAAATATTTTAGTAGACCGTGATGATGAGGGGTATTTACTGCAAATTTTTACAAAACCAATCGTAGACCGTCCGACATTATTTGTTGAAATTATTCAACGAAAAGGGGCACGTGGTTTTGGTGAAGGAAACTTTAAAGCTTTATTTGAGTCAATTGAACGGGAGCAGGAAAGACGAGGAAATCTCTAATATAAAGAGCAAGGGTTTAAAGGACAAAAGTATAGAGCGGAGTAGGAAAAGGGAGAGATATTACTCCCTTTTTTTAAAAGTTAACCTGTAAGGGGTGAATATGTTATGGAGATCTCGCCGAAAACACTGGAATGGAGAGAGGCATATAAACTATTAGTTGGTTCGATCCTTCCCCGTCCAATTGCTTTTGTTTCGACCATAGATGGAAATGGGGTAGCTAATGCAGCACCATTTAGTTTTTTTACTGCGATTTGTGCGGACCCCATGCTTATCTGTTTTTCACCGATGAGAAGAGGAACGGATGGGGCTAAGAAAGATACACTTGTAAATATTGAAAGCACAGGTCAATTTGTTATTAATATTGTAAGTAATAGCATGGCTGAGCAAATGAATGACTGTGCGATCGAATTCAACCCGGATATCGACGAAATAGCAGAAGTGGGTTTAACGAAGGAACCAAGTTTAAAGGTGAGTGTACCGCGTATCAAGGAATCACTCGTTCATTTAGAATGTGAATTAGAGCAGGTATTACATTTTGGTAATAAGCCCGGTGCAGGGAGCCTTGTAATAGGAAAAGTAGTTCATGTCCATGTGACCGATGAACTATTTGATATAGGGAGAATTGATACGGCCAAGCTGAACCCAATTGGACGGATGGCTGGGAACATCTATACTGACCCGTTAGCTAAAATGTTTGAAATGGATCGAAAAATGGAGAAAAGGTGAGTGTCGTGAAATTCGTTACTTTTGAAAAAATGGATGGGACAATCCGAGCAGGCTGGTTACTTGACCAAGACCATGCCATTGATATGTATGAGGCATCAGGCGGGGTGCTGCCAAGTAATCTATTAGCTTTTCTTGAAAATAGTGACGCCAATCTGGAAACAGTGGCTAGTTTAACCCCATTTACAAAGGGACAAAAAGGAGTTTATCCATTGAGTCAACTTTGTTTAAAGGCACCACTACCTATTCCGAGGAGTTTTCGTGATTTTTATGCATTTGAGCAGCATGTGAAAACAGCGAGGGAGAATAGGGGCCTCGAGATGATTCCAGAATGGTACGAAATCCCTGTCTTTTACTTTTCCAATCATCTTGCAATTAAGGGACCAGGAGAGGAAATAATCAAGCCTGTAAATTGTAACTGGCTTGATTATGAGCTGGAGATCGCATGCATTATTGGCAAAAAAGGCAGAAATATTTCCGCAGATGAGGCAGATGAGTATATTTTTGGCTATTGTATTTTAAATGATTGGAGCGCAAGAGACCTACAAAGAAGGGAAATGAAGATTGGACTGGGGCCTGCAAAGGGGAAGGATTTCTCGACATCGATTGGACCGTGGATTGTCACAAAAGACGAGTTAGAACCATTTAAATTAGGAAAGGGCTTCAATCTTTCGATGAAAGCCCGTGTCAATGGGGTTCTTCTTTCCAAGGGGAATATGAAAGACTTATATTATTCATTTGCTGAGATGATTGAGAGGGCTTCTGCTGGCGTGACTTTATACCCTGGAGAGATGATTGGTTCAGGTACAGTTGGATCTGGATGTATTCTTGAGCTTGGAGAGAAGGTCCATCGCTGGCTTATGCCTGATGATCAAGTCGAACTAGAGATTGATTATCTTGGAGTGTTACAGAATGAGATAATCGCTGAAGAGAGGTGAGAAGATGTATTACCGTCAAATGGGTAAGATTCCGCACAAACGGCATACGATGTTTAAAAAGGAAGATGGGAGTCTTTACAGAGAGCAGGTAATGGGGACTCGTGGATTCTCTGGAACCCAATCTATTTTGTATCATCAATATATGCCGACAGAAGTGGTGAAGGCAGAAATGGTCGGCAACTACTTACCCGAATATGAAGACCAGCAGCCGCTAAAACACCGCCACTTTTTTACAAGTAAAGTAGTAACCAAAGGGGACGCCCTAAAGGCAAGGGAATATATTTTGGGAAATCAGGATTTATTAATTGGAACAGCCAATGTGACGATGGCGATGCAAAGCTATTATCGGAATGGTGATGGCGATGAAATGCTTTATGTCCACTATGGCTCAGGGAAACTAGAAACAATGTTCGGGAACCTTTCTTACAGTCCGGGTGATTATCTTATTATTCCGATTGGTACCATTTACCGTGTGATCCCGAACGAAAATGAAGAAACGAAAATGTTGTTTGTTGAATCCTTCAGCCAAATAACAACTCCTAGAAGGTACCGAAATGAATATGGTCAACTTTTAGAGCATAGCCCATTTTGTGAAAGAGACCTTCGTGGACCGGAAGAATTGACGACATTTGATGAAAAGGGTGAATTTGAGGTTTTAACGAAATCAAGAGGGAAGTTATCCTCACATATCATTGGACATCATCCACTTGATGTAGTTGGCTGGGATGGGTATTTATATCCATGGGCCTTTAACATCGCAGATTTTGAACCAATCACAGGAAGAGTCCATCAGCCGCCACCCGTCCATCAAACCTTTGAAGGTAATAATTTTGTCGTTTGCTCATTCGTCCCGAGGCTGTATGATTATCATCCAGAATCGATTCCTGCTCCCTATTATCATAGTAACGTTAACAGTGACGAACTCCTTTATTATGTGGAAGGAAATTTTATGAGTCGTAAAGGAGTACAGGAGGGTTCCATCACGCTTCATCCAGGCGGGATCCCACATGGACCTCATCCTGGGAAAACGGAAGCGAGTATTGGAAAAAAGGAAACTCTTGAACTGGCCGTTATGATCGACACCTTTCATCCTCTAAAAATCGTAAAAACCGCACAAAAAATAGAAGATGCCAACTATATGTATTCTTGGTATGAAAAGAAGGATTAATGATTTTTCAGAACAATCCAACGTATTACAAGTTGGATTGTTTTTTCAATCTAAGGTAAAAAGTGGTATGGTAGTAATAAGAAAAAATTGTAAATGAATAGAGGTGAAATCATGGAACTGGAATCAATAGTAACTAAATTAAAAAGTCATACTCCTAAAATTCTTGGAAGTGAGAAATTTTCAAAATATGCTGTCATGGTACCACTCATTGAAAAAGAGGATGGGATTCACGTGTTGTTAGAGGTTCGTTCCCTAGAACTAAGGAGGCAGCCTGGAGAAATATGTTTTCCAGGGGGGGGAATTGACGCACAGGATATCGATGAAAAAGATGCAGCTATCCGAGAAACGGTTGAGGAATTAGGAATTACCAAAGAGCAAATTGCAGACATTAACCCACTAGATTATATGATTTCACCATTTGGAATGATTATCTATCCTTTTGTTGGATACATTAAACATCCGAATAGGATCGTTCCAAATCCATCAGAAGTCGGGGAGATTTTTACTGTACCACTATCTTTTTTTATAAATAATGAGCCAGAGATATATCATATTGAATTTAGGCCGGAACCTGAAGAGAATTTTCCCTTTGACCTAATTGTCGGCGGGGAGAATTATAATTGGCGGACTCGAGGGGTCGAGGAATATTTCTACCGGTATCAAGGAAAAGTAATTTGGGGATTAACCGCTAAGATTCTTTCCCATTTTATTGAACTTATTCGTTAGTATCTATAAGAGCATATCCTTGGTTATTTTAAGAAACAATGATTATAGTTATATTGCAGCTTGAAATTCAAGGATAAGGAGTTTATTTTTATGAAAATCGTAGCAATCGTTGGCAGTAATAGAAAGCAATCTATTAATAAAAAGCTGGTAGAATTACTGAAGGAACGTTATCTCGAAAAAGTTGAAATTGAGATATTACCGATCGAAGACCTTCCAATGTACAACCAGGATGATGAGTTAACACCAGCAGAAGTTGTGATTCAAATCAAAAAAATAGTGGCAGCAAGTGATGGTGTATTAATTGCCACTCCAGAATATAATCATGCCATTCCTGCATTTTTGAAAAATGCACTTGATTGGTTTTCGCGAGTGGATAAAGTAATGATGAAAAAACCAGTAATGATTGTTGGCGCCACACCAGGTGTTCTTGGAACAGTAAGAGCACAGGTTAATCTTAGACAAATATTAGCTGCTATGGGAGCATTAACGATTCCAGGAAATGAAGTATTTATCAATGCTGTCCATGAAAAGGTGGATGAAGACGGGAAATTAACACATGAACCTACACTTGGATTCCTAGATACTGTGATGAATAACTTTATCGATTGGGTAGAAAAAACAAAACATTTGTAAACGAACATCTAAAACAGTGGATTTCGAGAGGAAATCTACTGTTTTTTTTTATCTCACTGTCCACTGCTGGTGTACAAATGTCTTTGTATAAAAGAAATAACTTGATTATTTTCTGAATATCGTTAAAATTAAAATTATATTTTTAGATATTAGGGAGATGTAGGGATGAAGGTCGTAAAGTTTGGCGGGTCCTCGTTAGCATCCGGAAAACAAATTGAGAAGGTATTTAAGATAGTTGTTTCAGATTCCGAGCGGAAGGTAGTTGTAGTATCTGCGCCAGGAAAAAGGTTTTCGGAAGATAACAAGGTAACTGATTTATTAATTGAATGTGGAGAGTTATGTTTACAAAATAAAAATCCAAGGGAAAAATTTGATGCAGTCATCGATAGATATTCCACTATCGCCGAAGAATTATCCCTACCTTTAGAAATTATTAACGAAATTCATGACGATTTAACAAAGAGGTTGAGTAGCGACAAAACAAAACCGGATCGTTTTCTGGATTTATTAAAAGCGAGCGGTGAGGATAATCACGCCAAATTGGTAGCAGCTTATTTCCAGGAGCAGGGGGTTGAGGCCTATTATGTTGACCCTAAAGAAGCCGGTCTCCTTGTCAGTGATGAGCCTGGCAATGCTCAAGCATTACCAGAAGCCTATAGTCAGTTATATTCGCTGCACGATCGTTCTGGGATATTAATTTTCCCTGGATTCTTTGGATATAGCAAACAAGGAGAGGTTTTTACCTTTTCGCGAAGTGGGTCCGATATTACTGGTTCAATCCTTGCAAATGCACTGAAAGCAGACTTATATGAGAACTTTACGGATGTAGATGCTGTTTATTCCGTGAACCCTTCTATTGTAAAGGAGCCGAAGGAAATAAAGGAATTAACCTACCGGGAAATGCGAGAGCTTTCATATGCAGGATTTACCGTATTACATGATGAAGCACTTGTTCCAGCATTCAGAGCGGGAATACCTGTTCAAATCAAAAATACAAACAATCCAAGTGCACCAGGAACGAGGATTGTTTATGAGCGAGACAATACGAATGGGCCTGTTATTGGAATTGCAAGTGATCAAGGTTTTTGTAGTATATATGTAAGCAAATACTTAATGAATAGAGAGATAGGTTTTGGCCGCAAGCTTTTAAGTATCTTAGAGGACTTCGGACTATCCTATGAACATACGCCTTCTGGAATTGATGATGTTTCTGTTATCCTCCGTGAAAATCAAATGGATGCAGAAACGGAAAAGGCGATTAAAGAACGGATTGAAACTGAATTACATGCCGATCAAGTGAAATTTGAACATAGCCTAGCTCTCATTATGGTTGTGGGAGAGGGCATGCGCCATAATGTAGGAACAATGGCAAGAGCCTCCAAAGCATTGGCGAAAGCTAGTATTAATATCGAAATGATTAACCAAGGTTCATCTGAGGTGAGCATGATGTTTGGGGTTAAAGTAGTAGATGAAAAAAGAGCGGTTCAAGCTCTTTATGAGGAATTTTTTGTCGCAGTAACGGTTTAATTTTAAGCGTAGTAAAAAGGTACGTCAAAAACGACGTACCTTTTTCTATCGCCCCTTTTTTAACTTAATCCTTGTTCGAATCCCAGCCCACATTGCAATAACAAGTCCGCCAATTGTATCAGCAATTAAATCCGTCATCGTATCTTTATTTCCGCCGCCTTGTAAGGTCATATCAAAAATTTGGTCAGAGCTAAATTCATAAATTTCCCATAGTACTCCACCGAGTGCTGCAAAGGATAACGTAAATAAAAACACAAACCATGGCGATATTTTATCCCCCGCATTTCTATGGATCAATCGTTCATATAAAGCAATTCCAGAAAAAGCGAGAATGGCTCCACTGACCACGTGCATAAAGGTGTCCCACCAACCGAGTCCATACCAGCCTAATATGGAACCGAGATATTGTGAACCGACTAAGAAAATTAAATAAGAAATGACAATGGGCAAATTGAATTGGAGCTTAGTAAATAAGGCCAATAATAAAGGGACTGCTCCACAAACAATTCCTCCAATGGCAACTGTTCCTTTAAAGGTTACATCGTTTGAAAAGTAGTAGACGGCTAATGCTGCCATAAAAATGACATAGATTAAACTGAAAATGATGACAAGCTTTCGATTCATAAATTTCCTCCTCTCATACTTTAGGCTTTCGCACAAAGGCGTAAAAGGAGACTAGGAGTCCCCCCGCAAACCCACAGAGTAAGTCATACATTGTATCTTTATTTCCGCCTCTTTGCATGGTGTGAGTAAACGTTTGATCACCCACAAACTCATAGATCTCCCAAAGTGCACTTGCTAGGACTGAGAGTGAAAGAACAAAAAGAAATAAAATCCATCTTGAAGCATCATTCCGCACATCGTTCGGGATGAATAATTTAAATAAAGTTATACCAACAAAAGCTACATACATACCCTTTAAAATATGAATGGTAGAGTCCCACCATTTATAATGAAGGTAAAAACTCGCGATCGATCCTAAAAATAATGTACAGAAAATTAACATATAATAACCTATTATAATTGGGAGGTTAAATGGATTCTTTTTCTTAAATATTAGTAGGAGGGGCAATCCACTCACAAGAATGCCGCCAAGTGCTACTTGCCATCTCGAGGAATCCTCTTTAATAAGGTAATAAACAAATAAGGCAGACATTAATAGAATAAAAACAACACTTAAAAGGATAATTACTTTCCGTTTCAAATACTTCACCCCATTAAACAAGATTCCTTACAATTATGTCCAATAAATACAAATGAAATCATGGAAAGTTAAACTGAGTGGAAATGAAATATTTGTTCTCGCATATACACATGGAAAAGAGTATATTTGATAAGTAGCAATTACTATAATTATGTACAGACTCAGGTAAAGAATAGATGGCGGAGGAAGCTATGCAAAAGGCACAAATACCAACTTACGAGCGAATAGCGATAGATCTAGCAAATAGAATCTACGATGGGAAATTTAAGGTAGGAGAAAAGATTCATGGCAGATCGACGTTAGCAAGTGAATACAAGGTTTCCCCTGAAACTGTTAGGAGAGCCATTAAGATTCTAGAGGATGTCGAGATTGTCCAATCCACTAAAGGTAGTGGAATCGTCATATCTTCTCGAGAAAATGCCTATAAATATATTCAACGGTTTTCCAACATCGCAAGTATTAAAGATCTTGAAAAGCAAATGAACTCACTGATTTCTGAAAGAGACAAGCTCGATGAGCAGCTGTTTGACACGCTTAGAAAAATCATGGACTACTCTGGAAAGCTTCGTCACACGAACCCATTGGCGCCAATCGAGGTAGAAGTTTTTCCAGGCTGTATTCATATAGGACAAACTATTTCGGAATTGAAGTTTTGGCAAAATACCGGGGGAACCGTGATCGGCATGAAACGGAAAGGTGAATTAATTATCTCACCGGGACCTTATGCGGTAATTCTTGAAGGGGATGTCCTGCTTATCATAGGTGCTGAAGAAACTCATGACCGGGTGATTCACTTTATGGAAGAGTAAAAACGGGTTGGAATATATGAGAAAAAGCCGGATGTTGAGGTCCGGCTTTTTCCTTTTCCACTATTATTCTAATAATCCTTCTGTTTCCAAAAATTCTTTTGCGACTTTGGCAGGTGACTGTTTGAGGCTGTCGACCTTATAGTTGAGTTCGCGCATTTTTTCATCAGTTAGCTTACCAGATAAGGAATTAATAATCTTTTTTAGTTCTGGATGTTCTTTTAATGTTTCTTCTTTTATCATCGGTACGGCATAATAGGGAGGGAAGAAGTTTTTATCATCCTCTAATACCTTCAATTTAAACTCTTCAAGTAACCCGTCCGTCGAAAAGGCATCGATGACATCACTTTTATGGTTGTTTAATGCAGTATAGCGTAACCCGCCGTCAATGGCTTTTACGTCTTTAAATTTCAAATTATACTTTTTGGAAAGTCCGCGTAATCCGTCCTCGCGATTTGGAAATTCGATCGTCGGACCCATGGTTAATTCCGAGCTTATCTTTGCTAAATCAGAGATCGTCTTTAAACCATATTCTTTTGCGGTGTCTTGACGAATTGCTAAGGCATAGGTGTTATTAAATCCAAGCGGTTTTAACAATTCAAAACCATATTTTTGCTTGAATTCCTTCTGGACAATATCGTAGACGATGTCCGGATCACTCTGTGGCTTCTTCTTTAAGATATTAATTAATCCTGTCCCCGTATATTCAACATACATGTCAATGTCCCCATTTTTAAGGGCACTGAAGGCAACCTGACTACCACCAAGATTTAGTTTTCTTTCTACTTGAATATCAGTCTTATTTTCTATTAAATCAGCGAGCATATTACCTAATATCATTTGTTCGCTGAAATTTTTTGAACCAATTACAATTTTATCCTTTGCGTTTGCCTTTGAATAAGCAGTAATAGTCCCGGCAATGATTAACAAAATACAGGCCATACTAATCATTATTTTTTTAGTGGTTTTACCAGTCTTTTTTGCTGATCTTTGCTTGCTTGTATAAGAAAGTGAGGATTCGAGTTTTCCGACAATATAATCAATGAGAAGTGCAAGAATACAGGCTGGAATAGCTCCGGCCAAAATCATATAATTGTCAACTGTTTGCACACCAGAAAATACGAGATACCCAAGTCCGCCTGCACCGATGAAGGCTGCAATGGTCATTAATCCAACAGCGGTAACCGCTGAAATTCTGATACCCGCCATAATCATCGGGAAGGCTAGTGGTAACTGAACCTTTCTCATCGTTTGACTCTTGGTCAGACCGATACCTCTGGCGGCTTCCAGAATGTCTCCATCAATATTCGTTAAACCAGTGTAAGTGTTTTTAACGATGGGAAGCAGCGAATATAGAACGACCATGATAATCGCTGGGGTACTGCCGATTCCAACGAATGGGATGAGAAATCCAAGTAATGCCAAACTCGGTACAGCTTGAATCACATTCGTAGTTCCAATAATAGGTTTTGAGAGCTTTGGTTCTCTTGAAATTAATATACCGAGCGGAATCCCAATTATAATCGCTACTAATACAGAAATCACACTTAAGTAAAGATGCTGCCCAAGTAAACTTAAAATCTGCTCATAGTTTGTGGTTAAATAGTTCCAAAATCCACTCATTAAAAGGCCACCTCCAAATCAATTAGTTGGCTGCTTAATGCAGATAGAATACTACTTCTTGTAATGAGACCAATTAATTGGTTATGACTATTCACAACAGGTACATAACCGATTTTATGTTCATTCATTGTAGCTAACACAGAAATTAAATTGGCACCCTGTGAAACGGAAAGAACATTTTGTTCCATAATCATTTCAATCGACGTCGTTCGATTTAACAACTGGATGCTTTTTAATGTCACTAAACCCTTAAGGACATTATGTTTGTCAGTAACTATTAGGCTGTCTACCTTATGGTCCTTCATAATCTCAATGGCCTGAAGTACGGTCCGCCTTGCGGTAATTTTTACTGGATTAGGTATCATAATATCCTCGGCCATTAATAATTCAGGATTATTCCAAACTCTTCTTTTTCCAATAAATTCTTCAACAAAGTCATTAGCAGGATTTTTAAGAATGTTTTCAGGCGTATCATATTGGAGAATATCACCGTCTTTTAGAATGCAAATCTTATCTGCTATTTTAATAGCTTCGTCCATATCGTGGGTGACGAAAATAATCGTCTTGTTTAATTCCTTTTGCATTTGGAAGAGTTCATCTTGAAGGGAGCTTCTTGTGACTGGATCTAAGGCGCTAAATGGTTCATCCATTAAAATGATATCGGAGTTGGTTGAGAAGGCTCTTGCCACGCCAATTCTTTGCTGTTGTCCCCCGCTCAATTCCTTCGGAAAACGATGTAAGAACTCCTTAGGATCTAAGCCGACCAACTCTAGCAATTCACCTGTTTTTTGGGTAATCGAAGCGGGATCTTCACCCTTTAGCTTTGGAATCAATTCTAAATTTTCTTTAATGGACATATGTGGAAATAAACCAGTATTTTGAATGACATAGCCAATGTTTCTGCGGAGCTCAATTGGATTTATGGTTGAGATATCCGTCCCATTTACATAAATTTTTCCAGAAGTTGGCTGAATCAATTTATTAATCATTTTCAGTAAAGTGGTTTTCCCACAGCCACTCGGTCCGATAAAAACAACTAACTGTCCAGCCTCAATATCTAATGAAAAAGGATTAATAATTGTTTTTGTCCGATACTTCTTAACAATGTTTTTAAATTCTATCAATTCCATTCCCCCCAATAATTAAGTTGTCTTGCGTCAATGCAACAACTTAATGGTAACATAAAAGTTGTTGGTTTGTCTAATCAAGCCGATTTTTAAGAAAGAGCTGAAATTTGCAATAGTAATAACATAAAATGTTAAAATGGTGTTAGTAATTAAATTTTTAAAAAAGAGGAGAATCTATTTTGAGCTTTGTTCGAGACAAATTCAGTGCGAAGTTTTTCCTTTTCCTCGTGTTTGCTTTTCTGTTGATCCATGTGCCATTGCTAGGAAACTATGTCAAAGTCATTAATACACTTATACATGAATCAGGTCATGCTTTGATTGCTCTTTTTGGGGGTAATGTAGAAAGAATATCTTTATTTATGAATTCCGAAGGGGCTACATATAGTAATCAGTCTTCTTATTTGGGAAGCTTCCTTACCAGCCTTGGTGGGTATACCTTTGCCTCCTTTATGGCATTTGTCTCATTTTTACTAATTGGAAAGAAAAAGCAGATTGTGTTGATTGATATATTGCTAGGTTTTATCGGTTTGAATCTTATTTTTTGGGTAAGGAATCCTTACGGGTTGTTTTGGCTATGCTCATTTGCCGTTGTCTTTCTTTTATTACTCATTAAAGGGAGTCAAAACTTTAGAGATAACTTATTACTTTTAATTGCTTCAATTTTATTGGTTGATTCAGTACAAAGTGCTTATGAAATATTATTCATTAGTATATATCAGCCCCAATCAGCAGGGGATGCAGCCAATCTTGCGCGGATCACAGGTTTTATTCCAGCTCCTATTTGGGGGATTTTCTTCTTTGTCCAATCACTATGGTTCTGCTATTACGGCTTAAAACGTGGATATTATAAACTGGGGAATTAAAACTTTTACGTACAAAATATTGGGAGAGACATAAGATATTACGATGGGTTTCGATATGAATATAAAAGGGGAGTTATTGATTGAATATTATTGATTTAATTAAAACTCGGCGCAACATAAAAAAATTCAAACCTGATGAAATTGACAAAAATTCACTTCACGCATGGCTAGAGGCTGCTGCCATGGCACCCAATCACCGCATGACAGAACCATGGGAGATTTACTTTATTGGAGCAGAAACAAGAGAAAAGCTAAACCATAAAACTAATTTTGGAAACGCACCAATAGTACTGATGATTTTATCCAAGCACGGGGCGACATCCGTAGAAACAGTGGAGAATGCGCTGGCAACTGCGTGCTTTATCCAAAATTTTAATTTAGCTGCATGGACAGAAGGGGTTGGGACCTTTTGGTCATCGATTGGCATTACGCCCAAAAACAGGGGGATTCTTGGTGTTCCGGATGGCTATGATATTATTGGCGTTCTGGGAGTAGGCTATCCTGATGTAATCCCAGAGCCAAAACCACGTACACCGATTCAGAACAAATTCAGAAATTTACCATAACAGGAACAGGAAAGAGCCAACTGTACGGTTGGCTCTTTTAAATATGCTAGATAGCCTGATTGTATTCTAATGTAAGATTATCAATGATTGTTTGAACGGGAAGAATATCTTTGATTTCTCCAACTCTAGCCCCTGCAAAAACAAGGCCATTTTCCGCATCACCATTCATGGATACCAAAAGAGAATCCATGGTGCAAAAGCGGTAAGAACAATTCTTTAAGCAATCAATGCATTTAGCGATTTTTAGCTTATCTGTACCACTAATTAATTTTGCAAAATTATTATTAATGGCTCTTCCGTGAAGACCAACGGTTGTTTTTACCAAAACCAAATCTTCTTTACCTGCATCAACATATTTTTGTTTAAAAGTTAATGGGGCATCACATTCCTCGCTGGCTACAAAGCGTGTACCCATTTGTACACCAGACGCACCCATTGCAAGAGCTTTTGCAATATCGCCGCCAGTCATGATTCCTCCTGCCGCAATAACGGGGATGGAAACCGCTTCAACGATTTCTGGGAGGATATCAAACATTGGGCGGTCTGTTCCAAGATGTCCCCCTGCTTCAAAGCCTTCAACGACAACTGCTACTGCTCCCAGTCGTTCGGAAATCCTGGCTAATTTAGCAGACGAGACTATAGAGATAACAGGAATTCCTGCTTCTCTTCCCCATGCGTACATATCTCGTGAGATTCCAGCTCCAGAAATAATAAAGTCAACTTTTTCTTCTAGAGCTGCTTTCATTTTTTCTGCAAAGTCATTCATCGCGAATAGAACATTTACACCAATGTATCCTGCATCTTTGATCAGACTTTTAGCTTTTCTTATATGTGTTCTCATTTCGTCAGTTGAAATCCCTGTTCCAGATATAATCCCAATCCCGCCTGCATTTGCGACAGCTGAAGCCAATTTGCTTAGAGAAATACCGACACCCATTCCACCTTGCATGATTGGAACCTGAGGTCTCATATGGCCTATTTTAAGTTGTGGAAAGTTCAAATTATAACCCCGTTTCATTGTTTGTAATAGAAACTTCCCATGCATCATACCATGTCATTTTTAATATGTCTGTGATTACTATCACCAGGTCATAATGGTAGGTGGTATTATTTTCTATATGATAAAATAAAGATTAATGTTAAATCATAACTAGGTTAACCTGCATAAAAAATTTGCTGAAACCAAACGATACGTTATGAAGCGAAAAATGGATGGTGGTAGATAGGATGATTATTTTTACGGATATTGATCTTGATGGTCTTGGTTGTGGACTTATTGCGAAACTGGCATTTGCAGACAAGGCCAATATATTTTACTGTTCTTATCGAAATTTAAATCAAAGAGTGGAAGCAGTTATTAAAAACCCTGAGAATAATAATGTGGAAATCTACATTACTGATTTGGCTGTAAATGAGCAGGTAGAGAAAAAACTCGAGGAGCGGTTCCAAAAGGGAAAACCAGTTCAAATGATCGATCATCATGTGACTGCTTTGCATTTTAATCAATACAAATGGGGGAGCGTAATTCCTGAGTATGAGACGGGAAAAAAGACTTGTGCAACTTCTTTATTTTATGATTACCTAATTGAACACAAAATGATGGAACGAAATAAAGCACTTGAAGAATTTATCGAATTAGTACGTCAATATGACACTTGGGAGTGGGATGAAAATAATAATTTAACAGCCAAACGATTAAATGATTTGTTCTATATTATGAGTCGTGAACTGTTTGAGGAGGAAATGTTAAAAAGGTTGACTGAAAATAATGAATCATTTGTTTTGACCGATACGGAACATATGCTGCTTGATATCGAGGAACAAAAAATTCATCGTTACATCCATTCGAAAAGTAGACAACTGGTTCAAACTTTTATTGATGATTACTGTGTTGGAATTGTTCATGCCGAACAATATTTATCAGAGCTAGGGAATGAATTAAATAATTTATATCCGCATTTGGATATGATTGTCCTTCTGAATATGGGTGGAAAGAAGATGGGATTTCGAACCATTCATGATGAAATAAATGTAGCCGAATATGCAAAAAAGTACGGAGGAGGAGGGCATCCGAAAGCCTCTGGATCAGAAATGACAAGGGAAGCGTTTGAAAAGTTTGTAATAAATGTTTTTGAAACGATTCCACTTAAACCAGATGCAGATCGGAATGAATTTAATGTTAAGGATTCACAGGTTGGAACATCTTATCAGAACCCGTTAGGAGAAAGTTCATATATCATTCCATGTGGAGATGGCTATTTTTCTATAATACATAATAAGAAGAAATTGGAGCAGTCTTTCTCTGCATTCGCGGATGCAGAACGGTATTTAAAAAGAAATTATTCTTCTTGGCTTCGAAGCGACCATGAATATCTTTATCACGTTTCAAAAGCTCTTCGGATCTCACAAGATGAATTAAGAGGGAATTATCAGGAAACCATCAGGAATCATCTTGTAGATATTACTTTATGAATTAGTAAAAGCCATTCCTTAACGAAAAAAGGAGTGGCCTTTTTTTGATTTTTTTAACATTCAATTTTAAGGGTTTATTAAGAGTGAAGTGGTAATATAATCGTAGGTATATGAGATTATTATTTCAAAATCGTAATAACCATGCAACAGAAAGTTAATTTATATACATATTCCTGTAATGTTCTTTTGTTATGATTGGTTAACAACTAAGAGAATTGGTCTTGGGAATTAAATGGTGAGGGTTTGGAAAAAAATTAATATACCTTTTTGATTGAATTAACCTATGGGGTGATATGATGGCTTCAGCTTCAAAAAGGAGTAAATATTTTGATAATGCAAAATTCATTTTGATTTTTCTCGTCGTTTTTGGGCATCTCATAAGTCCATTAAAGGAACATGATGGGATCCTTTTCACTTTATATACAGTTATTTTTCTATTCCATATGCCCGCTTTTATCCTAATCTCTGGATACTTCGCGAAAGGTTATAAAAAGAAAGGCTACTTTATAAAGTCTATTAAGAAGATATTACTTCCTTATTTTATTTTTCAGATGATCTATTCCATATATTATTATTTAAATGGGCAGGAAAATAATATAGAAATTGATTTTTTACATCCTCATTGGTCGCTTTGGTTTTTGATGAGTTTGTTTTTTTGGAATTTACTGCTATATCTCTTTGCAAGGTTAAGATGGAGGGGCTTTTTTATTGCCATTGTCTTGGGAATTGCGATTGGTTTTGTTGATCACGCGGGTAGTTTTTTAAGCCTATCAAGAACATTTGTATTTTTTCCCTATTTCCTCTTGGGTTTTTTACTAAATGGTGATCAGTTAAAGAAAGTAATTCGGGCCAGATATTCACTTCCAGTTGGTATAATAATCATTATCGGGACTTATATTTTCTTTGGGTTCAGTTTCCCTCAAGATGCGGTGCCATGGCTTCTGGGCGATACATCATATGCAAATATGGGGGAAAAAGAGTTGGCCGATGGGCTGTTGCGAGGACTTCAATATGGGCTGACATTAATAGTTGTATTTGGGTTTTTAGCATTAATACCTTCCAATCAATTTAAAGTAACGAAAATTGGTGAAAGAACTTTATATGTCTATTTGCTTCATGGATTTATTATTAAATCGCTCCAAGAGATTCTTCCAAATAAAAGTATCATCTCCATTTCAGGGAATTATCTTTTACTTTTCGTTCTTTCCTTTATGATCTGTATCGTTCTAGGAAGTTATTTAATTAAAAAATATACTCAACCTCTTGTCGAATTTAAAGTTTAAAAGAATACAGGGAGTGGTTAATGAAAGCCGAACTAGTATGGACCAGTTCGGCTATTTTTTGTGTATTTAAATTATAAAATTGTAACGACCTAAAACCCAAATAATGAACTGACAATATTTTTCTTTTTTCTTTTTACTTTACTGTGATCAAATACAAGTGGTTTTTCCATTTGCGAGGTCATTTTTAGTTGGTTCATTTGTTTTTGAAGTTGTTCTACCTGCTGCGATAAATCTTTTACGAGATGTTGCAAATCCTCTAGTTCACGGCGATGCTGAAGGAGTTGATAGGAAGCAACCGAATCTGCTTTTGAATTTAGATTACTTTCCAATTCACTGACTTTTGAATATAACTTTTCTAGTGCTTGATCGTCATTTACCGCTTTAACAGCACCTTTTCGAGGATTTTTTTTCTCTTTTAATGGGACTATTTCTTGGAT
Source organism: Bacillus sp. ISL-46 (assembly GCF_018613205.1). Lineage (NCBI taxonomy): Bacteria > Bacillati > Bacillota > Bacilli > Caryophanales > Bacillaceae > Bacillus > Bacillus sp. ISL-46. Next base: position 175,323 of record NZ_JAGGQR010000045.1, read on the forward strand.
TAGTGTCCCGTTTTGGAGCTGTTCGTGTATTTTTTTTAATAGTTCTATATCCTCGCTGCTAAAATGGTAATGACCACGCTCATTTCTTTCCATTGGAAGCTCAAGCTGTTTTACCCAGCGCTGAATAGTACTTGTAGATACTCCTAATAATTTTGCTACTTCACTTGTATTCATTTCGAATCCCTCCATTGATAAAATAAACCGCAATCCACGAGTGACGAAATTATTGTTTTTTGTCTTTAAAAGGGAGTCGTTCTAATCGAAGAAAACTTTCGTATTAAGTCCAGAATTTCCACCATTTCTTTTCTTTTGTTGCAGCCACATGTCTATAACTGTTAAGCATTTGTTGAAAGGCTAATTCTCTTTGCGAAATTTCATGTCGATACTGATTACGCTCTTCAAGGAAAAATTCACGTTCTTTTGACATTGCCTCTGTGAGACTTGAGATTTCGTTATTAGTAACATCCACATAGTGGGATAGTTCCTCGGAAGTTTCTGACAACTGCTTGGAAAGTGTATAAATTTCTTGCGAAGTCTCGATTGAAACATTAGCAATGTTGTTGGATAGGTACTGTAATGAGTCAGCTGATAGTTCAGATGCTTTTTCAAGAGTCTCTGATAACTCCTGAATTTCAGCTCTTGTGTTAGCAGATGATTTATATATCGAGTCAGATAATGATTTAACTGTGGTATAGGTTCCATTCTTTATTTCCTTTTTTACTTCATCTAGTACTTCTCTTCGAACAACCGTCCGGATTTCATCTTTTACGTCGCTTAAGAAATTTTGCTTGTACGTATCCATTGCCTCGAAAAACTGATGTGCATCTATAGCGTCTTGTATGGTTATCGGTTTGGCTGAGTCAGAAATGACCTCTAATGAGACCATAGGTGATTCTTGCATATCCAGATTTTCTATTCCATTGAGTGAAACAGCGAATGATTCTTGGACATCCTGGTTTTCAATGACCCCTTGTGGAACTGCCAATGATTCTGAGACATCCTGATTTTCAATGGTCTCTTGTGAAACTGCGGGGGATTGGGGTATATCCTCACTTTCAGGGTGAAGTTTTTTTTGCATCCATTCCCTGATTGTTTCCTTACTTAACTTTTTTTCATAAAGTTGTTTAATTTCTATTAGCTGGTCAATCTCCCTATCTGTACATATTCTTGCCCCTTGTTTTGTACGAGGAATTTCTAGTAAATCAACTAAATCTTTTTCCCATTGACGTATGGTGCCTGGTGTTGTATTTATTTTTTTGGCTACTTCTTTTAAGGTATAGGTCTTCATATAAAAATCATTCCTTTCTATTTATCTCGGAAATAATTCATCTTTATGTTAGTAATTCACCATTCGGTAGCACATTTTCCTGCTAGATGACAAAAGCTATCAAAACAAGACGGAAAGCATGAAATAACAACAATATTTTGCAAATTGAGCATTTATTAAAAAAAAAACGATTGAGCAGAGTAGAAATGAGGTTTATTATATGGAGAGGAACTGATGTAGAAAGAAGGATCTCAACATGTGGATTGCAGCGGCCTTTGTTACTATGGTTTGTTTTGGGACTAATAATACTATTTTCAAGTGGAGCACGGAGAAGAAAGTGTCGAAAGTACATATTCAGTTCTTCTTCTATTTTGTAGCATTCCTATTAACTTTGGGATTTGCTTTTGTAAACGGGACAGTCCATTTGAATCTTATCACCATTTTACTAGGAGCTTTTATTGGAATATTAAATGCAAACGGAAATATCCAAATGTCAAAGGCCTTTGAAAAGGGCCCTGCTAGTTTGACATCGCCATTAGTAGGAACAAATACAATATTTCCAATCGTATGTGCTGGCGTTCTTTTTCATGAACATATCACAGTGATTCAGTGGGTAGGAATCATAATTATGCTTGGCTCAGCCATGGCCATCCAGTATTCATCTGGTAATAATAGAGGAATAAATTATTTCCCTTGGATTATTCGCGTTGGGCTTGCGATATTTTCTTTTGGTTTACTAGGGGTTTTAATGAAAACTACATCCTATTTGCAAATAAATTCATTAGATATCCTCATTGCCATGTATGGCGGGGGGAGTGTCTATTTAGCTATTTGCAGTATCTTGAAAAAAGAAAAGTGGCAGAGGTCAGAAGCCAATGTGGGATCCATTGTTGGACTAATTAGCATTTTAGGATATAGCAGTTATTTCTATGCCCTTAATTCTGGAACGGCAAGTATTGTGTTTCCAATTGTAAGTTTAAATTGTCTAGTAGTGGTTCTAGCTGGGTTTATACTTTTTAAAGAAAAATTAAAAAGATATCAAGTGATCGGTGTATGTACTGCTCTACTTGGGATAATTTTCACAAAGATCTAAAGCGCAAAAAAGTGCAGAGTGTTTCAAGTTAAATTGAAATGCTCTGCACTTTTTATTTGGCATCATGATTTATTACCTATCTCAATTCACCATCCCAAGCTTTTTCAACCCATTATATATTCCAGAATCAGTAACCTTGGTAGTTTTATGCTTTGCATATTTAAAAAGGTCTGGATGGCCGTTACCCATGACAAAGCTTTCGCCCACGTTTTGAAGCATTTCCTTATCATTCATTCCATCTCCAAATGCAATCGAACTTTCCTTATTGATGCCTAGCCGCTTCAAAACTACTTGAACTCCATAGCCTTTGTTCACTTTGTCCCTGATTACATCATAGCAATGATGCATTCCCTCGACATTGACTTGGGATAAATGGATTCCCTCTTCATTATTGTAAAGGACAGGGTCATCTTTTTTTAGATTGACTAGTGTCATCCCTAAGATCGAACTATTAACTGAAGGAGAATAAGGTTCATTTTTATGTAAGTGGAATTTGTGCATAAACTCCGTTGTGATCCCAGAATCTACATTGGTAAAAACGTTCTTATTATTCGTATACAGGACCACTTCATGCTGGTTATCCTTAGCAATCTCTAAGAAATTCATAACTGTAGAGCTCTTCATAGGCTCCTGGAATATATCTTCACCTTTATAAATGGCATATGCACCGTTATAACCAATGAATGAGTGAATATTTAACTCTTTTGCGAGTTCATCTAATTCATGTAGTGGCCTTCCTGTAGCTAAGAAAACTTCCAAGCCCTGAGCCTGAACCTTTGAAATGGCCTTTTTTGTTGAATCTTCAATCGTACCATCTGGTCTCAGTAATGTTCCATCGATATCTAAAAATAAAACTTTATAATTGGTCATGAATGTAGCTCCTTCTTTGAAGAATGTTGTTTTTAGTCTACCACTTATTAAGAAAGGATGTCACATGAATATAGAATGCAATTTAAATACGAAAAGGGAAAAAAAGTAAATAAAACAATTTACAAACCGGCAGTCGGTTTGTAAGATAAGTTTATTACATTTAAAAGGTGAAAAAGGGGAGGCATACACGTGAATGTAAATTATAAAAAGAAATTGATCCAATCGATTGTATTAAGTATTGTAATAAATGGAGTGATACCAGTTATCGTTTATAACTTACTATTAGACTAGTACACAAGTTTTGTTGCGTTTTTAATTGCTACTTTAATTCCATTGGCGGATAATCTTTTCCATCTTGTGAAATATAGAAAAGCAGATGCGTTTGGTTTATTTATGCTAACTGGCTTTGTATTAAGCTTGCTGGCGTTCGTTCTTGGTGGAAATGAAAGGCTTATCCTGTTAAGAGAATCAATGGTTACAGGATTGCTAGGCCTGATATTTATCGCATCCTTGTTCTTTGCAAAGCCATTAATTTATCATTTTGCCATCAGGTTTAGTGCAAGTGAAGCCACGGAAAAGAAGGGGCAATTCGAAAAAAACTGGGAGCATCCATATTTTCGGTTAGTCCTTAGAATCATGACAGCAATTTGGGGAATCGCATTATTAGGTGAGGCGATTGCCAAAATCATTCTCGTCTACGAACTATCGGTCTCGGCATTTTTAGCGGTGTCACAACTGATTTTTTGGGGGGTGATTAGTGCAACGATTTTATTTACAATTGTGTATCGCAGGTATGCAAAAACACGTCTAGACCTATTAACTAATAATAAATAACTCATCATGAAATTAAGGAAGGTAGTATTATGGCTAATTCAACTATTTATGATAACCCGAGCTTTCAACACATCCTATCAATAACTGAAGAAATCATTATCGAAAAGGGCTGTAGAAATACGACACTAAAAGACATTATTGAAAGATCTGGACTATCTAAAGGGGCCATCTATCATTATGTTGACAGTAAGGATGAGTTGTTCGGGCTCATTCTAAAATCTAAAATTGAAGAAATGAATGAAAAATTTCAAATGACAATTACTCAATCCATGCAAGAAGAAAGTCCTAATCAAGGACGGTTTGGGGTTGTCAGTCAATTTTTTCACTCACGGCAAAATTCCAATGATATTGGAAACTTAATTTTTATATATTTGTTAAGCCAAGAAAATGAAAAGGTCAAAAATATCCTGACTGAACTTTTCCGCTACAGTAAAGATACTGGTACCCAATGGATTAAGATGGGGCAGGAAAATGGCGTGATCCCTCCTACTATTGATGCAGAAAGGATGTCAACACTAATGATGACCTTTTCATACGGTTTACGGGTCACGCAAAGTTTGAGCTCCTCAAAAGAAGACAAAGTAGATGCAAGTGATATTTTTAAAGTGATTATGAATTCATTAACATGAATCTTTTCTTGGGCCCCATTAGGTGGGGGTTTGTACGATAAAAACAAACCGACTGTCGGTACATTTCTTAAGTGAGGTGTTAATAATGGGTTACATTCAATTAGGATAGAGAGGGATCATCCGACTTCCATTCAGATCCGTACCATATAAATGTTTTGAAAAAATTTGGGGTAATGGAGGAAAATAAAATGAAGAATGAGACGAAAAGGAAACTTACAATTGGCGTTTTATATTTTACGATTGCTTTATTCGCCGTCTATATCTTTGTTATGTTTCTATTGAATGGTGTGGAATGGGCACCAATGGTTAAGGGAAAAATGGAAAACCCAGATTTTTCATTGACAACGTGGAAGTGGTTTTTCTATCCTCATATTTTATTTGGTACGATCTCTCTAGCGATTGGTCCTTTTCAATTGACTAAGATAAGCCAAAGGAAACCAAAGCTTCATAAAATATTAGGCAAAATTTATGCAGTAGCAATTTTTATTAATATACTTGTCGTACCATATATTTCTCTTTTTGCAACAGGAGGAAAGGGGTCAACCATTGCATTTCTAGTCCTAAATGCTTTTTGGCTGTGGACTACTTCTATGGGCGTAATCAAGGCAACCCAGCGGAAAATAAGTGCACATAAGGTCTGGATTCTTCGTAGTTATGCAATAACATGGGTGTTCGTTACTTTTCGGATAGTCGTCATCCCTTTTTCCATATTTTTGGATAGTTCAGTAGCCTTTCCAATTGCAGTATACCTAGCCATTGTGATGAACCTATTATTTGTGGAATGGAAAAGGAAGAAAAATAAGAAATATACATCAGGACAAAAAATCCCTAGCTCCAATCCAGTTGTTTCACTTTTTTGTGAGTTGATCTCATCCATCGTAGAAAGCTGCCAAAAGCAGCTTTTTTAATGAAATGATATTTTGGAGGAATAATAGGGGGAAGATAAATATAAAACGCAAAAAGCGAGGAATTTTATGAAAAAGATTTTATTACTATTCTTATCTCTTCTCATTTTAGGTCTTCCCAAAAGCGTCTATGCTAAGCAAAAGATTCCTATATTAATTTATCATTCCATCGATCAATTTGACAGTATTGGATCCAAGGAGTTATATGTAACTCCAGAAAATTTTGAGAAACAAATGGCATATTTAAGAGATCATGGTTATACCTTATTAACTTTTGAGCGTTGGAAGGATATTAAAACTGTTCAAAAGCCAATCTTTATCACCTTTGATGATGGTTACAAAAATAATCTTAATGCCTATTCGATTTTTCAAAAACTCACAACAGAAAGTTTTCATCCAGCCGGTACCTTTTTTGTAATTTCTGATTTCGTAGGAAGGGCAAACCGCTTATCTAAAGCAGATCTAAAAATGTTAGCAGATTCAGGATTAATATCTATTCAGTCACATACAGCTACACATCCAGATTTAATCAAAGAGGAAAACTTAAAATATGAACTAAAAGAATCGAAAGAAAAAATCCAGCAAATAACAGGTAAAGCTGTTATTGCTCTAGCGTACCCCTATGGGATTACGAATGAACATGTGGTGGCGGAAGCGAAAAAGTATTATCGGTATGGACTGACTACAACGCCAGGCCCATTTTCAATGACAGGCTTTAAGAACGAGCTTTACTATTTACCTCGAACGTATATAAAATATTCAACTACACTCGATGATTTCGAAAAAGCAGTGAAGATAGACTAATTTAAGAACTATTACTTTTAAGAGGTATTTGTTTTTTCCAAAAAAATTAGTTGTGCAAGGAAGTGTTAACAAAAATGTTACATAGGAAATAGCAGTTGCTGAAAGATTTATTTCATCATTCGGCAGCCTGCTTAATAACCTTCGAAATATCGATCCTGCTTTGAGTTTTTCAGCAAGTGAACTGATTTCTTTTTCAAAACAAGTTCTTAGAGCACCACTTTCCAGAAACATGTTATTTTATCAAGAAACTGGCTGATTTTGCACCAGAACTTCTTTCCGAAAGCTCCCATTGTTCTTTACGAAAACCATCTTTTAGTTAGAAACATAAAAAACTGTGCAACCAATCGGTTTGCACAGTTTTTTTATTGATTTTATACGAGTTCTTTATCCTAGGAAATCTGCCACGTATTAAAAACCTAGAAAGTATTACTAGTGCGGATCCAATTACTCAGGTGATTGAGGAGAAAGACTCAAAAAAATAGCTATTGAAAAGACAATGTAAACTGGCCGAAACCTCAATGTAATCAAACCACGTTATAATAGTATAAACATAATCGAGACTGTATTAGGGCGGGTGTTTATATGGAAGAGACAATGGCAAAATCCTACTTGCAAAAATCATTAGATGAGTGGAAAGATGATATTTCACTAGTCTTAACTGAAATTGCAAATGAATATGATGAAGTAGCACAGGAATTAAAGGTGTACTCCTACAAATATGGCATAACAAAGCAAGTGATACAATCGACGGTAAATGAAGAAATTATTGATAAAATTCGCGACATGTACCATAAACCATTTGAAGAAAGCTATAACCAACTAAAAGAATACATAAAAGACCTAGAGGAAAAAAGACGTGTCTTTCAAATGTTTATCCAAAAAATTGAGGAAGTTACAAGGAAAGAATCAGCGAAAATTACTACTTATTAGTAAATACTAATACCAGAAGAGCAGCCCATATAGGGGGCTGCTCTTTTTAGATTTCGTTAAAGAAACCGTGCTATAGATTCCTGCATATATTAATAACAGATTTATATTGTGAGGTGTGAAACAAATGATCACCGCTAATATTGGAAGTAAAACCTATCGGATTCCGGATAACCTTGAAGAATATTTTCAACCGTTTCGCTCACAAGTGATTGGGACGAACCAAGTGTTTGATTCCCCCTATGGGAAAAAGAAAATCATCTATGCGGACTGGACGGCAAGCGGACGACTTTATCGACCCATAGAACAGAAAATTTCTGAGGTATTCGGACCCTTTATGGCAAATACACATACAGAATCGAATATAACTAGTTTAATGATGACAGGGATATATAATCAATCCAGAAAAATTATTAAGGAACATGTTAACGCCGACGAGCATGATGCCCTAATCCTGGATGGATTTGGAATGACCTCTGTGATGAATAAGTTTCAGAGATTGTTAGGAATTAGAGTTCATGAACAGTGGAAAGGGCGGCTGCAGATTTCCGAAAATGAGCGACCAGTAATTTTTATTACACATATGGAACATCACTCAAACCAGACATCCTGGCTCGAGACATTGGGGGATGTGGTTGTATTAAGTCCAGACGAGGAAGGAGGCGTGGACAAAAATCAGCTTGTTCACCTGCTGCATCAATATAAGAATAGAAAAATGAAGATTGGTTCGTTTACAGCATGCTCCAATGTAACAGGGGTTCAAACCCCATACCATCAATTAGCAAAAATTATGCATCAACATGGTGGCATTTGTATAGTGGATTTTGCGGCTGCGGCTCCGTATGTGACCATTAATATGCATCCAAAGGACCCATTGGAAAAACTTGATGCCGTCTTTTTCTCTCCTCATAAGTTTTTAGGGGGACCGGGAACTAGTGGTGTTTTGGTCTTTGATACTAGGTTATATGCTAATCATGTTCCAGACCATCCCGGGGGCGGGACTGTGACCTGGACGAATCCATGGGGTGAGCACCAATATCATACCAGTATCGAGCTGCGTGAAGATGGTGGGACACCAGGAATATTACAAGCCATTCGGACCGCCCTATGTTTGAATTTGAAGAATCAAATGGGTGTGGACAATATATTAACAAGAGAGAAGGAACAGTTAAGTATTTTATTACCTAGATTAGTAGAGATTCCCGGCCTTCATTTATTAGATGGTCATAAAAAAGTTCGTCTGGGTATTGTTTCTTTTTATATTGAGAAAATCCATTACAATCTAATCGTGCGCCTTCTCAATGACCGGTTTGGGATTCAAGTAAGAGGTGGCTGCTCATGTGCAGGGACCTACGGACATTATCTCCTTCACATTGATAAACCTTCCTCTAAGCATATTTCTGAACAGATTAATCAGGGAGATCTGTCGGAGAAACCAGGGTGGGTTCGTTTCTCATTACATCCGATTATGACTAACGAAGAAATCCTATTGTTTGTAAATGCCATAAGAGATATCACCTTAAACATAAATGAATGGAGAAACGATTATCGATATGATAAGGCAAGTAATGATTACTTTTTTGTGAACCACGTAAGAGAGGATATGGCCCCACTATTTCGGTTTGAATAATGCTGATCCAGCTAGAAAGGAAGGATATCAGTACCTATTCTAAATAAGGCAACCACAAACTTGTATGGTCATATGCTATCAGAAGAAAGGTGGGATCGTATGATTCATATAGTTAAGCCTGGCGAAACGCTGGGGATTATCTCTGCTAATTATCGCGTAAGTCTCCGTAGACTTCACGCAGCAAATCCTGGGGTCGGGCAATTACATGTAGGCCAAAAAATCCAAATTCCAGGTCTGCCAGAACCCACTACTATACCCTTTTCCATTCAAATCTCTGTCGGAAAACGAAGACTTACATTATATAACAATGGAAGGCTAGCAAAAATTTTTCCAATCGCGGTAGGGAAGATGTTGACGAATACTCCAACAGGTGATTTTGTGATTGTAAATCGGCAGTATAATCCAGGGGGACCATTTGGAGTGTTGTGGCTTTCACTTTCCAAACAAGGTTACGGGATTCACGGCACAAACGACCCAAGTTCGATTGGAAAAGCCGTTTCCCATGGCTGTGTGAGAATGTATAATCGGGATGTTTTGCAGCTGGCGGATATGGTACCAAATGGGACTAGAGTGATTATTCGTCCTTAGGGGAAAAAAAGGCCGGTTTTCGAATCAGCCTTTTTCTAATGAAGCCAAGGGAAATATAAAAATCTATCTTGATGTGACATTCATGAAGACAGAAATCAGAGGGAAAGTATAAAATTAGTCCTCATGAGGTGTTCATGAAGACAGAAATCAGAGGGAAAGTATAGAATTTGTCCTCATGAAGTGTTCATGAAGACAGAAATCAGTGGGAAAATGTAAAACCTGTCCTCATAAAGCAAAAAACTTAATTTTCGTATCAGCCATCTAAATTTTATAAAAAAGTAACTAGTTTATATTTCTCCATAGGAAGACCGCTCGAAGTGTCGATATGAAAAAAATCCCACCTTCTAAAGTAAGAAGGTGGAACTCATTTAATTACTTATATATTACGATTGAGCCAACAGATTTGTCTTTGGATTGTCCGTTAACTCGAACTTTAAGTCCATAGTGCGGGATATCCCGACCAGCATCAGGTAAGAAGGTATTTAAAAACGAATTGCTGTCATTGAATAACGATACAGCAGTTTGACTTGGAGCAGTTAATGTCTGTACACCTGGATAATTTAGGTTTAATCCTGAAGTAGAATTTAAGCCGAAAGCTGCATCCGCAATTTGATAACGAGTGCTTGCTTCAGGAGTAGATCCATCAGCAGCTAAAAGCCATCTCAGATCCTTTGATAGATGGGCATCTACTACACCTAGGAAACCATTTCCTGGGTGTACACCAGTCCAGTTTTCTGTATAGCTGTCATCCACATACCAAACAACTAAACCGCCATCATAGCTCATTAATGTGTTACCACGTTTAATATTGGCAAGGCCTGAATCAACACCTTGATGGTTACGCCATTCGAGAAGGTAGTAATGGTCTGTGAGTTTATTTCCATCCATTTTCGAGAATCCATTTAATGTAAATGGAGAGGTCGGGCTTTCAGCACCATCTTCTACTACTGTTACTCCATCAGCAACAACCTTTAAATTATCTGCGAAGAAACCAATATTTGATGTACCCCAGTCAGTTGCATAGCGAAGGCGAAGTTTAATCTTTTGACCTTTGTACTCTGATAGATCAAAAGATTGTGCCTGCCACCCATTAGAATTACCTGAGAAACCAGGCATTGAATTCAAGATAGTAGGGTAACCTTCAGCTACAACATCCGAACGAGTATTAGAATTCCCTAGTGAGTTCCAAGTAGCACCATCGTCAGTAGAAACCTGAACAAAAGCAAAATCCCACTGCTCTTCAATATCATACCAGGCATCAAATGTTAATGTAGCAGAATTTTTCCCAGTTAAATCTACATCAGTTACCATATTTGTATCCATTTCATCTTTTTGCCCGCCCCAGAATTCAAAGCTTCCAGAAGCAGGTGTGTTAACAGGGGTTTTCTTTTTCGGTAAGTTTACTCGAATTGCCTGATTATTTTTCCCAAGTGGTGAATTTGCTTGGTCGAGTAAGAACTGTGTTCCTTTTGTGGAGACTTCTTCCCAGTTTACAGATGTAGGGGCAGTCCATTTTCCACCCAATGTAGATTGGAAGTATTGCTTTGCCCAAGGAGAGAAGCCTGTTGGTTCTGAACCTGGGATTTTTCCTGCCCATGATCCAGCTGACATAATGGACCAATATCCAATCGGTTCGTCAGCACCGGAATAGATTGTATCATATTCATCTGGAAGCCCTAAATCATGACCATATTCGTGTGCGAATACGCCGGTAGCTCCGTCTTCAGGCATCATTGTGTAATCGTAGAATCCTGGTTTTCCAATTGGATGCTGGATTGATTCATCATAACCGTCTAAATCAACAAACTTTGCAGAACGATGTGACCAGATTGCTTTATCTCCTAGTGAACCACCACCAGCTTCTTGGCCCATACCAGCATGAATAATCTGAAGATGGTCAACTAATCCATCTGGCTCCCAGAAATCACCATCACTATCAAAATCATGTGGATCCTCTAGGTCATAATCTTCCAAGGGGATTCCTGCAGCTAGTGCAGCTTTATAAGTATCGACAACCAATTGTTTTGATCCACCTGGGGTTACATTGTCATGTCCAGTAGCACTATCAGCTCCATAAAATGCTGCAGTTCCAGGAACTTTTAGCCAACCATACGCTTGTCCATTTATCGTATATGTTCCACCAGATTGTTGTTCATAATATTGCTTTTGGGATACAAATGTTTCACCATTAGGCCCTTTAACTCCGTTTTTACCAAAAATCATATCTTCATAGTGTTGTAGAGTATAGTCAGAATAATAGTTATCAGTCTCATCCTTCCTTATATTATTATGTGCAATGTCCGAGTACTCTACAGTTAATGTTAGTAATTTGCCCTGTCTTTGAATTCCAGGTGAAGTCCCTTCTTTAACTGGATCAGGATTGCCTTTCAACTGTCCATTTTTGTTACCATTTCCTTTTAAAAGACCTTTATTGAAGTCTTTAAATTTCCTTTGTTTTTCTGCATCACCAGCTTTTACTTTTGCAGCTAAAGGGTCAGATGTCTTTACTTTATCCTCTTTACCCTTCAATTCTATGTACTTATGTAATGCTCTTTGCTTTTCAGCAGTAGATGCTCCCTTTGAGATAACACCACGTTTAATAAGGGCATCTAGTAATTTATCTTCATTTACTACCGATAGGTCTAGTGAACCATAAGAATGCGAATTAGTGGTTGGACTTTTTGCTAGAACTCCACCCGATGTACTAGCATAGTTGCCCGGAAAACCGGCAAACAATGTACCAGCCATTATTGCGGTGGATAGACCTGTTTTTAATAGTTTCTTCATAAAACTCCCCCTAATTTTTTTGGCTTGCTAGTAAATAATATTTCGAAAATTGAAATAAAACAATAGGATTATCTCCTTAATTTTCTGTTAATTCAGATAAGTTTTAGTCCTTTTGAATTATTTTCGACAGCGATTTTAATTTTTTTGAAAAAGGTTATATCATATATGAAAATAGCCGATTGGACTAATCTATTAATTTACAATGGGTCTATTCTATAAAAAAATAATGCGTGAATTCGATGTGAATTCACGCCTGAAATGACTTAATGTGTTTGATTTATCTTAATTACTCAGCTTTAGCTGCTTGAATTTGTAAGTTGATTTTTACTTTGTCAGCAACAAGGACGCCGCCAGTTTCAAGTGCCGCATTCCAAACTAGGCCATACTCAGAACGATTGATCGTACCTTCTGCACTAAATCCAACCTTTTCATTTCCCCATGGATCTTTTCCTTGACCTTCGAAAGTAACTGCAAATGTTTCAGGTTTTGATACACCACGTAGTGTTAAATCACCAGTAACATTGTATTCGCCGTCATCTGTTTTTTCAATTTTAGTAGAGCGGAAAGTCATTGTTTGGTGATTAGCTGCATCAAAGAAATCTGCAGAAACCAAGTGTCCATCACGGTCTTGATTTCGAGTGTCTACACTTGCAGTATCAACTGAAAATTCAATGCTTGCAGTTGTTAAATCGGTTGGATCTGCATCAATCGTTGCGTCAAACTTGTTGAAAGTACCTTTCACGTTTGCGATCATCATGTGACGAACAGAAAAATCTACACTGCTGTGTGATGCATCAAGAGCCCATTTAGTTTTTTTCATTTTATTTCTCCTCCAGTATGTTTGTTTAATTCGTTTATCTTGAAATCAAAATAACTTAATTCAAGATAAATTATATGTTGTGAGCAAACATATTGTCAATTAGATTTTATAAATTTTTTTTGAATTTTTTCCAATACTATCTATATAAGTATTTAGGATTGGCCGAATTAAATAATTCAATGAGAATATATTTAAGTTTGCGGATTACAGGAAGAAGGATAGGAAGAAAATTGAGGATTACATAAACTTAGATAGGACAATAAAAAAAACGCCCCTGAAGGCGTTTGTTAATGGCATTGAAAAATCTCCTTGAAAATGTAGGAGGAGCATGATAAGATGATATTTGGCATAAATAATTATTGATGTAATTACTTGAAAACTACCTATTATAACATTAACACGATTTTATTCGATTGTCAACAAATGACCAAAACATTTATCTGGGGAGTGGTTTGATGAGCGATTTACAGAGCACAGGCTTGAAAATGGAACAAAGAAGAGTGACCACGGTTGTAAATGAAATCGAAAAAAAGATAAATAAATTAAAGCTAAATGCTGGAAAGGTAAGTTCTGATGTTCTCGAGATACGTAAAGAATTTTGGGAAGATGTAACCGTCAATATGGATGAACCTGATGATATGATAGAAACAGCAGCGAGTATCAAACAACAGGCCGAACTGCTCTCAGAACGTGAGCGGACCCATAGACATTTGGATAAACATCTCAATACACTATCAAGGTTAAAGTATTCCCCATACTTTGGACGGATTGATTTTTTAGAAAACGGGGAAGAAGCAGAGGACCGGGTATACCTAGGAATTGCATCGTTAATGGATGAACAGGATGAAAATTTTTTGATTTATGACTGGCGTGCCCCTATATCTAGCCTTTATTATGACTATTCACCTGGTCCTGCCAGATATAGTACCCCTGAAGGAACGATAGAAGGGGAAATGAACTTAAAACGTCAATTTATTATTAGGGCTTCAGAAATTAAAGGGATGTTTGATACAGGGGTAACCATCGGAGATGAAATGCTTCAGGAGGTTCTTGGAAACAACGCGAGTACGCAAATGAAAAGCATTGTTGCTACTATTCAACGAGAGCAAAATGAAATTATTCGCAATGAGCAGGCGAAAATTATGATCGTCCAAGGTGTAGCAGGAAGTGGAAAAACTTCTGCTGCCCTGCAACGGGTTGCTTATTTGCTCTACCGTTATCGAGGGACATTGAATTCAGAAAATATTATGCTTTTTTCACCTAACCCTTTGTTTAATAGCTATGTAGCAACGGTTTTACCAGAGTTAGGTGAAGAAAATATGCAGCAATCCACCTTTCAGGAATATTTACATTCTCGATTAGGTAAAGAATTTAATGTGGAAGACGCCTTTACGCAAATGGAATATTTGTTAAGTGAATATGATGATGAAAAGGAATATAAACTTAGAGTTGAAGGTATTCGTTTTAAAGCAAGTCTTGAATATAAAAATATCATTGATCGATATGCGCATGGATTAACGAAAAGGGGTCTAATTTTTAGGGATTTAATATTTAGAGGAGATGTATTGATTTCTAAAAAGGAGATCCATGATTATTTTTATTCACTAGAAGAAAGCATTAGCATACCCAACCGCATGCAGCTTGTAAAGGAATGGCTTTTAAGAGATTTAAAGCGGAAGGTTAGACAAGAGCGTTCGAGAAGCTGGGTGGAGGAAGAAGTCCAATTTCTCGATAAAGAAGCCTTTATGGAGGCCTTCAAAAAACTTCAGGAAAAAAATCAATTTTCGGAAAATACATTTGATGATTTTGAGCAGGAGCAAAAACTCCTTGCTGAAATGGTCGTAAAAGAAAAATTCAGGCCAATATTTGCGAGAGTAAAAAGTTTGCGGTTTATTGATTCTCCCAAAATTTATCACCAACTTTTTAAGCAAGCTGAAAATATGGGTGAACGCTTACCTGTTGATTGGGACCAAATTTGCAGGAAGACAGTGAAGAAATTAAAGGATATGAAAATTCCTTATGAAGATGCCACACCATATGTTTATCTCCAGGATTTAATTGAAGGTCGTAAGTCCAAATCTACTATTCGTCATATTTTTATTGATGAAGCACAGGATTACTCACCCTTCCAGTTTGCTTTTATACAAAAGCTATTTCCTTTTAGCAAAATGACTTTACTCGGTGATTTTAATCAAGCGATATTTTCTGGTGCCACTGGTGCAGAAACGGTTTTATCTGACCTAAATATCTCGGGAGAGACAATAGAATCGTTTGTCCTTACAAAAACCTATCGATCGACAAAAGAGATTGTTAACTTTACCAGTGCGTTGATTGAGGGTGGAGAAAATATTGAACCCTTTAACCGCACGGGCAGGAAGCCGTTAGTTACTGAAATAGAACCCGATGAAATTACGCGAACAATAATCAAAACAATTAAAGATTTTCAAAATGATGGCCATCGAACCATTGCTGTAATCTGCAGGACAGCCGATGAGAGCAAAAGGGCCTTTGAAGCGCTCAAGAACGAGGTATCGCTCCATCTAATTGAAAAAGGAACGATTTCGTATGAGAAAGGAATTCTCGTTATTCCCTCCTATCTTGCGAAAGGAATTGAATTTGATGCCGTTATTTTGTACGATTGTTCTCAATATAAAAAAGAAAGTGAACGCAAATTATTTTATACCGTCTGCACAAGGGCCATGCATGAACTTCACATGATCGCAACATCTAGGATTAGTCCGCTAATGGAGGTTGCTCCTAAAGATACCTACACACTTGTAAAACCAAGTAAATGCTAATGAAAAAGAAGCTGTATGTCTCGATGACCTGAGCACACAGCTTCTTTAAGTTTAGGCTATGTTAAAAGTACTATGCATTTGCGCCAAATTCATAACCTAACTAGAAAAAATTAAAAAACAGCCGAATCCATTTCCGCTGTTTTTTGCTATATTATTTTTTCCATTGTTTTTGAACTTGTTCTAATGCAAGTTGGAATAATTCATCATCGGATGTTTCCCGATTAGCAATGACATTCGTTAAATAGCTTTTTCCTTCGAAGGTTACTGTTACTTCTACTTGTACCATAATTGAATCTCCTTTTCTATGTTTAAATTATTAGTAAAAAGTGTAGTCATAAATTACAAAACGATTCAGTGTATTAAGTAATTTAAATAATTATGACGATATTTTTTCGACAAATGTTACTAAAACTTTCAGTTTTGATATAATTGTTTTATAAAAACAATAGGGAGGTAAACAAATTCAATGCATTTTGAAGAGGTAACAAAAGCAACATTGTTTATTGCACTCGAAATGATAAACTCGAATCCAGAATATAATATTTTTGAAAATGGCAAAGAGGCAAGAACACTTGCTGACATGGAAGAAGAATTCTTAAATCCTAATACTAACAGTGCATTTATAAAGCTTGATGACACCTATATTGGAATAATTGACTACTTATTAGAAAATCCGAAGGACCATTACCCCTGGCTTGGTCTTTTACTGCTTCATAGTGATTATCAAGGTTATGGTTTCGGTGCACAAGCTTTTGCAGCATACGAACATGAGATGCTTAAACGAGGAATGAAGTGTGTTAGAATTGGTGTCTTAAAAGAAAATAAAAAGGCTCAACGCTTTTGGGAATCATTAGGATTTATCTATTATAGTACTGCAACAACACAAAATGGAACTGGTATTTTGTGTTATGAAAAACAAATTGGATAATTATCCAAAATGGATACCTTAAATTTCTTGATACATAAATTGCTCAGCAAATTGCTGAACTTGATCTTTATCGATTTTATTCTTTTTCAGGAACGATTCAGCGATGACCAGATTGGCTTGAATAGATATATTTCTTTTTAAATCACGAATTGATACATCTCCATTCAATAATTGGATAGCTTTTTCTCTAATGTCTTGATTCGTAGATGACTTGTATAAAAGGTAGGCAATACATGTGATCTTGTCCACATCAAACACTCCTCTTAAATCAAGTATAAACATTTTTTTACTATTTCGACGATAAGCAACGTTTTTCCTGCTATTATTCTGAAAATTTTAAAAAACTTAAGGGATATTGTACGGATAAGAGATTTATGGATTTATTCGTTCTATTAATCTGAAAATTCAAATAAATTAGTAAAAAAGAATCTTCGCGGGGGCGGTAAAGAATGTTTGATTACGATGTAGAAACACGAGCAGGATTTGAGGTGATTTCATCTATTTCAAAAGAAGGTTATTCTATTTATGATGTCAATTATGAAAGCCTTTTCAATAGGAGGATACCTGCCTTTCTTTTTATTCCTAACAAGGGAGGACCATTTCCTGCTGTCATTTTTATGCACCCTAGTCAAGGAAATAGAAAAACATTTTTTCATGAAGCAAAATTGCTTGCAACAAAAGGTTATATTTCCCTCCTAATTGAAGCACCGCTTTTCGGTAGGAATAGTCAACCGGACGATCTTGATAGGAAAAAATTCACAAAAAAAATTGAAGCCTTAGCGGATATTCAAGAATACATTCATACTATAATGGATATTAGGATGGGAGTTACACTACTTAGTAAGCTTACGATTGTGGATGAAGCCCGGATTGCTTTTGTTGGCCACGGTTTTGGAGCGGCTTGTGGCGGGGTAATTTCAGGAATTGATTCGCTCATTAAAACGTTTGTCTTAATATCAGGGTATGGGGAGGCTTCAGAGTGGCAACTGACTAGTGAACATCCAATCGCAGCCATCATTCGCAGCTTTTTACCGCCTGAAAGATTTGAATATTTTATTTCAAGTCTTAGAAAATTAGATGCCATCCACTATGTAAAAAATGCTGCGCCGGCATCATTACTCTTCCAATTCGCCAAAAATGACGAATTTATCGAACATGGCCATGCTGCCACTTTTTATTCTGCTGCAAGTTCTCCCAAAAAAATCATCTGGTATGATACCGATCATCTATTTACCAATTGCAAAGCAGCCTTACTTGACCGCCAAGAATGGCTCTCTGCCCATTTTTGTACTCAAAATGACACGTTTTCAAAAGAATCTACAAAAAACTAAAATAAATCTCTTTCATACCGGAAATTTTGTTGAAAATTGCTTATTTGATATGGTATTTTATATAATATTGAAGGGATAAAAGAAATACGATGATCGTACGGTGAATTTTACCTTTCGTCCCAAAAGGGATGGAAGGTTTTTTACTTTTTTACATAAGATTTAGGAGGAAAACCAATGAAACAGGCCTTAATCAAGGATTTGTACAGAAATACGGAAAGCTATATTGAACAAAAAGTCCAGTTATCTGGATGGATTCGCACGATTCGCGACTCTAAAACTTTTGGGTTCATTGAATTAAATGATGGCAGCTTTTTTAAAGGGGTGCAGATTGTATTTGATGAGCAATTAGAGAACTTTAAGGATATTGCAAAGTTACCAATTAGTTCATCCATTAGGATTGAAGGAGACTTTATTTATACTCCTCAAGCGAAGCAGCCCTTTGAAATTAAAGCAACTAATATCGTGATAGAAGGTTCGTCAAATGTAGATTATCCCTTACAAAAGAAAAAGCATTCGTTTGAATATTTAAGAACAATTTCCCATTTGAGACCAAGAACCAATACGTTTTCAGCTGTTTTTCGTGTGAGATCACTTGCTTCCTATGCATTGCATAAATTCTTCCAAGATAAAGGTTTTGTCTATGTTCACTCACCAATTATTACCGGCAGTGATACAGAAGGTGCAGGAGAAATGTTCCGAGTGACAACACTAGATATGGACAATCCTCCAAAAAATGAAGAAGGCAAAACAGATTTAACCAAGGATTTCTTTAACAAGGAAACTAATTTGACTGTTAGCGGACAGCTTTCGGCTGAGGCGTTTGCCTTAGCTTTCCGGAATGTCTATACCTTCGGCCCAACGTTTAGAGCAGAGAACTCTAACACTGCTCGACATGCAGCGGAATTTTGGATGGTAGAACCTGAACTTGCCTTTGCTGAGCTTCCAGATATCATGGACTTGGCTGAAGAAATGGTGAAATTTGTGATTGGCTATGTACTTGAACAAGCCCCTGAAGAAATGAATTTCTTTAACAGCTTTATCGAAAAGGGGTTATTGGATCGTCTAAATAATGCCTACACAGCAGACTTTGGCCGTGTGACATATACCGAAGCCATTGATATATTAAGGGAGTCCGGAGAAACTTTTGCCTATCCAGTAGAGTGGGGGCTTGATCTGCAAACCGAGCATGAACGTTATTTAAGTGAAACAGTATTCAAACGCCCAGTATTTGTAACAGACTATCCAAAAGAAATTAAAGCCTTCTATATGAGATTAAATGAAGACAACAAAACAGTAGCGGCAACTGATTTACTTGTCCCAGGAATTGGTGAATTGATTGGCGGCAGCCAGCGTGAAGAACGCGAAGAAATTTTGGCTGGGAAAATTAATGATCTTGGTATGAATGAAGAAGATTACTGGTGGTACCTTGAATTAAGAAAATATGGCGGTACGAAACATTCTGGTTATGGTATTGGTTTTGAGCGTTTAATTATGTACTTAACTGGAATGACTAATATTAGAGATGTCATTCCATTCCCGAGAACAACTGGAAATGCCGAGTTTTAAAACAAATTTAAAAAGGAGAAGGCTGATTCACAGAATCGGCCTTCTCCTTTTTATTTATTAAAGAACCTTTAATTCCTCTTCAAAAAAGAATGTTTCTGGATGTTCCTTAACGATATAAGAATATCTTTTCATGTTTTTAACATATTGTGATTTTAAAATTGTGACGACCTCGCCAGTTTCTTTAATGTTAACTGACTGTCCGTTTTTGTACAGATTGTTTGAGCTTTTCATGTTTCACACTCCTTTACCTATTCCTAATTAAGTATAACATAAGCCAAGATGGAAAGGGGGAAACCCTTCTTCCTTTCAATTACGAACTTAATGTGTTATGCTTTTAAAAAAGTGAGGTGTCATTTTGACAAATTATAAAGCAAAAAAAAGTAACCTCAAAGATTTATTATCAAAAAACGGCATGGACCTGGAAAGTTTGGAACGGAATACAAGTATTCCTCAAACTCAGCTTAACGACTACTTGTCCAAAAAAGTGATGAACTTAAATACTGCGATGACAATTTCAAGAGAATTAAATTGCTCTATTGAAGACTTATACATTTGGTCATCTGAGGAAAAGGAAGCGTAATACTTAAAAACAGGCTCTTCAATTGAGTCTGTTTTTTTTATTGGATTAAGAAAATAGCACGCGAAAATTTTCGCGTGCTATTTTCTAAACAAACTAATTTCTTAAATCACACTTTTCTAAAGGTATAACCTTAGTTTTCTTTGTGAATTTATATCCTAGCCATACAATAAGGAATAATGGCAGTCCGATATATGAAACAAAAACACCGTTCCAATCGATTTGGTCACCCGTGAATGCTGAATAATTTTGTCCTAAGACAACAAACCCACAAACGGCAAACGCGAAGAGCGGACCAAAAGGGAAGAATTTTGATTTATATGGTAACAAGCTAAGGTCCTTACCTTGGGCGACAAATGCTTTACGGAATCGATAATGACATATTGCAATACCGAGCCATGCGATAAAGCCGGACATACCAGAAGCGTTTAACAACCATACATAAACCGTTCCATCCCCAAAGAAGGAAGCAAGAAATGCGAGTGTTCCCACTAAGGTTGTTGCAATTAAGGCATTGACTGGAACACCTTTTTTGTTTAATTTACCAAGGAATTTCGGTGCTTTGCCTTGACGGGCCAAATCCCAAAGCATCCGAGTGGATGCATACATTCCTGAATTTCCTGCCGATAATACAGCTGTAAGAATAACAGCATTCATGATTGAAGCGGCGAAAGCGATGCCTGCCTTTTGAAAAACCAGCGTAAATGGACTAACAGTTATATCCCCATTTGCTAAATTCCCGTTTGTATATGGAATAAGCAGTCCGATTACTAGTATAGCCAATACATAGAATAATAAAATGCGCCAGAAAACTTGTTTCACTGCACGAGGAATAGCTTTCTTTGGATCCTCCGTTTCACCAGCAGCAACACCTAAAAGCTCTGTTCCTTGGAAGGAGAAGCCTGCAGCCATAAAGATTCCCAGCATGGACATAAAGCCGCCGTGGAATGGAGCATCACCAACAGTGAAGTTTTTGAAGCCGATTGCTTCATTACCCATGATGCCGAAGATCATTAAAGTACCAGTAACGATAAAAATAATAACTGTAACAACTTTAATTAAGGAAAACCAATATTCTGCTTCTCCGAATCCTTTAACAGAAAGATAGTTTAATAGAAACATGATTACTAAAAAGATGCCGCTCCAAATGAATGAAGGCGTATGTGGAAACCAGAATTTCATAATCATTGTTACAGCAGCTAATTCGGCAGCAATCGTAATTGCCCAGTTATACCAATAGTTCCAGCCTAGGGCAAAACCAAGGGAAGGATCGACAAATTTGGTTGCATACGTACTAAAGCTTCCGGCAACTGGCATATAGGCACCCATTTCTGCTAAGCCCTGCATCAAAAAGTAAACCATAATACCAATAACAAGGTAGGAAAGGATTGCCCCGCCGGGTCCCGCACTATGGATAGCGCCGCCGCTAGCTAGAAAAAGTCCAGTGCCAATCGTCCCGCCAAGGGAAATCATTGTGAGGTGACGGGATTTTAAACTTCGTTTTAATTCCGTTGGATCCTGTTGTATTGTTAAGTCACTAGTATATTCACTCTCTTTTAATACTCTTGCTGTTTGCATTGTCTTGACTCCTCTTTTTCTAATTTTTTCGAGAAGGAGTTTGGAATAAAAAAATGCCATCGAAGAAGTATCGATGGCATTGTAAATACCCCGCATCATACCTTCCGAAAGATAGCTCAACACGCTTAGCTGGTAGGTTTAAGCGTGACAGTTCTGTTCCTATTTGGAGACAGCCCCAGCATGCTTTTTCAGAGATGAAAGCACACTTCGGCAGCTTTTCCTTTCAAACGGAGTCAGGGATGTCTCTCTCATCTCGTCCGCTTTACTGATAAAAACCGCGACCTCTACCTCATCGGTTTTGATGAGGATTTATCATATATAGTTAATATATTACTAAAGTATAAATATTATTTTATAATTGTCAATAATATATTATTCCAGAAATGAGAAGTCTTTATTCAATCAATTAGAATAGACAGATAATTGAGTTTTTTTTAATAAATTATTTAATTTACTTTAAAAGAGAGAATCGGTATTATTTTTAAATAGAATTAATTGCCTGTTTTTCATAGGAGGATTTTTACCATGCAGATTGTTGGAATGATTTCGGGATCTCTAATTGTTGTGGTTGCTTTTAACCTTTTTTTAATCCCTCATGAAGTATTAAGCAGTGGATTGAGCGGAATTTCTATGATTTTAGGGATGATCTCGCCTGTTAATACAGGGGTGGCAAATTTCCTGCTGAATTTTCCGTTATTGATTATTGGTTATAAAATGTTAGGGAAAAGATTTATCGTGAATTCCATCTTTGCTGTAATAATTATTTCAATCGGCCTTTATTTAATTCCCGTTCATGCCATTGCCGATGATAGGATTCTCTCTTCTATTTTCGGAGGTGCTTTAACCGGGTTAGGTGTCGGAATAGTTTTTCGCTGTTCTGGATCGACCGGGGGATTTGATATTATTGGCATGATTGTCGCGAGAAAAAGGGATTTTCCGATTGGTGTTTTACTTTCAGGTATGAATGCAGTCGTCATCTTGATCAGTGGATTTTTATTTGATTGGGATTCTGCTCTTTATACCTTGGTTTCCATTTTTGTTACAGGTAAAGTGGTAGATGCAATTTATACAGATCATGCTAAATTAACTTTAATGATCATTACAGAAAAGGGCGAAGAAATGAGAGATCATTTACTGACAAATTTGTATCGAGGCTTGACGATTATGGATGGGGTTGGCGGCTACTCTAATCACCAACGGAACGTAATGATAACGGTAATTTCTAGATACGAACTTAATGAAGTTAAAAACTTAATTTCAGAAGTTGATCCATCAGCATTTGTCAATATTACCGAAACAATTGAAGTCATGGGGCTGTTTCATCGGCCAAGTCCATAAAAAAAGGTTTGCATCTATCAAATAGATGCAAGCCTTTTTTAGTTAAGGCTTTGTTAAACTGCCTGTTGATTTCCGTTCTAGGTGCGTGCGGTTCGCGGGCGGTCCGGGGAACCGCACGCAGGAGTCTTCGCGCCTGGAACGAAGGTCAACAGGGTGCCAATATCAACAATAAGCTTTAACATAACCTTATTTAAAATAGAGACAGTGAATCACAGAGATTTCCCTCGTTTTTTTACCCATTTCATTAGCACATGAATAACCTCATCTAGTTCTTTACCAGTTGGAGTCAATTCATATTCCACTTTTTTTGGAGAGGTAGTAATGACGTTTTTGACAATCAATCCCTCATTTTCTAAATCACGTAAGCGTTCGGTTAAGAGACGATCAGATATTCCTGGAATAGATGATATTATTTCATGGTACCGCTTCGGTCCTTCCATAAGCGTATAAATAACAGAACCCATCCAACGTTTGCCAATAAATTCGATTGCCTTATGAAAGTTAATACATATATGTTTAATTTCCTCTGCAGAATGAGTCATACAATCTTGGTGGTTAGGTTCACTCATATAAAATCCCTCTTTTTTACTTTTCTAACTGTATAATACCATATTTGAATTACTTGACGATAGGTACTTACTAATAGTAAGATGAATTAGAACTTACTTTTAGTAAGCTAAAAATTCACAGGGGGAAATCTCTCATGCAAACCACATTAATAAAAAGTTTATCTGAAGTGATAAAAGAACGTCACTCTGTCAGAAAATATGATTCAACATACAATATTTCTCAAGAAGAAATTAAAGATATGCTAAAAGAAGCGACACAAGCACCATCCTCTAGTAATCTTCAACCATGGCGTTTTATTGTTATTCAAGATCAAGAGGCGAAAAAGGAACTAAGATCAATCGCCAACAATCAAGAGCAAGTAGAAACAGCGTCTGCCGTTATTGCAGTATTAGGCGATAAGGAAATGTATAAAAGTGTGGAAAAAGTCTATCGAAGTGCATACGAGGCTGGTTTGATGGACGAAGCTAATATGAATCGATTAATAGAAGGTACAAATAAAACATACCCACTTGCTCCAGAAGAAGTCTTGAAAAATATTGCCTCATTTGATGCTGGTTTAGTATCGATGCAGTTGATGTTAATTGCAAAAGACAGAGGGTATGACACCGTTCCAATGGGTGGATTTGATAAAGATAAATTCGTGAAAATGTTCAATGTCTCCGATCGACTTTTCCCAATTGTGTTGATTTCACTAGGGAAGGCGGCAGCACCTGCTTTCAATACAACACGTTTACCATTGGAGGATGTATTAATAGATTATAGATAAAAAAGTAGGCGCATGATAATTTTTCATGCGCATACTTAATTTATTAGTTATTAATATACTTTTCAAACACATAGCCAAAATCTTTTACTATATATTGTTTTTTGCTATCTTCTAACCACTGAAAGGCTGCTTGATTAAGCATTTTGAATTGAACAACCAAGTTGCTGTCTGCACTTGTCACACGACCGAGAGTAGTGGAAGCGACATCAAGGCTTTGTTTAGCAAACTGAAGCGAAATTTCATTTTCATGTGAGATTTCTGAAATTTTGATTAAGGCTTTATATAAATCCTTAACTTCTTCAATATGTTTCTTATGAACGTCGATGGAGAAAGGAACTGAGCCGATTTTAAATTTTATTTCTACATCAAGGTCAACGGTTCCGGCCGTTTCGAGTTTTACCTCTGAAATTCTATTCGTTGCATAACTATAGCGGTGGAGCATTCGCTTTTTGCTGGTTGCACTTGTCCCATCTAAATGGATAAGGGCGTTGTTTGTAAAACAGTATTCATCAGACTTTGATTTGATAAGAAAATAAATTTTTTCATTGTCTTCATGCATGACATAATCATCTGCGTCCACCTTATCGTAATTTTCCGGCTTAATGACAGAACCCACATCACTTAATCCCAAAATATCCGCGGCTACTTTTCCAAACATTGGTATCAACCTCACTTTTTTAAAATCATTCCATCCATTTTTACGAGGGGGGGACAATAAAGTTTCATCCTTATCCCAAAAACTTTATGCTTTAAAAAATGGTAGTATGCACCTGATTACTAAAAACAAATTAACAACAAGTAATGAAAAGAACATGGCAGGTTACAATCATCTCAGGTTCCTTGCTGGCCCCACTTTTTTACGAAATGGTTATGACTGATAAAGGACCAATCCAGAAAAAACGGAGAATTCCTTTTAAAGGTTTAGGGATGTCATTAATCATCCTTCTAGGAATTATTCTGATGCAATTGGAACAGGCAAATCACATATCGATTGCTGCAATAGCCTTAGGCGTCCTTCCGGTACTAATCGCTTCATTTGCCTATCCGCTTGGAAACAGAAAAATGATGGATATTTGCGGAGGGCGTCTTGATGTCTTTCAACGGGTATTAGGGATGCCAATATGAGTCTGCCATTGTGGGTTGTTTTATCTGTCTATGGTTTATTTACTGTTGGTCCACCAAGCAAAGGACAAATAGTCCAATCAGGCCTTGTTACGGTAACCTCAGGAGTGATTGCAACCATTCTATTTTTTAAAGCAACGGATCTTGTTAGAGGAAATATGCAAAAGCTTGCTGCTGTGGAGGCCACGCAATCAATAGAGGTTTTATTTGCAGTAATAGGAGAATTGTTAATTTTGAATACTGTTTTCCCGAATGAATTATCCTGGTTTGGTATGGTATTGGTAATGGTCGGAATGATCCTGCACAGCTTTTTTTCGCATAAAAGTAACCCGAAAAATCATCGCAGTGAAAGTCCTGAAAAAACTGTGCCTAGAAATGTTTGATCCTTATCAATTTAGATTGATAAGGATTGTTTTGGTAGTTCCTGACCTTTTTTAACCGTTTAAATAGGGACTAAGCTTGTCAATTGTTTCTTGTACCTTTACTGAATTTCTCTTGTACATTGCTTTTGATTTATCACAATCTGTCTCAAGAGAAAAGATCTCTAAATCAGCCTGCACTTTTTTTAGTGTAGCCAGGAGTAATGGACGTTGAGCGGGTGCTGGCACTTGAATTTTATCATCATATAGATCGACCGTTAGCTCTCCATAGGAATCGACTTGCCCTATGAAGACATTATCAAGAGTCACATCTAGTTTTTCTAACTCTGTATAAAGCCAGCCTCTGCCTTTTCCGGAACATCTTAATGATTCATCAATGATATTCCCGTCCATAATGACTGTTTGTGGTTCTTTTTCTTTCGCCATTTTCATTTGTAAATCCTTAGGTGTCAAAGGACGGTTTTCTGTTTTTAAAAGTGTGCTTAAATTTCCACGCGGTTCCAACACAGCAAATTCTACATCTGCAATCCTAAAAATATCCTTTTGTCGAAGTAACGCAGAAAGTTCGTCTATCGAATATTTTTCTTTTTTCAAATTATTTTCTAGGACCTTCCCATCTTTAATGACGACGGTTCCTTTACCTTCAGCAAAATCACGAAAAGCTTTACTCTTTAGAGAGGCAAAGTCAACAAGCCAAGTTACCAAGAAGAAAATTAGGACGGCTAACATTCCATGCCATACATTTGCTTCTAGTCCAGTAACTACTTCACCGGCAATACTTCCAATGGTAATTCCTGCAACATATTCAAAGAAAGAGAGCTCAGAGATTTGTTTCTTTCCAAGTACTTTTGTTGTAATAAATAAAAGTCCCAAAAAAATTAATGAACGACTTATGATAAAAATCCAATCTGGCATTAGTTTCTCACCTCAAAATTTTATGAACCCATATATTGGGGTTCATGTCGTTCAAGTTCCAAAACACGGTATTGTAGATCCTTCTTTACCTCTTCAATCGTTAGTGTAGCTTCATGAAAAATAGCTTGAGCGTCCTTATCGAGTGAATTTAAGGCGAAGGAAGACAATTGTGCTTCGATTCCCTTAATGGTAGAGAGACATTGCTTGACATTTGATGCGATTGTCACAAAATTACTTCCTTTCGTGGGGATTAAACAAATGAAAAAAGGGGTTGGCAGAATCGCCAACCTAAAACTGCTTTTATTGATTGTATTGTGGTTCTTCGTTCAAAATTTCTTGAAGACGTGGTTCTAAACTATCAAGAACCGACTGGGTTTGTTGGGCTGCTTGTTGATAAAGCTGCTTTGCATTTTGGTTATCAGTTGCTAATGCGAATCCTTCAAAACTTGCCTGTGCACTTTTTAGTCCAGCTAATGCTTGTTTTACCTGAGTTCCTACTGTCATTACATAATCCTTCTTTCGTGATATAAAATGAAATTACAAAAATAGTATGTGGATTATTCGGGTGGATATGTATTTAATGTTTTTTTGGGTTAATTCTAAATTTCCCTGAAACTTTATCTGGAAAATCCCATTAGACAAGAATATTTTCTAGAACTAGCGGATGCAACGCATTTGTTTTATCAATAAAAATAAATCCATCATATCGCAGCCCCATTTTCGATGGGACGTAATTACCATATTGTTCGTATTCCGGCCGGTATACCACACCAATTGCTCTATGCCCAATCGTTGTTGTAAATTCATGACGGTTCTGATCAGTAAATATCAAATATTTATTTACAGCCCCTGTCTTATGCATAAGTGATTCCCAGCTTCCGGGTTGAGCGGGAGGTACCTCCGTTTTTTGAAAGTCAACTCCCCATTCGGTGGAGGCAATTACCGTACCGCTATACGTACCAAACCCTACAATAAAAACATTATCGGCCCCGTTTTCTTCTCTAATTAGTTGTCCGACATTCACCATTCCTTCATCCTTCATATCAGTTGCCCGGGCATCACCTACATGTGTATTATGCTCCCATATGATTACCTTTGCATCATCACCATAAAATCTTAGTACTGAGTTGAGTGCTTCGACCATATGCCTGTCTCGAACATTCCATGACTTAGAATCACTAGTGACCATTGTCCTATAATATTCCTCTGCATTTGCTGTAACAATGGCATTTACCTCCATATTCAAGCCGTTTTCCTGGTCGTCATCGAATTTCCATTTGTTTTTCCGGATGGATGCGAGAAGTTCAAGTGCTTCCTTTGTACAATTCTCAGAGAGGTATCCGGCTGAAACAGCATAGGATTCATGATTGCGATTAAAGGGCTCAAAGCAAGAAAATGCTTTTTTGGCCTCCTTAAAGCTGGGAGAATTGGTCCTTTCTAAATAATGAACAATTTCATCCATACTTTCCCAAAGACTATACACATCCAAACCATAAAAACCTACTTTTTGGGCTCTGTTATTATGGTGATTATATTCTTTTAACCATTCAATGAGCCCAATGACTTCTTGGTTCGCCCACATCCAGGTTGGCCATCTATTAAAATCCTCGAGCACATCTCTAATGACTTGTGACGATTGGTTAAATCCTTTAATGTATCGATTGATGCTTTGGCAGGAAGGCCAATCACCTTCAACAGCAATAAATGAAAACCCTTTTTCCTTGATTAGTCTTTTTGTTAACTCTGCACGAAGTGTATAAAACTCTGAAGTGCCGTGAGAAGATTCACCCAGTAGGACAAATCTTTTATCACCAATAGCGGCTATTAATGGGTCAAGATCATCAATTGTTTCAAAAGGTTTTGCGTAGGTATTAATGGCTTTAATCATAGGTTAGAGCATTCCTTTCCATAAGGACTCAGTTTTCTATAATATCCCCTGTAACTCATTAACCTAAATACCCAATAATTCACATTTTTGACACAAGTAGTCCGTAAATTCAAAAAATTCCATGTTATAATTTAGTTGTAAAGGATAGAATAAAAGTTAACATCTTAGGAGACTCAACCATTTGTGTTCGTTCCGTTCGTGAAAGAGTAGTAAGGTATAAGGTTATTCCTTTAAAATCATTCGGCTGGTGGAGCGATTGTCACACTTCTATGGAAAGGCTAAATCCTAAAACTAAATCCTTTCATAATAGGTATCTATGTATTCCATAGCAACCATATCAAAGGAAAAAGTTAAAGATTTATCAATATGAATAATATTGAACCTTTTTCAAAATGGATGAATTGCCAAGAAGCCTAGAAGCCCAAATGATGGAATAATGAGTCGCAATCGGTGTCAAACCGAGAATTTGTTTCTTTTAGGAATTTGAATTCCATTAATTCCATGTGAATTAATGGAATTCAACGGAACAAACACTCATCGGGGAAAGGTAAAGGTTTCCATTTAGATTGATAAGATTGCTAAAAGGGAATTTCAGTTTATTATCTATCAGCTGATGTTATGGTTGGGTCCCCTAAGGTGTTAATAAAATTAAGGAGTTACTTCACTAGTTGAGGTAGCTTCTTTTTCATTCGAGGAGTATAGAATAAAGAAGCATTTTATTATAAATAGTACTGATCATTCGTTATAATAAAGGTAGGAAATTATTTTTGAAAGGGGCCAGATAATGTCAGGAATACAAGAATTAAATTTAATTCAACAACAGGAAGAGATTATGGCGAAAATTCAGCACCGGAGATTAACAAAGAGAAAGATCCTGCAACGCATTTTATTAATCACTCTAGGTGCCACCCTGATGGCAGTGGGCTTAGAAATTTTCCTCGTTCCCAACAATGTAATTGATGGTGGAATCACTGGGATTTCTATTATGCTTTCGTATGTTACAGGTTGGAAATTAGGGATATTCCTCTTTATTCTTAATATACCTTTTTTCTTTATTGGTTATAAACAAATAGGAAAAACCTTCGCATTATCAACCCTTTATGGGATTCTCATTCTTTCTATTGGAACTACTCTACTCCATCCAGTCCCAGCTTTTACACAGGATATTCTCCTTGCGACGGTTTTTGGAGGAATTGTGCTAGGTATAGGCGTAGGCATAGTGATTCGCTATGGAGGGTCATTGGACGGTACCGAAATTTTAGCGATTCTTTTTAATAAAAAGCTTCCTTTTTCCGTCGGAGAAATTATTATGTTCTTTAATCTTTTTATCCTCGGGTGTGCCGGTTTTGTGTTTACGTGGGACCGTGCAATGTATTCACTTATTGCCTATTTTGTTGCTTACAAAACGATTGATATTACCATTACTGGCCTTGATGAATCTAAATCCGTTTGGATCATTAGTGACAATGCTAAGCAAATTGGTGACGCTATTATGAGTCGTCTGGGGCGAGGTGTCACATATATCAATGGTGAGGGCGCATATTCTGGTGATGATAAAAAAGTCATCTTTTGCGTTATCAATCGTCTTGAAGAAGCAAAATTGAAGGAAATTGTTACTGAAAATGATGACAGTGCCTTTCTAGCTGTTGCGGATATCGCTGAGGTACGTGGTGGCAGATTTAAGAAAAAAGACATCCATTAGAAGCTGGGAAACATCGGCTTCTTTTTTGCGGAACTTTGACTTTATAGTAGAAATTGGACGTAAATTGGCAATTTGTCGTTATGGGGCTAAAATGCGGTAAAATCACGATTAGTTTGATGTGTTTCTTGTATTTTCATGTCAGATAATGCTGAAAATCCCGAGTTGATGAATGGTACTTTTGTCGTACCTTGCGCTTACCTCGGAAATAATTTTGCGAAAAATGAATTATTTCCAAAAAAGATGGCAGGATATTTCCCTTTTCCTGCCATCTTTTTTATAAAGTAAATCTCTCAGAATAAAAGCTCAAACACTTCATTTAGCTCGTGAGCCCTTTTTTCATCTTGCTCTTCTTTTGCATAGTTAATTTCTTTCGGCAGCATTCTATTTAAAAATGCAATTTCTTTTTGGTTCAAATCTCGAACAAAGGATCCTTCGGAGGCATAGCGACCTTCCGATAGTTTGCGGTAAATATGCTTGCCTTCGGAATGGTCATCAGTGTAATTTGACAAAGTTTCTCTTAAGTAGCCCAAAGTTTTATCCAAGGTTTTCACCTATCCTTTCACCACATATTTTTCAACGAGATGTCTTTAATATACATGCGAAAGTTAGGAAATAGCAGTGCAGTAAAAAAGCCTCTGATAAACACACTTAGGAGAGAGGCTTGTAATAAACAATTAAGATTTCGAACAAGAGATGATTCGATAGCTTAAAATATCCTGGTATTTTAAGACAATATTTCCATGTTCATTTAATATTTGGAAAAGTTCAGGTTCAAAATTTTTGGAGAAATTGAACTCTGCTGTATTGTTCCCATGACTGATAGCGGTGTTTTCGATTTTTAGAACAATATCTTGGAAGCCTGTTTTCTCTAATAACTTTCTCCAATCATCCTCCATTAATAATGAATCTAAAGCATAAAATTTCATGATTTCAGCTTCTTCATCCTGACTTAGCTTTGTGTTTATCGTCATTTCGTTTGCAATAAAACGTCCACCTTTTTTTAAGACTCGATAAAATTCTCTTAGTGCGGTCGGTTTATTAACAAAAGCTAAAACGGATTCAGATAAAATAAAGTCAAAGCTATTGTCTTTAAAGGGAAGTTTCTCAACAGACCCTGGGATTAACTGAATGGGTAAATTTAATGATTGAAAGCGCCTTCTTGCCTTATCTATCATGATTGGATTGATTTCAAGTCCTACTACCATTGCCTTATATTGCTGATATAAATATGCCGCTGTTTGTCCAGTGCCGCAGCCTGCATCTAAAATGCGGGATTTGTTTGTAATGTTTTCACCAGACAGTATGTTTTTTGTTAATGGGATCCCACCTGGATGGGCCCCACCCACGCCAAATTTGGCCAAGAAGTCAATATAGGTTAAACCTCCCATAAATAAAGACACCACCTCAATGATCTTTTAGCATTTTATGATAACTAGTGGAGAGAGGTTCTTTCTAAATAGTGCTCCGAAATAACAAGTAACAATAGAAATATTATGTAAACAAATAATTGACCATTAAAATATATATCACTCAAAAACTTACCAGCAAATAACAAATTATGTTCAGTTTCCTTCTAATATTTTAAGCGATTACGCGCAAATTAATGAAATGGAAGGGGGAGATTCCTTTCCATTTCAATATGAAGGAGTGCTTTGGATGAAAAAAGTAAATGTTCAGCCGTTTTTCAATATGTTTGGAAGAAAACGAAAAAGTAGAGGAGCTATGTGGGCATCTCTATTAGGCATTGGTATAAGTGCTGCTGTTTTTGGAGTGACAAAGGGAAAACGTAAGGACCTTGCACTTCCTTTTCAAAATATG
Source organism: Bacillus sp. ISL-46 (assembly GCF_018613205.1). Lineage (NCBI taxonomy): Bacteria > Bacillati > Bacillota > Bacilli > Caryophanales > Bacillaceae > Bacillus > Bacillus sp. ISL-46. The sequence continues at coordinate 207,754 of NZ_JAGGQR010000045.1, forward strand.
GTAAAGAACTTTACGCCAAAAACAAATCTTAATTTAATGGATAATCATGCGATAACAGAATTTTCGGAAGAACTATTGATGAGTGCATTAAATAAAGATAAAAAACGTTAAAAAAAAGTCCGCATGGCGGACTTTTTTAATATGGGGGATTAGGAATTTTCTTTGGTGAGTAGCTAATATTCTCGGAAGAATAAATTTTTATGATTAACAAATTTCCTAATGTCCGTGCTCTGATTAATATGGGCTGGTTATAGTTATTCTTAAATTCAAAATCGGGACCATACCAACTTACTGTTGCGTCTCGTCCAGGAGGAATATAGGGAACTTTTCTGGTATGAGAAAAACGCTCCAGAACCTTGATCCCAGCATTGTCAATCGCATTATAGAGAGTAGAAGAGACCTGGCAAATACCTCCGCCAATGTCTTCTGAGAACTCCCCCTTCACAATAACAGGAGCCCGTTGGTAACCTTTGGCAGCTGTTCGTTTACCTACCACTTGATTAAAAGAAAATCTTTCACCAGGAAAAACAACATAATTATTTATGGCCATTGTTGCTAACTGAATATTGTTAGACCTTTTTTTGTTGCGAGAATTAAAAAAAGTAACATAGCGCCCAATTCGCATGCTGCGAATTTCACCAAGTAATTCACTATCCACCTTTGGATAAACAGTAAGAATAGGTAATTCCAAATTTTCCTTTTTAGAACCAAAAAAATAGGCATAGAATTGTTCAGTAAAGGCCTGGCGATGGATTCGAGAACCTGGTCGTTCGGGTATAATTACCCCAAACTGATCTAAGCTGGCGTTTTCAGGTGCAACAGAAAATTGTTTATCCAGATGGTCTAAAAACTGATTAAATTTTTGAGAATTTAATAATGGCAAACCAGTATGAGATAGAGCAAAGTCTTCTCGATTCATATTGGCCACGATTTGACCATTCTTTGTAATAGGTAAACTATCGGACGAATTTCCCTGTTGGACCATTAGGAAAAGCCCCAAAATCAAAGTCTTAAACATAACCAACAACCCTCCTAATAATAATATTAGTCGAACTATGCAATTTCATGTACCCACAAAGAAAGAGTTGCCCAAATTTTTTATTTCTACTGAAAAGAATGTAGAAATATAGTATATTTATAGATGATAACAATGGAATAGAAAAGTGCTAGCAGGTTGTTAGCGAATAAATAGGAGTGTTTATCTTGGCTGAAAACGAAAGAATTCAATTAAACGTAAGAATTACGAAGGAAACTTCCTTGCTGCTGGACGAAATTGTTGAGTATTACCAGCAAGGATTGAAGTTGGGTAGAATTTATAAAGGAGATGTACTAACAGATATTATCGAAAAATCGCATGAAGTAATGAATAAACAGAAAAGATCCTTTACTAAAAGGTTTTAATAATCCAAGGTCAGGAAATGTCTGTTGCAGGATGAAGGTATTGGTTTGACTTTTCTTGGCCCACTCTTTTTCTGTGGATCAGATAATTTTTTAAAATTTGTTCTATTAGACTCCCCTGCTATACTAAATGTTATAGAATATTTAGAAATTAATTTGAATATTTAATATTTACAGGTATAATTAAAAGCACAACATACCAACTGGTTAGTATGGGGAAGGGAGTGGAAATATTGGATTTTTCATATTCTCAAAGAGTGAAAGAGTTACAGGAAAAATTAACGGCCTTTATGGAAGCGAATGTTTATCCCAATGAGCGTATTTACGAGCAGCAACTAAATGAACAAGAAAGCCGTTGGAGTGCGGTGCCGCCGATTATGGAGGAACTGAAGGGAAAAGCAAAGGCGGAAGGGCTCTGGAACTTATTTTTACCAGAAAGTGAATTGGGTGCCGGATTAACTAATCAGGAATATGCTCCTTTATGTGAAATTATGGGAAGGTCTCTTATAGGTCCAGAGGTATTTAACTGTAGTGCGCCTGACACGGGAAACATGGAAGTTATCGTACGCTATGGGACAGAGAAGCATAAAGAACAATGGTTAAGGCCGTTGTTAGCAGGTGAAATTCGTTCTTGCTTTTCGATGACAGAGCCAGCTGTGGCTTCAGCGGATGCGACTAACATCGAAGCTAGGATCGAAAGAGATGGCGATGAGTACGTTATTAATGGTCGGAAATGGTGGTCATCTGGTGCAGGTGATCCTCGTTGCAAGATTGCGATTGTTATGGGGAAAACAGATCCGTCTGCCAACCGTCATGAACAACAGTCGATGATTCTCGTTCCACTTGATTCCCCAGGTGTGAAAATTGAACGGATGCTCCCTGTATTCGGCTATGATCATGCCCCGCATGGACACGGAGAAATCACCTATGAAAATGTGCGCGTACCGCTCGAAAATATCCTTTGGGGAGAAGGGAAAGGGTTCGCAATTGCGCAAGGGAGATTAGGGCCTGGAAGAATACATCATTGTATGAGATTAATTGGTGCAGCTGAACGAGCGCTTGAGGAATTATGTAAGCGTGTTCAGGAACGGACTGCTTTTGGAAAACTATTAGCACAGCAAGGGGTAATTGGTGAATGGATTGCAGATTCTAGGATCGAAATTGAACAGGCAAGACTGCTTACCTTAAAAGCTGCCTTTATGATGGATACTGTTGGTAATAAAGAAGCAAAAGCAGAGATTGCTATGATTAAAGTAGTCGCCCCGTCAATGGCATTACGTGTCCTTGATCGTGCCATTCAGGCACTGGGTGCTGCAGGAGTTTCAAACGATTTTACACTTGCTGCCCAATGGGCAAACGCAAGAACATTAAGATTAGCAGATGGACCTGATGAAGTCCATCGTGCACAGGTTGCCAAGCTAGAATTGAGAAAATATCAATAGAATTTAGACTTGAAGAAGGGCTGAGAACTATGAGATTACAAGGGAAAACAGCAATAATTACGGGCGGAGGGGGCGGTATTGGCCGCTCCACCGCGCTCCGCTTTGCAAAAGAAGGAGCAAGGGTTGCCGTAGCAGATATCGATTCCGCAATTGGGGAAGAAACAGTTCGTTTAATTAAAGAAGAGGGCGGTGAAGCAATATTTGTCAAAACAGATGTAACCGATTCTAAACAAATAAAGGCATTAATTAACACCACCACAAGCACATTTGGCGCTTTACATATCTTGTTCAACAATGCTGGTGTCGGTAATTCCGAAGTAAGTAGTGTTGATTTATCTGAAGAAGAATGGGATCGGGTAATTGACATTAATTTAAAGGGTGTTTTCCTTGGAATAAAATACGCAGTACCTGAATTTATTAAAGCAGGAGGCGGAGCAATTATTAACACATCTAGTTTGCTCGGCTTAAAAGGACAGAAATATGTGTCTGCATACAATGCATCTAAAGCTGGGGTTGTCATGTTGACACAAAATGCATCCCTTGAATATGGGAAATACAATATCAGGGTCAATGCGATTGCACCAGGTGTAATTGACACGCCAATTATTGATCATTGGAAGCAGGATGATCGAAAATGGCCAATTATTTCACGTGCAAATGCACTAAGAAGAATTGGAACTCCAGATGAGGTTGCAAATACGGTGTTATTTTTAGCTTCAGATGAAGCGTCTTTTATTACAGGTACAACCCTGTCTGTTGACGGTGGCGGCTTAGCATTTTAGATGCTCTATAGCAAATGGTAAAAAATCATTAGTGAGTTTATAACACATTTTGGGAGGAAAATCGATGAGTGGTAAGAAAGCCTGGTTAGCCCATTATCCGGAAAGTATCGAAACAAATGTGACGATTCCAAATAAGCCTTTAGGACAAATTCTTCAGGAGACAACGGAAAAATATCCTGATAATAATGCTCTATCCTTTTATGGAAGGAAATTTTCTTATCAGCAATTAAACTCGCTAGTTCATAACTTTACATCTGCTTTGCAGCAAAATCATGTTCAAAAAGGCGACCGAGTTGCGATTATGCTCCCGAACTGTCCGCAATATGTTATTTCCTATTACGGAATTCTTACGGCTGGGGCGATTGTTACCCAAGTGAATCCAATGTCAGTCGAACGAGAGCTTGAATATATACTGAAGGACTCCGGAGCGGAAACCATTGTAGTTCTCGATGCCATCTATCCAAGGGTGAAAAGTGTTCAAGCACTTACCAACCTAAAGAATATCATTGTTGTCAGCCTCCAGCCTTCAGGACATGAATTTGCCCCGGACAGAAGCTTTGAAAGCTTCTTATCGGAAAGTAACGGAAGCATCCTCCCGATTGAAATGGACCCTGAGCATGATGTAGCCATCCTTCAATATACTGGTGGCACAACAGGAAGATCGAAAGGTGCGATGCTGACGCACCGAAATGTTCTAGCAAATGTGATTCAGTGTTACGAGTTCTTTAAAGAAGAAATGGAAATCGGAAACGAGCGTTTTCTAACGGTCATTCCTCTCTTCCATGTTTTCGGGATGAGTTCTTGTATGAACCTTTCGATTTTTACAGCCTCTGAATCGATCATGCTTCCTCGGTTTGAATTAGAGGAAGTATTAAACACGATCAAGAATGAACAACCTACTGTTTTTCCAGGTGTCCCAACCATGTATGTAGTGATTACAAGCCATCCTCGTGCCGAAGAATACGGGATTAACAGTATTAAAACGTGTAACAGCGGAAGCGCGCCAATGCCACTTGAACTGCTCCGCAGCTTTGAAAAGAAAACAAGTTCTAAAATCTTAGAAGGTTATGGATTATCAGAAGCCTCACCGACCACCCATTGCAATCCGCCATTTTCAGTACGCAAACCTGGAAGCGTTGGGATTGGCGTCCCATCCACTGAATACAAAATAGTGGATTTAGCAACAGGGACTGAAGCAGTGCCTGTTGGTGAACTAGGGGAAGTCATCATTAAGGGACCACAGATTATGAAGGGGTATTGGAATATGCCGGAAGAAACAGCAAATACCCTCCGTGACGGCTGGTTATACACGGGTGATATTGCCAAAGTAGACGAAGATGGTTATCTATACATCGTTGATCGCAAAAAAGATTTAATCATTGCCAGTGGCTTCAATGTCTATCCGCGTGATATTGAAGAAGTCCTTTACGAACATCCTGCTGTACAAGAGGCGGTCTGTATTGGAGTTCCCGATCCTTACCGAGGAGAAGATGTGAAAGCCGTCATAGTACTAAAGGCTGGCAAAACCGTAACAGAAGAAGAAATAATCCAATATTGTAAGCAAAACTTGGCAGCCTATAAAGTACCGCGCAATGTCGAATTCCGCGATCAACTTCCAAAAACAAATGTTGGAAAAATTCTCCGTCGTGCCTTAAGGGACGAAGTGAAAAATAAATAAAAGCTTATAGATAGTTTAAAATGTTTCCGAAAATAGTATAGATAGTAGAAATCCTCGTTTGTGCTTATAGGGGTATTATAGATTATGATATAATTCTCAATAGACATTTTTACAGAATGCGAGGACATAATGTGAAGGAAAAAATTACAGCTCAAAGCATCCGGCTTTTTGAAAAAAAAGGATTCACCGAGACGTCAATTCAAGACGTTGTGGATTCTCTTGGTGTGACAAAGGGTACATTCTACTATTACTTTTCAAGTAAGGAAGAATTGCTGATGGATATCCACCTCGGATATATAGATGGATTACTTTTTTACCAGGAGCAGATATTAAAAGATGCTTCGAAGTCTTGTAAGGAAAAATTATATGAGATTGTTAATATGCTTATTACAAGTATTTCCAGTCAAGGGGCGGCTGCAAAAATTTTCTTTAGAGAAATAAATAATTTAAGTTCAGAACATATTGAATTAATTGTTCAAAAAAGAGATCAATTCCGTCTCAATATAGAAGTCCTGATTCGGACAGGAGTAGAAATAGGTGAGTTCCGGCCCGAGTTAGATGTGCAGATTATTACAATGGGAATTCTTGGCATAACCAATTGGAGCTACCAATGGTTTAACCCAAACGGAAGGGTCTCTGACCGGGAAGTTGCAGAGATTTTTGTAGAAATGATTTTAAAGGGAATCCAAGTCAATTGAAGAAAAAATTGGGAAGAGGGTTTTTGTGGAAATTACCCTCTCTTTTTTCAAGGTGAATACCAACTGGTCAGTATCGTTTGAATTTTCCGAATTGAAAGGTGGAATCTGATGCCACACCAAATGAGTAAAGATACAATCCCTGTCCGAAAAGGGGAGGAATTGAACCTTCCTGTCCTTGAAAAGTTTTTACAAGAAAACATCGAAAAATTGCCAAGTGGTCCGCTTGAAATCTTACAATTTTCAGCAGGGCATTCTAATTTAACCTATCAAATAAAAAAGGGCAGTTGGGAAGCTGTACTAAGACGCCCTCCTCTAGGACCTGTAGCACCGAAGGCTCACGATATGGAAAGGGAATTTAAAATTCTTTCAGAGTTGCATCCATTATTTTCAGTTGCTCCAAAGCCAATCCTTTTTTCTAAAAATGAATCGATCGTTGGCAGTCCCTTTTTCCTAATGGAAAGAAAGAATGGTCTTGTAATTGACACGTTTTTCCCTGATGGAGTTACAGTAACTGAAGATCACTGTCGGCACCTTTCGGAGGTAATGGTCAATAAACTTGTAGAATTGCATGCGATCGACTACAGACAGACGGGTCTTGCTGAGATCAGCAAGCCGGACGGGTTTATGGAAAGGCAGGTACATGGCTGGATTGGACGATATGAACGGGCGAAAACGGAGGAAATTGCTGTCGTTGAACAATTAAAACGATGGCTGGTAGAACAGACACCCAAAAAACACGAAGCGACGATCATACATTATGACTATAAATTCAATAATGCCATGTTTACTGAGGATCTAACCGATATGGTTGGCCTGTTTGATTGGGAGATGACCACGGTAGGTGACCCGCTGGCAGACCTTGGGGTGGCCATGGGTTATTGGAATCAACTCGATGACTCTGAACTTTTGATTAAGGGGTTAGGTAAGGCGCCGATCACGGCTGTCCATGATGGATTTTTAACAAGGAATGAATGTATCGATCTTTATTCGAAAAAAAGCGGCCGGGATGTTTCTAACTTTAACTTTTATTTAACGTTTGCTTATTTTAAACTTGCTGTCATTGGTCAACAAATTTACTACCGCTATAAAAAAGGGCAAACCACTGATACACGATTTGCCAATTTTAATTATTTTGTAAAAAATTTAATTCTGCATGCAGCGAATGTTGCGGATGAAAGGGTTTAAAAGGGAGCTGGGTGGGAATGACTAAGATTCATCTTCTTATGAAGAAAGAAGACATCCGAGAAGAGAAAATTGCTGATGGAAATAAAATCGCGGTCGTCTTAGATATACTACTGGCAACAACCACAATTGTTTCAGCCTTAAAGGATGGCGCAAAGGAAGTCATTCCAGTTTTGCATAGCAAGGAAGCAATCGAACTTGCAAATCAGTACCAACAGGATGAATGTATTCTGGCTGGAGAACTAGATGCCAAACCGATTGACGGGTTTGTTTATCCTAGTCCAACGTTAATCAGGGAATCCATTAATGGAAAAACGTTAATTTTATCCACCACAAACGGCACTGTGGCGTTAAGAAAATCATCTTCGGCGAATAAAGTATACATTGCATCTATGCTCAATAATCCTGCTGTTGCTAGTTCTCTTCAGAAAGTTAGTGAGGATCAAACCATTCTAATTATTTGTTCCGGAAATTCTGGGGAAATGAGTTTAGAAGATTTTTATGGTGCCGGCCACTTAATAGATTGTTTATTGAAACATAGTGAATATGAATTAACAGATGCAGCGAAAACGGCTTTATATTTCTACCGGGGTCAAAAGGACGCCTACGAGATTCTGCTAGATTCTTATGTTGGAAAACTTCTAGATAAATATAATCAGCATCCTGACTTAAGGGTGGCTTCGGTAAAAGGGATAACTTCGATTGTACCTATATTAAAAGATGGAAAAGTCGTAGTCGAAACAATCTATTCTATATAAAGGGATGCAGAGATCGATGAGGTTTTCACAAACAATTGCATTAATAACGGGGCAGGAAGCGGAATTTGCAGGGCGACAGCTTTTTGGTTTTCAATAGATTACGAACATAAACTGAAAGGAAGATGAATATGAGCCAAGGACATTTATTAATTGAAAAACTAGGTCCGGTGTTGTCTTTGACATTAAACCGTCCAGAAAGCCTAAATGCGTTTAGCCCCGAGATGATTTTAGGACTAAAGGATGCGCTTACTAACGCCCAAATGGATGAAGATATACAGGTGATTGTTATATCTGGAGCCGGTCGTTCCTTTAGTGCAGGCGGCGATGTCAAAACAATGGGGCAGGCAGACTCTAATCAAGTTTACGAGCATATCGGCAAGCTCAATGAGCTCATTTTATTGATGAAAGAAACCGAAAAGCCGATTATCGCCACTGTTCACGGTTTTGCCGCTGGGGCAGGGTTTAATTTGGCTCTGGCCTGTGATCTTATAGTAGCAGCGGAAGACAGTAAGTTTGCCCTAAGCTTTTCACAGGTTGGTTTAATTTCTGACGGGGGCGGCTCCTATTTACTTCCGAGATTAATTGGTCCGCATTTAGCGAAACAATTCTTTTTTACAGCAGAACCAATCCCTGCAGAGCGTCTTTTTCAACTAGGGGTGATTAATTATTTAGTTCCATTAGAGAAGCTTCAAGAAGAAACTACGAAATTCGCCTTAAAATTGGCGCATGGTCCTGGGAAAGCGTTTGGAAAACAAAAGAAATTAATTGATCAATCGTTTACATCCACACTTGAGGAAATCCTCGAGCAGGAGCGGTTGATACAGACGTTAATGGTGCAAACAGCTGACCACAAAGAAGGAATTACCGCTTTTAAGGAAAAAAGAAAACCAGCATTTAAAGGGAAATAGGAGATGAAAGTGATGAAAGCAGTTCGATTAACAGAATATGGTGGACCAGAAGTATTGAATCTAGTGGATATTGAAAAACCGGTTCCAACCGGTCATGAAGTTCTAATTGAAATAAAAGCGATTGGTGTTAACTACGCGGATACTGCTCGGAGGGAAGGACAATATGTCGTAAAAACGCCGCTGCCTTTCATTCTTGGTGCTGAGATTGCGGGAGTGGTTGCTGCAATTGGAGATCAAGTCACAAAAGTTAAGCCAGGCACAAGAATTGTCACCTTAATCGAATCAGGGGGCTACGCTGAATATGCGCTAGCAGATGAGGGTTCACTGATTCCGATTCCTGAACAATTAGATTTCCAAAATGCCGTTGCTCTGCCGTTGCAAGGCTTAAGTGCTTATCATATTTTAAAAACAATGGGTCGTTTAGAAAAGGGCGAAAGCGTCCTTGTGCATGCAGCTGCAGGCGGGGTAGGAACAATTGCTGTTCAGCTAGCAAAATTGTTTGGGGCAGGAAAGGTCATTGCTACAGCAAGCACAGCTGAAAAATTGGCGTTAGCACAGGAAATGGGCGCAGACGTACTAATTAACTATACAGAGCCAGACTGGGAACAGCAGGTTCTTGAAGCCACTGGCGGCAAAGGGGTAAATGTTGCGCTTGAAATGGTGGGCGGGGATGTTTTTAATAAAACCGTCAAATGTCTCGCCACATTTGGCCGCCTTGTTGTGTTTGGTGCTGCAAGCGGTGAACAAAGCCGCTTCTATCCGTCATCACTGATGGCTAGAAATCAATCAGTTATCGGCTTTTTCTTACCGCAGATTATGAGGAAACCAGAATTACTGCAGCCAAGCTTAGTAGAGTTACTTACATACCTCGGTGCAGGAAAATTAAAGCTGACCATTGGCGGGGTATTCCCATTAGAGGATGCTGCAAAGGTCCATACTCTGCTGCAATCGCGAAAAACACAAGGGAAATTAATTTTAGTGCCGTAATGTTAAATAAATGTATGAAAGAGGTCTTGAAGTGATTCAAGCCTCTTTTTCTGTGGAAATATTAATAAACTATGAACAAACTATTAATTAGTAGAGAACAATTGTTTTTATGGTTGTTATGCTTAAAATTTGAGCTAAACTAATTAAATAGAACAATTTAGGTTGCATGAGGAGCTGATCTAATTTTGAGAATATTAGTGATTGAAGATAATAAAAGTGTTTGCTCAATGATCGAAATGTTTTTTGCCAAAGAAGGCATTGATGGAGAGTTTGTCAATGATGGCCTTGAGGGATATAACCGCATTAAGGAAGGGACATGGGATGCTCTCATTATTGATTGGATGCTGCCGGGAATGGATGGGGTAACGATCTGCCGTAAAATCCGGCAAGAAAATTTTACTGTTCCAATCATTATGTTAACAGCAAAGGATAGTGAGTCAGACCAAGTGCTCGGACTTGAGATGGGAGCTGATGATTATGTAACCAAGCCATTCAGTCCGCTGACATTGATGGCGAGAATTAAGGCAGTGACACGCCGCTTCCAAACACAGGTGCCAAAAGAAAGTGACGATTTCCTACAAACTGAACACTTTAAGGTAAGTAAAAATACGAGAGAAGTGATTGTGGACGGAACACCGGTGACAAACTTAACACCGAAGGAGTTTGATTTACTTTACTATATGGTTGAACACCCCCGACAAGTGTTTTCAAGAGAGCAGTTACTTGAACGGGTTTGGGGCTATCAGTACTACGGTGATGAACGGACAGTCGATGTCCATATCAAACGGCTGAGGAAAAAAGTCGAAACAAGCTCGCAGCAATTCTTCCATACGGTATGGGGGGTAGGGTATAAGTTTGATGAGTCAATCAAAGCGGATGAAGTTTAGATATATTTACCAACAGTTTTTTAGTCATATCAGTATCATTATTGTTGCTTTTTTGGTGTTAAGTCTTTTATTTGCCCATTATGTTGAAAATCTGGTTTATGAGAATAAAGCAAACGAGCTCATTTCTTACGGAAAGTCTATCATGTCAGAGATTGAACAAAGGCCACAAGCGACGGAGTCCATCATTAATCGATATAGCTCCGTATTAGCGACCAGAAAAATGAGCTTTAGTATGTTCGATCAATATGGAAAATTATACGCCGTTGGAAAACAGGGTCCAGCCATTGGGGGGTTATCTGACAAGGATTGGGATAAGATTTCAAAAGGACGTACCCTTGTGGTTAATAGCGATTTTAAAAGGTTCGGTCAAGAAGGTGTTACCTTTGTTGTATTACCGTATCTTGATAACGGGAACTTTATTGGCGGCATTCTATTAACCTCACCGATTAGCGGCTCAAGTGCGATGATTCAACGTGTTAATCAGTTTATTTTGTATACCATTCTTATTGCTCTTATTGTGTCCTTTCTAATGAGTTGGTTTTTATCGAGGATTCATGTTAACCGGATTAAGCGTCTACGTGAAGCAACCTCTCTTGTCTCTGCTGGGAATTATCAAGTACACGTTTCTGCCTCCAATTTTGATGAAATTGGTGAATTAGCAAACGATTTTAATCATATGGTCGATAAAATTAATACATCGATGGAGGAAATTGAAAGTCTGGAAAATAGACGAAGGCAATTTTTGTCTGATGTTTCCCATGAAATGCGGACGCCTCTTACGACAATTAGTGGTGTAATCGAAGGTTTGAAAAATGATATGATTCCGGAAGAAGATAAAGAGCGTGGAATCAACTTAGTTAGTCAAGAAGCGAAAAGACTCATTCGCCTTGTCAATGAAAACTTGGATTATGACAAAATTCGCTCCAACCAGATTCAGTTATTTAGGGAAGACATTCAGCTCGTAGAGTTACTAGAAATTATTCAGGAACAATTAATGCCCCAAGCAGAGGATAAAAATAATCGGATAGTTATTGACGCTGCACCGGAAGTCATGGTCAATGCAGATTATGACCGTCTGATCCAAATATTAATTAATATTACCAAAAATAGCATTCAATTTACCACGAACGGGACTATTTGGCTGCGTGGAAGAACAGAGGAGAACTCAACTATTATCGAAGTGGAAGATACGGGAATTGGCATTGATCCCAATGATATCGAAAACATCTGGCGTCGTTTCTATAAAGCTGATATTTCCAGAACCAGTAACCCCTATGGTGAATTTGGGTTAGGTCTTTCAATCGTAAAGCAATTGGTTCTACTTCATAATGGAGAAATTAATGTTTTCAGTGAAGAAGGACAAGGAACAAAATTTGTGATTCGACTTCAAAAATAAGAGGGAGTATTTAGAAGCTTCGGGCTGATGCCTGCAGCTTTTTTGCGCAGTTGCGATTATATTTCTTGGATATTTCCAAAAGCCGTTATAGTTTGTTAATAATTTCTTAAGATTTGTCAGTTAAAGTAAAGACAAGTTAGAAAATCCTTAAAGGAGATTGAGTGAGATGGAATTGAAAAATGAAAATGAATTCGAAAAAAATCAACCTAATTCATCTGAAATGACTGAAAATACAAAAGCTGAAGAACAAGCAGTAGATACAATCAATTTCAGCCATACCGAAGAAAATTCGCATGCTGTCGATGCGACCGTAACAGTGGAGACGAAGGATTTTGTCAATCATGAGGAACAAGAAGAACCAATCGTATTCGACCCAACCATAGAAGCGACATTACCTCTAGAAATGGATCAAACGCGTACGACTAGCCAAGTTGATCAAAAGTATAAGAAAAAACGGAATGTAAGAGGATTTGCCTCCACACTAGCCGCTGGGGTAATTGGGTCTGTATTGACATTAGTGATTCTGCCACATACAGACTACATAAAAAATCATTTTCCGAAGGTGGAGAATCAAGGGGCAATAAGTTCACAACAAGGAACATCTGTCAAACCAGTGGTGGCTCAGCCAACAGCCGCATCTTCTAATTCGATTGCGGATACGGTTGAAAATGTATCAAAAGCCATTGTAGGGATCGTTAATTATCAGCAACAAGAGAATAATTTATATGGAAACCCTAACACATCACAAAGTGTGGAAAGCGGATCTGGCTCGGGAGTTATTTTTCAAAAAAATAATGACACGGCGTATATTGTCACCAATAACCACGTAGTAGAAGGGGCCTCGAAACTTGAAGTATCTTTGTTTGACGGTGAAAAGGCGACCGCAGAAGTTGTTGGCACAGATGCCTTAACGGATCTTGCGGTCTTAAAAATTGACGCTAAATACGTGACGGCAACTGCTGATTTTGGTAATTCATCCACACTCCGCCCTGGCGACCAGGTTTATGCGATTGGAAACCCGCTCGGACTCGATCTCTCAAGGACAGTCACGCAAGGTATTGTCAGTGCAACGAACCGAAGCATTGCTATCACAACATCAGCAGGAAATTGGGACACCAATGTCATTCAAACAGATGCAGCGATCAATCCAGGGAACAGTGGTGGTGCGTTAATTAACCCACAGGGGCAAGTGATTGGGATCAATAGTTTGAAAATCTCTGAGAGTGGTGTCGAAGGATTAGGCTTTGCGATTCCTAGTAATGACCTCATTCCAATTGTGAATCAATTAATTAAAAGCGGTAAAATTGACCGTCCATATCTTGGGGTAGGACTTGCAGATCTTGATCAAGTGCCACAAATGTACTGGCAAAACATGCCGAATAACACAACAAAAGGTGTTTTGCTGACAAACATTGAGCCTAATTCAGCAGCTGCAAAAGCTGGGCTGCAAGTAAAGGATATTATTGTCTCTATGAATGGAACGGAGATTACCAGTTCTTCAGATTTAAGAAAATATTTATATACAAAAGTTAGCAAAGGCGCTGAAATAAAATTTGGTATTTACCGCGAAGGAAAACAAATGACGATAATTGTAAAACTGTCGGAATAATGGGAGGGAGTAGCTAGAAAAATGTCCTTATTAAAGCAAAATAAAAAGACTGTTCTAATCATACTAGTGTTATTAATTACGATGGGTATCTCGCTAAGTTTCGCCCTAAAGAAGGATGAGACGGTCGCAAAGTTTAATGGTGAAGCAATTAGCAAAGACGATCTTTATAGTGAAATGGTCGAACAGTATGGTGCTGCCACAGTTGATAAAATAATTGGCGATAAAATTGTGGCTGCTGAGGCTAAAAAACAAAAAATAAATATTACTAACAGTATCCTGAATAAAGAGGTTGAAAAACTGAAAGCCTCTTATGGCGGCGAAGAAGCATTTAAACAGGCGCTTGAAAGCAACAATACTACTTTGGCTTTTCTTAAACAAGATCTAAAAAATTATTTGACCATCAAACAATTACTGGAGCCTCAAATAGAAATTACCGAGGAGGAAATGAAAACCTATTTTGATGAAAATAAGGATTCGTTTGCCGATGCAGAGCAAATTAAAGCAAGTCATATTCTGGTTGCCGATGAAAAAACTGCTAATGAGGTCAAACAAAAGCTCAACGATGGCGGGGATTTTGCGGAGTTAGCCAAAGATTATTCCACCGATGATAGCACGAAGGATTCAGGCGGTGACCTTGGATATTTTGCCAAAGAGACAATGGTCACTGAATTTGAAGATGTGGCTTTTGGACTGGCAGTGGACCAAGTAAGTAAGCCAGTAAAGACTGAATATGGGTATCATATTATTAAAGTGGAGGCTAAAAAGAAGGCAAAAGAAGCAAATTATAATGACAGTAAGGAAGAAATTAAAGAAACTTTAGTTGATCAGAAAATCGATTCTGAGTACACAACCTGGCTAGAGAACAAGAAGAAGAGCTATGATATTGAAAATACACTAGAAGAAGTTTAACCCTACGATCAAGAGGTGAATAGCAAGATGAATCGGGTCGGGAAATATGCAGCAAACGATACAGTGGATGATCTTGAGTTGATGAATATGGTCTTTGAACTCCCTGAAAAGGATAAAATGATTATGTGGTCTGAAGGCTATATTGATCTTGTGATTGAGAAATTACCTGAATATGCCCGAGATGTTTTGGAGAATCGCAAGGAAAAGTGGGAAGATACGAAAGCATATTACCAAAAGAAGATTGAAGATATTATTAACCAGGAAGAGTTTAAATTGAAACAAAAGGGCGAACGGAAGGAGTTCGCCCTTTTCGTCATGGAGCGATTTCCAGAATATCAATCGTTACTTTTTTTAGTTTATGATGGGAATCTAAAGGAGGATGATTTTAGAAAGTTTGTCTACCGAAAAAGGCTCGGTTCACGTAAAAAGTACCTTCATTAAGCGGGTTGGCGAGATAAAGTGACAAGTTGGCGGAATGATCGTCAGGTTGTTTGACCAAGTAATAAAACAACCCTGTGGTTTCCGCTATTTCTTGTTATTCGTAAAATCTATATCACCAACCCACTTTTAGGAATATGTTATAAAGCAACAAAATTGGGGGTGACGTGATGGCAGTTGTGAAGGCAAGTTCATCGGATATTGATCTTATGGCGCGATTACTTAGAGCCGAAGCTGAAGGGGAAGGCACTCAAGGAATGCTCCTTGTTGGAAACGTAGGAATAAACAGACTTCGTGCAAACTGTTCTGATTTTAAAGGTCTTCGAACAATACCACAAATGGTTTATCAACCACATGCATTTGAAGCAACGACAAAAGGATATTTTTATCAACGAGCTAGGACTGCAGAAAAGCGTTTGGCACAAAAAGTCATTAATGGTGAAAGGTATTGGCCGGCAAAATTCAGCCTATGGTATTTTAAGCCACCCGGAGATTGCCCGCAAACATGGTATAATCAACCTTTTGTAGCTAGGTTTAAACTGCATTGTTTTTATCAACCGACTGCGGCAGAGTGTGAAAGTGTTTATAATACCTTTGCGTAACAATGGAGCCGTCTTTTTGCGGCTTCTTTTTATATTGGTGGCAAGCTATTGCTTTTCGGAAGGGTCATTTTTCCTTATAATAAGAGATGCTTCTTAATTAAAGGGTCGGTTCGTATGGATATCAATTTTTCTTTAAAGCAAGTGTTGCTCCTTCTAATCGTTACTTTGACAGGGGTGGTTTGGTCAGTTATCTTTCATCACCCACTTGTGGCAGGTTTTTTTCCAGGCTACCTCATGCTTGTTTGGTTAGCAAAGAAAAAAGAGATATCGATAAAACAAATTCTACATATTAGTATTTTGGGTGTGAATAAAACGAAAATTGTCATCTTAATTCTTTTCTTGGTTAGTTTCTTGCTGCCATCTTGGTACTTATCAGGTACCATTCAGCAAATGGTGAAAATCGCCTTGCATTTTATCATCCCAAATCATTTTTTTGTCTTATCCTTTCTAAGCGCCATGGTATTCTCGATGCTACTTGGAACGACTGTTGGGACATTGAGTGCGATTGGCATACCTATTATTGGGACGGCAATCGTTCTTCACCTTCTTGTTGAAATGGTGGCTGGCGCATTGGTTTCAGGAGCGTTTGTAGGCGATCGGACCTCGCCGTTTTCAAGTGCCCATCAACTTTTGTCACAAACGGTTGAATTGCCGGTGAAAAGACAATGGAATGCGATGCTTGTCACCACGCTTTTGGCTATTATTTTATGCTTTTGCTTTTATGGAATGGCTGACTATCTGATCTCTGAAACAACTGCTTCAAATACCCAACCACTAAGTTTACATGAAATTTCAGTGATTAAATTAATCCCGCCAATCATCTTAATCGTATTTGTCCTTTTACAGTTTAGTATCATTTATGCTTTCTTAACTAGTATTCTATCAGCTTCGGTGATTGCATTATTCGGTGGAATTTCATATACAAAACTCGTTTTTTCTTTGTGGCATGGCATTGGTGGGCTTGGGGGAGGATTCCTTCATATGTACGAATTGCTCCTATTTTTAGCCTTGGCAGGGGCATATAATGGCCTTTTAGAAGAAATGAATGTCATGCAGCCTTATTTAGATAAATGGTTACAATCATCTCGATCTCTGACTGGTGACACCCTTAAAACGCTTTTGGCGACATTTTTGATCACTTTAATAGCAGCAAATCAAACCCTGCCCATTATTCTAACAGGGAGATCCTTCCTTCCTCATTGGTCTAGTAACTATGGAAAAGAAGAGCTAGCTAGAGTGATGGGGGATTCGACGATGCTGTTTCCGGGGATAGTCCCGTGGAGTGTTCTCGCCATCATGTGCAGCACGATCGTTGGTATACCGATCATGGATTATCTGCCATTTGCGCTATTTTTATGGATTTTACCCATTTTAACGATATTAGTTTCCTTAGTAAAACAAGCCCGAAAATCCAAACCAAATCGAACAGCGATTGCTTAAAAAACGGAGTCCTTTGCGTCTCCGTTTTTTCGGTTTTTGGGGTTAAAAGAAAATCCCTTTGAATGAAGTACCACTATCTTTCATATTAGTGGTAGTAAAGAACTTGGACAAGGGATGATCACATGCTGAAAAAATTGGCTATAATCGGATTTGGGAGCACCATGATTGGGATTGGCATTAACGGGTTTATTCTTCCTTTGCATTTAATTAATGGAGGATTTTTAGGTATTAGCCTGTTGTTAAAATATATTTGGGGTTTTAAAACCGGAATCACGTTTATCTTTCTTAATATCCCCGTTTATATGTTCGCCTTTAAATCTGACCCCATTTATTTTATCAATGGTGTAATAGGAGCGCTCTGTACCGGTCTTATGATTGAATTATTCATGCCTTTAAATGGAATATTTCATCTACCCATTCTTAGCAGTGTTATTGTAGGAGCTGTGATTATTGGGTGTGGGGTTGGGGTAATGCTTAGAAATCATATTAGTCCAGGCGGTATGGACCTTCTAGCACTAATCATTGCCAAATGGTCAAAAGTGAATGTTGGCGTCATTATGTTTGCGATGGATGCCGTAATTATTATTACCGGTCTCTTTCTCCTTCAGGATGTGAAACTTTTTTATTCACTGATCATCGTAGCGATTGTTGGACTACTAGCAAGTATTATTACCACTATTAACATTGAGCGGCACTAAATAAAGTAAATATTACATAACGATTGAACAATTGGTAAATCTAAAAAGGCTAGGTAAATAAGGAGATTTTTTATGAAACTTATCAGTGATCATCTCAAGGGAAATTTAAAGGTTTTATTTGTTGGCTTTAATCCAAGCATTCGCTCTAGTGAACTAGGGCATCATTATGCTAATCCCAACAATCGTTTTTGGAGGATCTTGTATGAAGCGGGGTTAACGCCGAGGAAATATGACGCAACTGAAGATGCGAAACTTTTAGATTTAGGATATGGCTTTACAAATATCGTTCAAAGGCCGACAAAGGCAGCGGATGAAATTACGAAAGAAGAGTACGTGGAGGGAAGAGAAATCTTAAAGACAAAGGTCGAACAGTTAAAGCCACAAGTAGTTTGCTTTGTTGGAAAGGGAGTTTACCAGCAATACAGTGGTTTAAAAGTGATTCAGTGGGGAAAGCAACCCAACGGATTTGTACCTGGAGTGGTTGATTTCGTTGCACCTTCTTCAAGTGGTCTGGTTCGAATGAAAATGGAGGAAATTGTTGATATCTATAAAGGGCTTGTCCCGATCCTAACTCAATAAAACATCGACGGAAATTAAACTAATGCCGTCGATGTTTTGTTCTTTTTACGACTCGAATTTTTTATGATAATGTGACATAGCCATGAGAGGGAAAATGTAGCGATAACTGTGATAGTGAATGTAAAAACCACCGGCCATTCCTTGACCTTTTGGATAATTAGTGGTCCAATCTTGTTTTTCAAGTGACGCTAATAAATAGGAAATCCCCTTTCGAATCTGTGTGGTTGGTTCTTCTGAAGTGGTTAGCAGGGTATCGAGTGCCCAAGCTGTGTGCGTTAATGTACTTGCTCGTAATGGCACATATGCTTTTTCGCTATCACTATGGCATGACTCTCCCCAGCCGCCATCCTCATTTTGAATCCCTTGTATCCAATTCACAGCCTTTTGGATTGCTGTATGACTAGTAGGGACCCCTGCGGCTAATAAACCAGTTACTGCTCCCCAAGTTCCGTATAAATAACAAATCCCCCATCTTCCATACCAAGAACCATCCTTCAGTTGATTTTTCAAAAGCCAGTTAACCCCTTTATTGATCGCTTTGTGGTCTCTTGATAAATTCGTGTAATTCCCCAAAAATTCTAAGGTTCGCCCTGTGATGTCTGCGCAGGAAGGATCTGTTAGTAAAAATTCGCCTTTTTCAATTGGGAGGAATTCGAATAACTTTGTATTGATGTTCTTTTCAAACGCTGCCCAGCCCCCATCGTCATTTTGCATGGATAAAAGCCAACTCAGACCTCGGTCCCAGGCATGTCTTTCATGCGGAACAATTCTTGAAATAGAACGGAGCGAGGCAGTTGTATCATCGACATCCGGATTCATCGTATTTATATCGGAAAACCCCCAGCCGCCGGGCATTGTCTTTGGATTATGAATTACCCAATCCCCGAATTTATGATGCTGATGGTCTAACAGGTAACGATTGGCCTTCATGACCATTGGATCGTCTGCTAAAACACCAGCTGACTGGAGGGCATAACCAATCAATGAGGTATTCCATACATTCGCTGTGGTGTACTGCATATGGGGGCTTCCGTTGATATCGCATTTCATTGCAATCAAACCTTTCACGGCCTTTGATATCACCGGATCCGTTTTCTTATATCCTAGGGAGAGTAGGGCAAAAATCATTAAAAAGGTACTACTGTAGTAACTGTAAAAGGTGCCATCTGCTTCAAGGTGGTCCAACATATATTTTTTGGCCCGTTCTATCGCTAGCTGATGGAGCTGCTCGGGTAGACCCATTAATCTTTTAACTCCCTCCTCGATAAATGACAACAAGGAACGATATTCAGCAGATCGAAACCAAGGTTTTTCCTGATTACGGTGTAGATGTAGTCCTGAAAGATTAGGGCTTTTCTTTGTCTTAATAAAAAACTTTTTGTCGGCGAGAAGAATAATCGGAGTAAGATTGGCTCTGCCAAAGACAGAAAAGGAATAGAAATTAATCGGAAAGTAGTGTGGCAAGAGTAAGAATTCAACCGGAAGAGGAGAAAAATCTGGCCATATATATTGACTGGTTAAAGAAAGCATCACTTTTGTAAAGATACTAACTTCTTCTAAGCCGCCTTTGGAGACAATAAATCTTTTCGCAGCCCGCAATCGTTTGTCATCCTTCTTAACATATCCCGAATATAATAAGGCGTAATAAGCTTCCACTGTCGCGCTGAGGTTCCCTTCGCCTTCATCATAATAAAGCTTCCATGCTCCATTTTCACCCTGTTTACTAATGATCCTCGAAACCAAGCCTTGAATTAATTCTTCATCATTTAATTCCAATGTCCGCAATAAAATGATCATATAGGCATCTGTTGACTGTCCTGTTTCAAAGGGGTAATTCCAAGATCCATCGGGAGATTGGTCTTTCCGAAGCTTCTTAATAATCCAATCGATGCCTTTTTTTGTATTGCTCATAAGTAAGTACTCATTCCTCTCCCAGAAAATTATTCTCATTCATACATATTCCATAGGTAGAAGGAGAATACGCAAAGGAGGTAATGTGCCATATTTTTTAAGAGAAATCGCGAGAAGTCACCACTTGAATATATAAGGGAAGAATTAAAAATGAAGGGCAAACAATCAGGTTTGCCGCCAAAAATAACGAGAGGGGAAGCGATCCTTTTAGAACAAATAAAGACTGAGACAAAGGAGCATAACTTAAATAATGTCACTAGAACGAAGGCATACCTTGACTTTTATCTTCACTTCCCTGAAATCCATTGGGCTTTTCTCGGGCATATGGTCTCACGGAACGGGGGGTGGAATATGACCGACCTTAAGGGAGAATTTCTCACCCGTTTACTCTCGAAAAAAGAAAGAGAAACTTTTTTTTCTTTTTTAGAGCGTGGGAATTGGCTCATTTTCCAAGACGTCTATCCGCAATTTTTGTTGTATAGGGAAAGCTTAAAGCAACATAAACCGTTATTTCATTTAAGTTCTTATCTAAATATTTCTACCTTTATGGAAACGATTTGGAATCACTTTTGGCTTTATCAAGAAACCTATACTCTCGCCATTGCGTTGATAATAAATGAACAGAGTTATTTGGAAAAAAGGGTGGTTCAGAATCCACTTTATCAAAAAGGAGTGTTAAATAAATTTGAATTTATTCTCCAGGACCTGCTTTCTTTTAACCATATCCTCTTTCCCTATGGAAAAAGAAACCTAGCTGGGCAAACACTTCATCAGTTTGAGTCATTGAATGAACGAATTTTACTTGGAAAAAGATTATATGATGTCCTTTTTAAAAACAAGGAGCGTTTAAAACTAGTCTTGGAATGGGCTAAAACCCATCCACATTCAGGCTCCAGAAAGGATTACTGGCCGCATATTTTTAATAACATCAACGAAGGAATACCTGGTTTTGCCTATCAAACCCGCTTAAAGGCCTGTCAGCTCAGGCCGCGGGCAAGGAAAATTTATAGTCCTGCCCTTGAATACGCTTGGAAGAATGTAAGTCAAACGGAGGCTGAAAAAGGGGACTGGTTTGAAGATGATCGTGTTGTGGATTATTTAATGGATGACAATGAAAAAATTGACGGGGAGATTAAAAATGAATACTGTAAAACACTTGAACGACTCGAGCTCGCTGCCATCGCCAAAAAAGCCATATCGATTTTGGACTAACCCATCCCTCGCAGCCGTATTTTTGGCTTCCTTGTTCGCTACGTATTTAGATCTTTTTTTCGTTGGGAAACACATATATCGGTTCCCCGTGAGGCCGTTGCCAACTATTTTCTCCATCAATATTGTATTTACACTCGTGGTGCTGCCGGTGTTAGTATTCGTCTTTCTGCGAATGATGAACCAGGTGAATAAATGGGGGAAACTAGGCCTGATCGTCTTTATTAGTCTTTTGATGCCCATTCTAGAAAAATTAACGGAAGTGTTCGGCTGGTTTGACCACACTGAGAACTGGTCACATCTCTACACGTTCTTTGGTTACCTGTTATTTTTAACGATTCTTTATTCTTTCTACACTTGGATGGCTATACGAAAAGGCTAACATACAAAAAGCCGAGACTTTCGTCTCGGCTTTCGTGATGCAACAGTTTGTTACACCTTGCCCCTTCCGTCCGTACATTGGTTAAGTGTCCCGCAACAAGCGAATGTTCGGAAGGGGTACTATTATATTACCACAACCATAGGAGAAATATTACTGAAAGGAAGAAATTTGGTGTTTCAAACTTTCATTTCTTTTTTGAAAAGTGTATGATAAAAATGATTTTTACATAAAGGAGTGTTTTCAATGGCGAAAAAAGGTCATTTTTTGATGGAAAACGGAGAAAAAATTGAATTTGATTTATATTCAGAAGCAGCACCAGGGACAGTTGAGAATTTTGAATCATTGGTTAACAAAGGATTTTACAATGGATTAACATTCCACCGAGTTATTCCTGGATTTGTAAGTCAAGGAGGCTGTCCTGAAGGTCGTGGAACTGGTGGACCTGGTTACACAATTAAATGTGAAACAGAAGGGAATCCTCACAAACATGTACCTGGTGCATTATCCATGGCACATGCAGGCAAAAACACTGGAGGAAGCCAATTCTTTATCGTTCATGAATCACAGCCGCATCTAAACGGTGTGCATACCGTGTTTGGACAAGTGACTTCTGGGCTTGAAACTGCAAAATCCATGCGCAATGGTGATAAAATGGTAGAAGTAAAGGTATATGATCAAGAATAGATAACTCAAGAGGGCTCTTGCAGCTCTCTTTTTTTTGTCTAATTTATGATCACTTAGGGCAAATTAACCTCTAAAATCAAAGTTGGGGGTCATTTATGAAAAAGTTTATTTATATGCTTATTCCATTCATGGTATTTACATTTCAACAACCGACATCGGCCGAAAAAAATGAACCCAAAGAACTAAAGGCTGCGATTATCATTGATGATTTCGGCGGTGGAACGGGTGGTGTGCGTGACTTCCTTGAAGGAGAAATTCCGATTACTGCTGCAGTCATGCCGTTTTCAGAACACTCGACAGAACATGCGGAATGGGCCCATAAATATGGCATCGAAGTAATGATTCATTTATCCATGGAACCAAAAAGAGGAAAAAGATCTTGGCTTGGGCCAAGGCCAATTACGAATGACCTTTCACCAGCCGAAGTAAGACAAATTGTAGAGGACGCGATAAAAGATGTTCCATATGCTGTAGGCATCAATAACCATATGGGCTCACTTGCGGTTGAAAATAAAGAAATAGTTCGTGCAATTGTTGAGGTTGCTAAGGAAAGAAGATTATTTATTATCGATAGTGCCACTAGTCCAAATACGAAATTTCCCGAAATAGCCAAAGAGCTGGGTGTACCCATCCTTAAAAGAGATGTATTTCTAGACGACATATCCTCTTCAGCGCATGTTCGAAAACAAATGATTAGACTAGCGAAGGTTACTGAAATAAAAGGTACAGGTATTGCTATTGGGCATGTAGGTATAACCGGAAAAATATGTTCGATTGGTGTCTTTCAGGCGATAGACGAATTTAATAAACGAAATATAAAAATAGTCCCTGTTTCCAAGCTGTTTTCCGGCAAATTACCTGAAAAGTATTTTATACCATATAAAAAAGGCAGCTGACTGAAGTGCCCCCCATCAGTTGGACTAATAATCCATCTTATGGGGGTTCATATTTCTTTCCCAAATCCTCCTTAACTGATAAAATGTCTCCTATCAAACACTACTAAATAACCAGTTAGCAAGGGAGAAGGAATAGTTAGCATGAAACTAGTATCTTGGAATGTTAATGGCCTTAGGGCATGTGTTAAAAAAGGTTTTTTGGATTATTTTGATGAAGTGGATGCAGACATTTTTTGTGTGCAGGAAACCAAACTGCAAGAAGGGCAAATTAGTCTTGAGTTGGCTGGATATCACCAATACTGGAATTATGCAATCAAGAAAGGTTACTCTGGTACGGCGGTGTTTACTAAGAACAAACCGCTTTCTGTTCGATATGGGGTAGGAACGGATGAGACTGAAGGAGAAGGACGAATTCTTACATTAGAGTTTGACGACTTTTTCTTAGTTAATGTCTATACCCCTAATTCACAAAGAGATTTAGCGAGAATCAACTATCGTTTGGACTGGGAGGATCGGATCCTACTGCATTTGAAGGAATTAGATAAACTGAAACCCGTCGTCTTATGCGGGGATTTGAATGTCGCCCATCAGGAAATTGACTTGCGAAATCCAAAATCCAATAATGGGAATTCCGGGTTTACGCAAGAAGAACGTGGGAAAATGACCTCTTTACTTGCTGAAGGCTTTGTTGACAGCTATCGTCATTTTAATCCGGAGAAGGAAGGTGCTTATACCTGGTGGTCCTACATGGCAAAAGTCAGGAAAAAAAATATTGGCTGGCGGATTGATTACTTTATTGTTTCCGAAAGATTGCGGGAACGACTCAAGAATGTGGATATTCATTGCAATGTGATGGGGAGCGACCACTGCCCGGTAATTCTTGAAATGGATTGATAAATCCGATTAGTTTTTCTTATTGTAAAACATAAAATACCTGTCATTTTCTTTATGAAGTAACTGCTTTATAGTTATTAAATAGAAGTCACGGAGGGGGAAATGACATGGATATCAAAAAGGATGTACAACAACAGTTTGGAAAAAGTGCAGATTCCTATGTTAGTAGTGCTATCCACAAAGATGGCAATGACTTACAAAAGCTTTTAGAAATGGCGATGACGACCGGTGAAGAAGAATTATTGGATGTTGCCACAGGCGGTGGTCATACTGCCAATGCTTTTGCATCTTGTGTAAAAAAAGTAACGGCATTAGATTTGACACCTGAAATGTTAGTGGCAGCTCAAAAATATATCTTAGGTAATGGACATCAAAATGTCGAGTTTAAAGTTGGGGATGCAGAAATTCTTCCCTTTCCTGATGGATTATTTGATATTGTAACTTGCCGGATTGCTCCACATCATTTCCCGGATGTAAATAAGTTTGTGGAAGAAGTCCACCGCGTTCTCAAGCCATCAGGTCAGTTTTTACTTGATGATAATGTCGTTCCGGAGGAAGAGGACTATGATCTATTTTATAATACCATCGAAAAATGGCGGGATTACAGTCATTTCCGGGCTTGGAAGAAAAGTGAATGGCTCCGGATGCTTGAAATTTCCGGTTTTGAAATTTTTGAATGGCACCGCTTTGAAAAAACCTTTCATTACGAACCTTGGTGTGATCGCATGAATTTACCTGAAGATGAAAAAGATAAATTAACTCAATTCATCCTTAGTGCATCCCCGAAAGTAAAAGAGAAATTTAAAATTACCATAAGGGATAATCAAATTATCTCCTTCGTCGGGGAAGCCGTCATATTAAGGGCAATTAAAAGGTGAAAAAACCCTTTGCATTAAAAGAGGATTTCTCTTTTTTCAAAGGGTTTTCGAATTAAACATCGTTAAGTGCGGTTCCAATCACATCAAATTCAGGCAATTTCTCATCCAAAACCGATTGATTTTGCTCTTGTTCCACAGGAGTAATCAATCCACTTTCATCGTCTTTTTTCATACTCAATTTATAGTCATCTCCTTTATGATAAGAACGGAATACTAAAGTATTTTTTCCTATTAATTCTTAATCTAAACCTATTTAATAAACTTTGATTTTCCCATTACAAAGTGCTATTTAATTTATGGCTAAGTTAAAGATCATTGTTGATTTTGGCCCATGTTGATTGGAGCGAAGCGCCTGAAGCGGAAATCAACAGCCAAGTTTAACACAGCCTATTTATAAAAAAATCGAAAAGAAATGGTTGACGAATTAGTGATGGGGTAGTATGATATTCATTGTCGCTGCTACGGAATAAATAGTTTAAGAGATGTAAGAAATTATTTCGAATGAAGTTGACATTAAAAAGGTGTTATGCTAGAATAATAAAAGTCGCTAATCACTTGATTGGATGACAAACAAGAATAATAGATTTGTTCTTTGAAAACTAAACAAACAAAATCGTGCAAACAAACAAAAATTTTTAGTTTCAATTAAGAAAC
>NZ_JAGGQR010000046.1:0-22857 GCF_018613205.1 Bacillus sp. ISL-46
ACATCCATCTTAAATTGAACAGAATAAACCTCATTTGGGTGTTTCATCAACCCATCCACACCAAATTTCTCAAATACTTTTACCCATTTCTCAATTGTTGTTCCACTTTGTATACCATGCTTCCTAGCCAACAAGACATATCCCAATTTTCCCTCTTGATACTCTCTTACTATCATTAATTTAAATTGTTCGCTGTATTTAGCCATAAAAATACACCCCAAAAGTTAGATTTTACTCTAACTTTTGGGGTGCAGTACATTCTTAGAAACCCCCTTTGTTTTTAAAACGAAATCATCGCACCGCGCTCATCAAAAATGGCTGAAGGATTCCAAGCGACTTCCCAAAGGTTATTTTCGGGATCGGCAAAATAGGCTGTCCGTCCGCCCCAGAAGGCATCACTAGGTTCTCTCAGTATTTTTGCCCCTGCGCTGCGAATGTCTTCAATCGTTGAGTCCACTTGTTCTGGTTGATCTACATTAATAGCCAAGGTCACAGCATGAAAGCCCCCGGGAGATTGTGTAAATTCAATGCCAGCATCCTTTGCTAACTCAGCAATCGGAAATAACGAAAGCAGGACTCCAGCCGTTTTAAAGACAGCGTATTGATCTGAGCTTAATTCAGTCTCCTCCCATCCCAGAGCTTGATAAAATTTCCTAAGGACCGGTAAATCGTATGCCCCAATCGTAAGCAAACTAACTCTTTGTGGAACCATAAATAAATCCCTCCATATAAATTATTATGTGGTACTCTTCTCCAAAAAATTTGTATTCTCCTCCTTAACTTGCGGATAAAGTGAGCCAACTTGCGGATAAAGTGAGCCAACTTGCGGATAACCGTCACCAACTGGCGGATAGTAGATTTTAGGATTATTCGTAGTTTAAATCAACAAATAAATGGTAAGATTTAAACAAAGTGATGTTAAAAATAAAGCGAGGTACACGGATGACAATTTATATTGCGCTGTTACGAGGAATTAATGTTGGCAAGCATAACCGGATCAAAATGGCAGATTTAAAAAGTCTATTAGAAACAATGGGCCTAACCAAGGTGAAAACATATATTCAAAGTGGAAATGTTTTATTCGAAGCAAAGGACGAGGCAGAGCAACTTAGCCAACGATTAGAGGATGAAATAAATAAGACATTTGGTTTTCCAGTCCCTGTTATTGTAAGAACAGCTGAGGAATACGAACAGATTATCCGTGATTGCCCCTATTCTATCGATTCGCTTAAGGAAGGCGAGAGTATCCAACTAGCCTTTTTGGTGGAGGAACCCTCCCAAGTGAAAACGGACCTTTTACGCAACTACGAAAGCGAGCCGGACGAATGTTTTATAAAAGGGAAAGAAGTCTACCTTTTTTTACGGCAGAGCATCCTAGATTCAAAACTAGCAGCACAGCTGCCGAAACTAGGTGTTCCGGCGACGGTACGTAACTGGAAGACAGTCATCAAACTATCGACCATGGTAGAAGATTTGATAAATAAATAACGCTCGGATCGATTGGATCCGAGCGTTAATCATGTTATTCGTTTTTTAATAAACGAACGCTTTCATTAAATTCCTTTTCAATCGCATCATTTTTCTTATAAGTGATCAAGCTGACAACCACTGCTACAATTAGATTGAAGACAAAGCCTGGAACTATTTCATAAAGCGTGTCACCAAGTCCAACATTTTTCCAAACGATAACGGTAACAGCGCCGACGATCATCCCGAAAAGGGCTCCCCAATTCGTAATCTTTTTCCAGAATAAACTTAGCAGGATAACTGGTCCGAAAGAAGCTCCGAAGCCTGCCCATGCATAGGCAACAAGGTCTAATATTGTGCTATTTTGCTTGAAAGCAAGAGCAGCAGCAATAACAGCAACAAGAAGAACCGCCATTCTTCCTAGGAAGACGAGGTGTTTATCCTTAGCATTTTTGTTCATTACCATTTTGTATAAATCTTCTACAAGCGCACTTGAAGTCACGATTAATTGAGAAGAAATCGTGCTCATAATCGCCGCAAGAATGGCAGCTAAAGCAAATCCTGCGAAAAGAGGGTGGAATAAAATCTGGCTTAATTCAATAAATACCGCTTCTGGATTCTTTAATACATGCTCAGGATTATTATGGAAAAATGCAATCCCAATAAATCCTGTGAAAATTGTACCGATAAGTGAGATAATCATCCAGCCCATACCAATTCGGCGAGCGCTTTTTGTTTCTTTGATCGTTTTGATCGCCATAAATCTTACAATAATATGCGGCTGTCCAAAGTAACCTAAGCCCCATGCCATTGCTGAAACAATACCTAAAAAGGTTGTCCCTTTTAATAAGTCCATTTTAGTAGGATCAATCGCTCGAATCGTTTCAAACGTTTCAGCGGGGCCACCCGTGTGAAAGATGCCAATGGCCGGAATAAGTGCTAGGGCAATCAGCATCATTAATCCTTGAATAAAGTCTGTATAACTTACAGCCAAAAACCCACCAAATAAGGTGTAGGCAACCACAACGCCGCCAACAATCAAAAGCCCAGTATGGTAACTCGTGCCAAACGAGCTCTCAAAAAAGACAGCCCCAGAAACCATTCCGGAAGAAACATAGAAAGTAAAGAATATAAGAATAACAATACCTGAAACAATACGGAGTAGTTTGGTGTTGTCTTTAAAACGGTTTTCAAGGTAGCTAGGAATCGTGATGGAATCATTGGCAACTTGAGTATAAGAACGCAAGCGAGGTGCAACTAGCAGCCAGTTAAGATAGGCTCCAATCGTTAAACCGACCGCGATCCACGCATCTGCCAAACCTGTTACATAAATTCCCCCAGGTAAGCCCATTAAGAGCCAGCCGCTCATATCAGCAGCCCCTGCACTTAAAGCGGTTACAGCTGGTCCTAAAGATCTTCCCCCAAGCATGTAATCCGTAAGATTGCTAGTCTTTCGATAAGAATACCAACCGATAAAGAGCATAGCGGCAATATAGATTCCAATCGAGAGTAGTTGTAGTGATTCGTTTGACATATATTTCCTCCCCTGTTTTGTTATCGTAGAAAATACTTTTGATAATATTTCCTATATAAAAAATATTCTATCAACTTTAAAACTCTATTACTAGTGTAAAAATATGTTTTTAAAAAATAGGGAAAAGTACTTGTAGTATAACATTGGCGAACCTGCTTAAGCAGTTCGATTGTAACGTGTAATTGAAACGATTATTATAGAAGCAAATGGAAAGGGTGCTGTGTAAATGGATTTAAACCAATGGTTTCAAAAAGGATTAACTGTCGATGGGTACATCAATGCGATGACCACCAATAAAGATGAAATGCTTACAATCTATAAGCAACTTACCTTAACGGATGAAGACAGAAATAAACTCGAGGCATTAAGACCGCAAAAATTACGAGCGATTGTCCTCTCAGAGGATTGGTGTGGGGATGCGATGCTGAATAACCCTATTTTGCTGCGAATAGCTGAGGCAGCCGGGATGGAAGTCCGTTTCGTGCTCCGCGATTCAAATCTGGAGTTAATGGACCAATATTTAACCAATGGCACGTCGAGAGCCATTCCAATTTTTATTTTTATCAATGAAGAAGGCAATGAAGTTGGCGTATGGGGACCAAGAGCAACTGAAATACAGGCATTTGTAATGGAAAAGCGTGCTGCCTTGCCAGATAAAGACGCTGAGGATTTCCAAGAGAAACAAATGGCAATGTTTAAGAGCTTTAAAGAAACCTATCAAACAGATACGGCCATTTGGCAAACCGTTGCCAATAGTATCCTATCGACACTGTTAAAATAACAAAGAGGATCCCCTAGGCAAGGGGATCCTTTTCTCGTCCATATTAAATACTGCTGTTCTTTGGAGGGATGCGGTCGTTCTGCAAACTTTTATCACTGATTTTTGGCTCAATTCCAAGAATGAAATTACGGATGTTCGAGCGGTGAAGATATATTAAGAATAAAGTGAATAAAAAAGAGATAAGTTCTAACTCAAAATCAGGAGAAACCAAAGCATATACGAGCATACTTAGACCAACGGTGATGGAGCCGAAGAATACATACTTTGTTAAAAAAATAACCAAAAAGAAGGTAATATAGGCAATCACTAATAAAGGAAAATTGGCAATCAACAGTGCTCCGGCAGTTGTAGCAATCGCCTTTCCCCCTCTAAAGCCTGCAAAAATTGGAAAGCAATGCCCAACAACAGCAGCGAATCCAAAGTAAAGAGGTTCCGCCTCAAGATTGATGTAACTTGGCATGTAGGCTGCCAAAGCGCCCTTCGCAAGATCAATAAGCAGGACGAAAATAGCTGACTTTTTACCAAGAACCCTCAATGTGTTGGTTGCACCAGGATTTTTGCTGCCATGATCCCGGATGTCTACACCAAAGACCAACCTGCCTACAATTAAGGCGGTGGGAACGCTTCCAATTAAGTAGGAAGCTAGAAGCAACAGCCAGAACATAAGCATCCTTCCCCCATCTATTATTTTAATAAATTCGTGTTATTTATAGATTCTATCACACTTCAGTGGTATTATTTTGTTGAATTCTCACTATTAGTAAGAAAAGGGAGCGCTCAACATGAGACAAATTGATTTTGGTCAAGTTGCTAATAGCTATGCAAGCGCAAGAGAAGATATTCCCGTAACCTTAATGGATAGCCTCCATCTCCGCAATATTTTTTTTGAAGGAAAAAAAGTCGCTGATATCGGCTCGGGAACTGGTGTGTTAACAAGAAAAGTGGCCTTACGAAAAGCGGATGTTATTGGCATTGAGCCATCAAAGGAAATGCTAGAACAGGCAAAGGCTTTCAATCTTACGAAGAATTTTACCATTCCGTATCAACTGGGCAGTGCAGAAGATACAGGTCTAAAAGATTCACAGTTTGATATTGTCACAGTAATAAGGGCATGGCATTGGTTTGATCGTCCTAATGCAATCCAAGAAATGAAAAGGATATTAAAAGCAAAAGGGACGTTAATTGTTATTGATTCTGGTTTTCTATCAGGCACGCCTGCCGTTGAAAAAACCTTTGCAGTGCTAGCTAAATACGTTGAAGGCGGCTTATTGCCAGCAGGTTCGAAAGCAGAGTCCCAGATGCGGATGAACGGATTTCCCGTCGAGTGGTTTGCTGAATGGCAGACAAATGGTTTCGAACTAAGAGATTTTTATAAGTTAAATTACACGGTCAACTTTACAAAGCGGGAATGGATCGAGCGAATGGAGTCGATTTCATGGCTTGCAGGAATAGATGTAACTGTTCGAAAAGCGGCATTGGAGGAGTTAGCCAGTTCAATACCAGATCAAGAATCCTTTGTCATTCCACATGAATGTAATGTTTGTATTTTAAGAATTGGAGAGTAGACCTACTATTTACGTTATAATAACTTAAAAGATAAACTTATCACATGATGAAACAACATCGCCTTATGAAAAGGATGATCAATTTGAGTCAGAAGCTTAAAATTCAACAGCCAAAAATTCCATCAAGTTTAACACCATTAGACTTTAACGATAGAGAAGATTCTTACATTAACATGGCCATTATCAGCGACTGCTCGATATCACAAGAGGAAATTGAAAAGCTAATTTTTGAGGAGGTTGTATTTAAAAATGTAACCTTTCTCGATGGATCATTTCGGTTTATTCAATTAACCGATGTCATTTTTGATCGATGCGATCTATCCAATGTGGATTTTACCGATGGAATTATCCACCGTGTCGAGTTTCGCGATTCTAAACTATTAGGGTTAAACCTTGCAGATGCTACACTTCGTAATGTCTTGTTTGAAAGCTGTAATCTGAATATGGGTTCGTTTGGATATGCTGATTTGAAGGAAATGAGATTTGAAAATTGTTCCCTTCGCAATGCTGATTACTATGATGCCAAGTTTAAAAAAATTGAATTTAAAAATTGTGATCTTGATGATGCGAATTTTACGGGAACCACTCTTAAAGGAGTGGACCTCAGCACCTGTAAATTTAACCGCTTAAATCTCTCACTTGATAGTGTTGCAGGGTGCACGGTTTCTGCAGACCAGGCGCTAGGATTTGCGAGGCTATTAGGATTGGAAATTAAAGAATAATCTACGAAATATAAGCTAAAACCGTGTGGCCGCCGTCGCACGGTTTTTTCTTGTGGAATTTTTCTGCCATGAAAATTAGCATGGTATGATAAAAAAGATTCGAAAAAATATTTTTTAAATTAGTGTAGGGTTTTTTCAATAACCTGTCGTCTATTAAAGTGAGTAACAACAAAGAAAGGGGGAGAGAACAATTAGCGATGCAGCCTTAATAGAAAATGTGTTAGAAGGCAATGATCACGCCTTTCGCCTTTTGTTAGAGAAGTACCGCAATGATGTGTTCCGGACCATCTTTGCTGTTCTTCGCGACCAAAAGGAAGCAGAAGACGCAGCACAGGAAGTATTTATGAAAATCTATACTTCTCTCCCCCAATACCAAAATCAAGGTTTCAAAACGTGGATGACGCGAATAGCTGTTAATCATGCGATAGATTTCAAAAGAAAACAAGTGAGAAGAAGAGAGGAAGTGGCGGAAGACCTCGAGCTGCAGTTAGTAGGGACACCGAAAGATAGTATTGAAAAAGAGATAATGGATACCGACCGGAGAAGGCTCGTCAGGAAGAAGCTTGATGATCTGCCCGAAAATTACCGTGATGTGATCTACGGATTTTACATAGCGGAAAAAAGCTATCAACAAATGGCAGAAGAACAAAATGTGCAGGTAAAAACGATTGAAACAAAGCTGTACCGGGCTCGCCATTGGATGAAAAAGAATTGGAAGGAGGACGATTTTTCATGAAGCATTACACTTATGATGAGTGGTTGCAATACGTTAATGACGAAATCAATGAGAATTCAAGGCAGGAATTAGAAGACCATTTATACTCGTGCGACCAATGTCTCAACCATTACTTAATGGCGATGGAAGCAAATGAATCATCGCTTCCAATTCTATCCGACATGAGCGAGTTTACCGATTTGGTCATGGCAGAGGTTTCGAAACAAAAAATCGTGGTGCCTGACACCGTTAGAAACCTAAACACTATGTTAATGGTTCCTTCGGTGCCTGACACCAAAAATGACACCAAAACTGACGCCAAAATCAAAATGAAGAGAAAACCTTTTTATCAGCAAGCGGCATTCCATTATCTTCTGGCTGCAGCGGCGACGATTCTGTTGACCTTCACGGGTGCTTTTCAGTCGCTCGCTACGTATGCGAATGCGTTAGAAAGCCCGCAACCGCAAGTTCAGAAAAAGAAGCATTCGGTCACAGAGGGTGTTATTAATAAAACTTTTGCATGGATGGATTCACTAGAAAAAAAGGAGGCAGTTAAGAAATGAAAAATCCGACAAAAGCATTGACCTTATCCTTATTTCCAGGCCTTGGTCATATATATTTCGGCAACATGTTTCGCGGAGTACTATATCTACTGACCGTAATGGGGTTGGCGTTCGTCACTGTTATTGGGTTAGTAACGAATAATGAGGAAGTTGGCATTGTTACCTTTATGTTAGGACTATTCATTTACCTAATTAGTTTTATCGACATGGGTGTGCAGGTTTCTAAACATAAAAAGGCGCAGAAGACAGCGAACCCAGATGAACCGCAGCCACAGGCTTCCCAAGATTCAGAACGCTTCTATACCATCGTTTTGTCATTTATTCCTGGTCTAGGGCATTTCCAGATTGGACTGATGAACAGGGGATTAACACTTTTGGCAACGTTTTTGGGGCTGGGGGTCATGGTTACATTTGTAACTGCACTTTCCAATCGCGGCGAATTTATGGTCTTTATGGCAGCCCTGCCGATTATCTGGGTCTACGGATTCTTTGATGCGGTTCAACAGGTAAATAAAAAGCAGCGCGGTGAGGAGCTTGTCGACAGAACGATTTTTGAAGACTTTGAAATGCGCCGCGAGGACGGGAAAAAGAGTAAGTCGATTGCTACCTTTCTTTCAATCTTCCCAGGGGCAGGCCACCTCTATTTAGGCTTACAGCGCCGGGGCATCCAGTTAATGGCAGCGTTTCTTTTTTCTATCTATATTTTAGATATCTTACGGCTTGGAATCTTCTTGTTCTTAATCCCAATCATTTGGTTTTACAGCTTTTTCGATGCCATGCAAAAGGTTTCAAAGTACGGGGAAGAAACGGTGGAGGATGTTCCGATTATTGCTTATTTCCTTAATCATCAGAAATGGGTCGGCATTGGACTTGTTCTGATGGGACTCTACTATCTAGTGATGAACGTCCTGCTTCCAGCTTTTTCACCGATGTTAAGCAGGTTAATTGATATCGATGTGATGTATTGGGTTCAAGGTTATTTTCAAACGGGGCTTGTTTGTCTGCTGTTGATTGGCGGGGGAATTAAACTTCTATCTGGAAGCAAACAAAAGCAGGGGGCTGAGAAGCATGAGTAAGTGGGGAAAAACAATTGCAGGGGCAGCTATAATCGGATTCGGGATTGGGTTCCTTTTTAGAAAAAGAAAGGGAGGAGAAGAAGCATGAGAACTTGGCGTGTTGGGACGTTTTCGATGGGGGCCTCACTCGTTTTCCTTGGCCTCTTCCTCTTTTTTTCAAAGTTTTTGGGGTTAGACCTTGTACAAGTTATGACGGCTTGGTGGCCGCTTTTATTGGTTGTTCTCGGAATTGAAATTCTCCTTTATTTGTTTTTGTCACGGCAGGAAAAGCCGGTCTTGAAATATGATTTTCTTAGTATTTTCTTTGTAGGATTAATTGGAACTGCGGGAATTGCGTTTGCGATTTTAAGCACAACGGGGATTATGGGGAAGGTGGAAGAAGTGATGGCGAGGGAAGAGCGCTCGTTTGAACTGCCTGCTTTTTCCTACCAAATGGATGACAGCATCAAACGGGTGGTGGTCAGGACGGTGGGCCATCAGATGACGGTGGAGTCAACGGAGGAAAAGGAGGTATCATTGTTCGGTACATACCGGGTGCAAACAGCCAAAAAGGAGAAGTTACTCCAAAGTGCGGATGATGTGATTATAGCAAACCAAAAGGGTGATACGCTCTATTTAAACATGAAGTCACTGCCAAACGAAATGAGTCCGTTTAATGCAGCTGGGGAAGTAGCGGCGACACTTTTGGTTCCGAATCATGTGAAGCTTGAGGTGATTGGCAGTGATAATGCGTTAACCTTAAAGCCACGCTCGCTTGTGAACGACTGGAGTATTGAAAGTGTCGGATCGGTCGTTGTCGATGTGGCCGCGGCTAGCAATTTGAAGGTTGCAGCAGTAGGTGCCCAAGAGGTAAGAGGGAAAGATGGCGACTGGAAGGTGTCAACGGAAAAGGATTTAAATGGCATCGACAATGGCAGGAAAAATGCAGTTTATCAATTTGGTGAAGGAAAATACCATATCAATATTGCCAATGCCTATGATGTTAGTCTTACTACGAATAAATAAATATATAGAGAAGTGATTAGGCATACATGGCTAAATCCACTTGTCTAGTTTTTTGCAAAAAAATAAAAAAACGTTATGATAGGAGTTGGATGTTTGAAGAAAAAATAGTTTATAGGCTTGGTTATAAGTTTGTAAGCTAGGATAATAATTGGTAGAATATTGAATTAAGCAGATAACGAATGCCGATTGTTGATTTCAAAAATAGGATGATGAAAACGATGAAAAGAGCAAGACTGATTTACAATCCTACCTCAGGACGTGAAATTCTAAAGCGGAATCTTCCAGAAATTCTTCAAAAGCTTGAGATTGCTGGGTATGAAGCTTCATGCCACGCAACCACTGGTGCAGGCGATGCGACCGAAGCAGCACGCTTAGCTGTAGAGCGTCAGTATGATATCGTCATTGCAGCGGGTGGAGATGGTACGATTCATGAAGTGGTCAACGGACTTGCGGAACAAGATTACCGTCCTAAATTAGGGATCATTCCAGCAGGAACCACGAATGACTTTGCCCGAGCCCTCCACATCCCCAGAGATATTGGACCAGCTGTAGACATTATCACTAAGGGTGAATTGATTCCCGTCGATATTGGACGTATCAATGATCGATATTTTATTAATATTGCGGGCGGCGGAAGAATAACCGAGCTTACATATGAAGTACCAAGCAAATTGAAAACGATGCTCGGCCAACTAGCCTACTACTTAAAAGGGATGGAAATGCTGCCTTCTATTAAACCTTCCGAAGTTTCGATTGAGTATGATGGGAAACTGTTTGAGGGTGAAGCGATGCTCTTTCTTGTCGGGCTGACAAACTCGATTGGTGGCTTTGAAAAGCTGGCACCGGATTCTTCTATTAACGATGGACTCTTTTCATTATTAATATTGAAAAAGACGAATCTTGCTGAATTTATCCGGATTGCTACGTTGGCTCTTCGCGGTGAGCATGTAAATGATCCAAATGTCATCTACACTCAGGCCAACCGGATTAAAGTCCAGGCAGTAGATAAAGTCCAGTTGAATTTGGATGGGGAGTTTGGCGGCTTGCTTCCAGCCGAGTTTGAAAACTTGTACCGTCATTTAGAGGTGTTTGTTCCTCTTGACGATATTCGCCCGAATGATCGCCCGACTGATTGGGAATCGGGGAAAAGATATAGCTAAGTGAAAAGTTCGTTCCAATCGGAGCGGGCTTTTTTTACAGGTGATAAAGGGAATTGTGTAATAGTTCTAGAATAATGTCTGTAATGAAATGAGAAGGGGCGTTGTGAAATGAAGGCGTTAATAAATATCGATTATACCTATGATTTTGTGGCGGTTGATGGGGCGTTAACATGCGGTGAGCCAGGACAAAAAATCGAAGGAAGGATGGTTGAACTGACAAATGAGTTTATTACGAAGGATGATTACGTTGTATTTGCCATTGATGTCCATGATCAGGGTGACGAATACCATCCAGAAACGAAATTGTTTCCGCCGCATAACCTTCGCGGGACGTCAGGAAGAGACTTGTTTGGTGCGCTGAAGGAAGTGTTTGAAATGAATGAACAACGTGAGAATGTTACCTTTATGGATAAAACAAGATACTCTGCTTTCGCGGGAACAGACCTTGAAACCAAATTACGAGAGCGCGGAATTACAGAAGTTCATTTGGTCGGCGTCTGCACCGATATATGTGTTCTTCATACAGCAGTAGATGCTTACAATAAAGGATTTAAGATTGTGGTATATAAGGATGCCGTGGCTTCTTTTAATCAGGCGGGTCATGAATGGGCCCTCGGACATTTTGAACAATCCCTAGGAGCGATAGTTAAATAGACTTTCGAGGGTAATATTGGTTATAATGAGGAAAAGCTGAAATAGTATTTCGGAGGTCTGATTATGAAACACTTTTATCACGATGATAGTTTAACTCTGCATACCGATCTATATCAGATCAATATGGTAGAAACGTATTGGAGAGATGGGATACATAATAAACGTGCGGTCTTCGAACTATTTTTCCGCAAGCTTCCGTTCGGGAACGGCTATGCAGTATTCGCTGGATTGGAGAAAGTAATCCAGTTTATTCAAGGCTTCCGCTTTAGTGGAGAAGACCTCGAGTATTTGCAAAATGAAGTAGGTTACAAGGAAGATTTTATCCAATATCTTAGAGAAATCCGTTTCACCGGAACAATCTGTGCGATGAAAGAAGGCGAGCTTGTTTTTGGCAATGAACCGATCTTACGTGTGGAGGCTCCACTTTGTGAAGCCCAATTAATTGAAACAGCGCTGCTTAACATTGTGAACTATCAAACATTAATTGCTACGAAGGCATCTCGCATCAAGCAAGTCGTGGGCGATGAAGTGGCGATGGAATTTGGGAGTAGACGGGCCCAGGAAATGGATGCTGCAATTTGGGGAACAAGAGCAGCCTATCTTGCCGGTTTTGAATCAACAAGCAATGTAAGAGCTGGTAAGCTGTTTGGCATTCCTGTATCTGGAACACATGCCCATTCGATGGTCCAAGCTTATAAAGACGAGTATACGGCTTTCATTAAATATGCCGAAACACACAAGGATTGTGTCTTTTTGGTTGATACATATGATACACTCCGCCTCGGTGTTCCAAATGCGATTAAAGTGGCAAAAGAATTAGGCGATAAAATTAATTTTATCGGAATTCGTCTTGATAGCGGCGACCTTGCTTACCTATCAAAGGAAGCACGCAAAATGCTCGATGAGGCTGGATTCACTGATGCTAAGATTGTTGCCTCAAGTGATTTAGATGAATATACGATTATGAGCTTGAAATCTCAGGGTGCCAAAATTGATAGCTGGGGAGTTGGCACAAAGCTGATTACAGCTTACGACCAAGCTGCACTGGGTGCTGTTTATAAAATTGTGTCTATTGAGGATGAAACCGGAAAAATGGAAGATACGATCAAGATCTCATCCAATCCGGAAAAAGTTACAACCCCAGGATTGAAGAGAATTTATCGCATCATCAATAATACAAACCATCATGCTGAAGGTGATTATATTGCGTTAGCAGACGAAAAGCTGCCTGAAAAACGGCTGCGGATGTTCCATCCAACCCACACGTATTTGAATAAGGTGGTTACCAACTTTACAGCAAAAGAATTACATGAAGAAATCTTTTCTAAAGGCGAGCTTGTTTATGAAATGCCTTGCTTGGAAGAATCCCGTGATTATTTGAAGCAAAACCTCGATGCACTTTGGGGCGAGTATCAGCGGATTACGAATCCAGAAGGTTATCCAGTTGACTTGAGTCAAAAATGCTGGGATAACAAGATGAGAAATATTGAAGAGGTTAAAGACAAGGTAGAGGCAATGAAAAGGTAACGATCAGGCGTTCTTTTAATAAAAAAAGGGCAGACTTAAGAGGTTTTATTTCCCTTTTGAGTCTGCCCTTCGTTTATTTTTGTTTAAAGAAATCGACAAAGGCATGGAAAATTTCGATACCCTGGTAGGTAAGCATACTTGCGGCTGATAGTGAAAAGAAGCCAATGATTACAAAGCGGATCCACATTTTAATTTCCTCCCTTATTATGGTGTTAGCTTATGATTCGGGAGGATGGATCACATAGTTTGATTGATGAAAGATGGGAATGAGAAAAATAAAGCTTTTGTGAAAACTTATGAACAAATAAATCAGTGGAGTTAGTGCTGCTGAAAGGATGATCGTAAGGATAAAGTGAGTTTGTATAACAACGGGCAGCTTTTTTTCATCGTTCCATTGGTCTTTCACCGCTCCATCATCTACGTTGATGATGGCTTTGATATTAGCGTGGGAGTGAGGAAGTGAGTAGGAAAAATGGATAAAGGTGAAAGTAAGGAAGGCAAGGAGTAACGGAATGGAAAGGTTTTTTAGCATCTTCATCAATATCCTCTCCTTCCCAAAAATGAGATTGTTTTAATCATATACACTTTTATTATATTTGAAAACAAAAATATTCTGACAATTTTCGTAGTCTTATTGAAAAAAAGGCTTTTGTCCATTAACAGGTTTCGCAATCAGTCATGCTTTGTGTTACAATCTTAGCAGTCAAAACGAGCAAAGGAAGAAACGTATGAGCAGAATAGTACCGGTTAATAAAAATGATTACATAGATGTAGTTTTTGAAGATTTAACCCATGACGGAGCGGGTGTGGCCAAGGTTGATGGGTACCCGTTATTTGTCTCGAACGGACTGCCGGGCGAAAAGGCAAAAGTGAAGGTGATTAAGACAGGCAAAGGGTACGGCTTTGGGCGATTGGTCGAGCTTTATGAAAAAAGCCCGTTCCGAGTCGATATTGAGAGCGGTGATATCCATAAATTTGGCGGCTGCCAGCTCGAGCACATCAGCTATGAAGGTCAGCTGAAATATAAAGAAAACCAGGTCCGTCAGGTGCTCACACGGATCGGTAAACTGGAGGATGTTGTTGTTCATCCGATTCTGGGGATGGACCATCCCTTGCATTACCGCAACAAAGCCCAGGTACCTGTTGGAGAGAAGGACGGCAAATTGATTGCTGGCTTCTATAGACCGAGGAGCCATGAAATTGTTGATACGAATGAGAGTGTCATTCAATTGCCTGAAATTAATGAAGCGGTTCAGACGGTAAAGGAAATATGCAGCGAGCTAGGGATTCGTGCGTATCACGAGGAATCTCATAAAGGTGTACTCAGACACATTATGGCTCGTTATGGTCAGCAGACGGGAGAGCTCATGGTAGTAATTATCACGAGGACGGCGGATCTTCCTCAGAAAAATCAGCTGGTTGAGCAAATTGTTGCGCGGCTCCCGAAGGTAAAGTCAATCGTCCATAATGTCAATTCGAAGCGCACAAACGTCATCATGGGGGAAAAAACGACAGTTTGGTGGGGGAATGAAGTCATCTATGACTATATCGGGGATGTGAAATTTGCCATTTCTGCACTGTCCTTTTACCAAGTAAACCCTGTTCAAACAAAGGTGTTATATGATAAGGCGCTTGAATATGCGGACCTTAGCGGTGAAGAAAGCGTCATTGATGCTTACTGTGGAATCGGAACGATTTCTCTATTTTTAGCACAAAAAGCAAGGAAAGTATTCGGCGTAGAAGTTGTTCCAGAGGCAATAGAGGATGCTAAGCGGAATGCAGCGTTAAATGAGATGACGAATACAGAGTTTGCTGCAGGGGAAGCGGAGGTTGTTATACCAAAGTGGTATAAGGAAGGTAATGTCGCCGATGTTTTGGTTGTTGACCCGCCGCGCAAAGGCTGTGACGAGGCCTTGCTGCAGACCATTATTGAGATGAAACCGAAAAAGGTCGTTTATGTATCGTGTAATCCAGCCACCCTAGCAAGAGATTTACGGATATTGGAGGACGGAGGATACAAAACGGTGGAAGTGCAGCCGGTCGATATGTTTCCGATGACCACGCATGTGGAAGCGGTCGCGAAGATTGTATTAAAAAACCTTTAAATCACACTGGATAAAGGGACTAAGATGAATAGTGGGTTAGATGCTGTCTGGGAGAAACCAGCCAATGGCATCTAGCCCTTTTATATAATTAACAAAATTATACAAACTTCGGGGATTGACAGATTTTTTATACATTAATGTGGATTTTAAATATCAAACAGGAATAAGCATATGGACTAGAAATATAACCGTAAAGATCATTGCCATGATTCGGTGGGACTTTTTTCGAAACCCTGATGCTTTTTTGTGGTAAGTACCCAGCAAACAAAGTGACCAAAAGAAATAAAAGGATGTATAACCCAGCAACATCTTGATATGACCATATAATCATGCTGAATACTTTTCAGAAAATTATGTACTTCATATTATTAATATGCTATAGTTAGTGAAAATTACATATCGTGTAAGAATTGGTGCCAAGCTAAGGCTTGGCTTAAAAGGGAAGAACGGTGTAATTCCGTCGCTGTCCCGCAACTGTAAATCGGAGTGAATCACAAATACCACTGTCAAATGATGGGAAGGTGTGAGGAGCAATGATGATAAGCCAGGAGACCTGCCAAATTCTAGTACACACCAGATACCTACGTGGAAATAGGTGGTGACAGTCATTTGTACGACAAACGAGTTATGAGCAGCGATGTTTATGCATATTTTTATAAGCATACCTTTAACTTGATTGTAAAGCCATTTCCATTTTGTGGAGATGGCTTTTTTGTTGTATAGGAGATTATCAAATCATTTATTTTGGATAACGTGAACTAGTTCTCTGAATCCAGCTCCAGCGCCTTTTGTTCTATTTGGGAATATGTAAATTTAAAACAGGAGGAATGTAAAATGAATTTAGTAAGTACTGCTATTGGTTACCCGTACATTGGTGATAATCGGGAGTGGAAACGTTGTGTAGAATCTTTTTGGAAGGGTGCGATATCAGAGGAGCAATTTATTTTCGAGATGAAAACGAATCGCTTGAATAATTTGAAGCGCCAGCAATCATTAGGCTTAGAGTTACTAACAGTTGGGGATTTTACCATTTATGACCGTATGCTTGACCATGCGGCAATGTTCGGATTGATCCCAAATCGTTATAAGTGGACAGGTAGTGAAGTCGATCTAACCACTTATTATGAAATGGCCCGTGGGGCAAGCCATGTTGTGGCTTGTGAGATGACAAAGTGGTTTAACACAAACTATCACTACATTGTACCTGAGTATGAAGGCAAGTCATTACAATTAACCAAAAACTACATTTTAGATTATTTTGAAGAGGCCAAAGAGGAATTAGGTCTTATTACAAAGCCTACAATAATCGGTCCTTTTACTTTTGTTAAATTAACGAAAGGATACGATGCCAAAACCAAAGCATTGTTTATTTTAAAACTCTTACCGTTATATGCTCAAGTATTCCAGCAACTTGTAGAGGCTGGGGCACAGTGGATTCAAGTGGAAGAACCAGCACTAACCCTTTCCCTAACAGCAGATGATGTAAAACTAGTGCAAGAAATTTACAAACAGTTAGCAGAAGAAGTACCGGCTGCACAAATCATGTTGCAAACCTATTTTGAAGGACTATCAGCGTATGAAGAGCTGTCTCAATTACCTGTTGCAGGGATTGGTCTTGATTTCATACATGGTGCCGAAGAGAATATGGCTTCACTTCGAAAACACGGGTTCCCACAAGACAAAGTATTAGGAATTGGTATCGTAAATGGACGTGATATTTGGCGGGCGAATTTGGCTGAAAAAGCAATGAATACAAAAGCTATTTTATCATTAAGCGGGGTAAAAGAAGCTTGGATTCAGTCTTCATGTAGTTTACAGCATGTACCTGTGACGACGAAGGCTGAAACGCGTCTAGATGCGACATTAACAAATGCTTTGTCATTTGCCGATGAGAAAATTGTTGAGTTAGCACATATCACATCCTATTTTCGTGACGAGAACTGGACTGGAAATAAGAGCGTATCACAAAGTATGATAGCGACTGAAGCATTAGAGCAGCATAAGGCGAGGAAAAATGCACGTGTGAAAGAGCTGGTATCACAAGTAAAGCCAGAGCATTTTACCCGTCCATTGACGTTTAACGAACGCCAGCCTTTGCAGAAAGAGGCATTACATTTACCGGATTACCCAACCACAACCATTGGCAGCTTCCCTCAGTCAGATCAAGTAAAACGGACACGTACAGCATGGCGTAAAAAGGAAATTACAGACGCTGAGTATGCAGCGTTTCTAAAAAGTGAAACAGCCCGTTGGATTCAAATTCAAGAAGAAATAGGACTGGATGTTTTAGTGCATGGTGAATTTGAGCGGACGGATATGGTTGAGTACTTTGGAGAAAAGCTAGAAGGTTTTGCCTTTACAGAAAAAGCATGGGTTGTATCCTATGGTTCACGTTGTGTCAAACCACCAATTATTTATGGTGACGTCGAGTGGACAGCCCCAATGACCGTGAAGGAAGTAGAAGCGGCACAGCAATTAACGTCTAAGTATGTGAAAGGGATGTTAACAGGTCCTATCACAATCTTAAATTGGTCTTTTGTCCGCGATGATATTTCACGTGAACAAGTAGCCAACCAACTAGCCTTAGCACTAAGAGAAGAGATTCAAGCTTTAGAAGATGCAGGCATTGCCATTATTCAAGTGGATGAACCGGCATTACGTGAAGGATTGCCATTACGCAAAGAAAAATGGGCTGATTATTTAGCATGGGGGGTAAATGCCTTTAAGTTAGCAACTTCTAGTGTGAAGAATGAAACACAAATCCATACACATATGTGCTATTGCGAGTTTAATGACTTTATTGAGCCGATTCGTGCCCTTGACGCAGATGTGATTTCAATCGAAACGTCTAGAAGTCATGGGGAGTTGATTCAATCTCTTAAAAAAAATCCATATGAACTTGGTATTGGTTTAGGAGTGTATGATATTCATAGTCCACGTGTACCAAGTCTAGAAGAAATCAATGCGATTTTAAACGATAGTTTAGAAATTATTTCAAAAGAACAGTTCTGGGTGAATCCAGATTGTGGTTTAAAAACACGTCATGAAGAAGAAACCATTGCATCGCTAAAAAATATGGTGTCAGCCGCTCGGAAACTACGCCAGCAGCAACAACAAACTGTTTAAATCTAAGCTTAACAATTAAATTAAGGGCCTTTTCCATTTTTGGAAAGGCTCTTTGGTTTGTTTAATTAACTGAACATCACCACGTAGGTATATGTGCATAAAATGATTAGTGCACGAAAATGGAGGTGTGATGTTCAAATATGATGTATTTCAATCATTACTATAGAAATAACCCTTACAATACGTATGTGCCGATATCAGAGTTAAGCAGGGTAGGAGCAAAGGTTACTTGGGATGAAAAACAAAAGGTTTTTAGAGTCACAAGTGATTATCATCTATTAAAGGTTGAAAACCAACAATTAAGGCAGAGGATAACAGAATTAACGGCGCTGGTAACGAATCGTGGCTTAAGGGCTAATGATCAAAACTGGGAAATGCACTTAGCTGACCAGGGAAATACCAATTATTCAACTGCTACAATGCCAGTAGATTTGACGTTATTATCATTAAAGAAAGATCCATTTAATAATGCATCTAAACTGTTTAGTGTAAATCAGAATCAGCTGTACTCTGCTGAACGAATTTCGAAAAAAATACTCTCTGCAACCGACTTGGACACCTATAAAGAGAGATGGAATTTTTCAACAGAAGACGAGAATGGATTTCTTGATTTGATAGCAAGAGACGGAGTGGTATACGCTTCAACCATGACTAATATTTATGCCATTCAGGATAACGGAACCTCTCCACTGACACTTTGGACCGTTGATAGCTTTGCGAATCGTCTAATACTTGACCAAAATACATTATTTTATTACACCAGAACCACCGAGGGTCTGGATGCGATTGGTACAGTAGATATAACAACGGGTCAAAAGAAATGGAGTTATCCCCTTAAATTCCAAGAGCTAATCGAAGGAGTTTTTGCTGCTGGCGGAAATAGACTGTATGCAAATATACGGAATCCAGTGCAAATGACATCCAAAATGTATGCATTCGATACGTCCACAGGAACTGTTCTTTGGACATTTGATCTTGATTCAAGCTTGCCTATTTACGGAGCTCCTGTCTATAAAGATGAGAAGCTTTACTTCGAAACAAAACCGGCGACAACAAGAAACATTTGGGCAT
Organism: Bacillus sp. ISL-46; assembly: GCF_018613205.1. Taxonomy (NCBI): domain Bacteria; kingdom Bacillati; phylum Bacillota; class Bacilli; order Caryophanales; family Bacillaceae; genus Bacillus; species Bacillus sp. ISL-46. The sequence goes on from NZ_JAGGQR010000046.1 coordinate 19,072, forward strand.
TGGATGCAGCAAGTGGAAAAACATTATGGAAGTATAGTCCAACGGGTATGTTTACACAGCCTCTTTCTGTAACGGATGAGTCTTTAATTGTCCTGGATGAGATCAATATCATGGCGATTGATAAAAATACTGGAGTACAAAAATGGAAGACCATGTACGCAGAGCAGTTCGTTGCCGGGGGACTACAGACCATTAGAGGGTCAAGCGGTATGGTCGTAGCCTCAGACAGAATTATTTTGGGAAATTACAACAAGATAAAATTCTTTAATTCAGCAACTGGGCAGCTTATTTATTCAACTCTTCAGCTTACACCTACTACAGGCGCATCTGGTCTACGCCCAATCGGTGTCATCAAAGACACAATTTTTGTAACCGAGACGAATCAATTTCTCTATACGTACGCCGTGCCCAAACCAAGCCAGTTAGATACAGAAAAGCCAACGGCAACGATCGATTTGCCAGCAGTCAGCCAGCTTTCTATGCAGGATGGGAAGAATCAAATCAAGATTCCGGTTACAATAAGTGAAACGGCGGATATGGATGTAACCATTGTTGATGAAAGCGGCCAGGTAATTCAGACCATCGGTTGGGGACGCCATTTGAAGGGTACTTCCAATTTTTATTGGGATGGAAAAAATAGCCGTGGCTTTAATGTCATCCGTGGAAATTACTATCCAATTGTAAAACTCACAGATCTTGCTGGAAATAAGAATGAGTATACAGTACGTGACAAAATAATTCAGATAACAGAAGGATTCGGACTAACTATAAAAAATGCCAACTTGCGCTCGGCTGCAACCACACAAAGTACGATACTAAGAACAATCCCAGCTGGTTCAGAAGTAGTCATAACAGGAGAAACGGGTGATTGGTATCAGATTGAGTACAGGATTATCAGCGCAGTTCTGAAAGGATATGTCTCCAAGCCGTTAATCAAAGTTCCATCCAATCAGGAAATTCAAGCAATCGAAAGTGCTAAGACGAGGACAAACGTCAATGTTAGAACCTATCCTGGAACTCAGTATGATACAAAGATCGTGCTCCCGATGAATACAGATATAAAAATTTATTCCGCAATCGGAGACTGGTATTCAATAGAATACAAGAAAGACAGCGTTACTTTGGATTCTGGGTATGTAGCAAAATTTACTATTACCCTTCCAACTGTATCAACTTATGTATACACCGTTATTGCTGGCGATTCTCTCTGGAAGATTGCCCAGAAGAATGGTGTAACGATTGACTCCATCGTCAAAGCCAACAACCTCGATCCCAATCAACCTATTTATATTGGCCAAAAACTGACTATAGTGAAATAATACTTGTGAAACTGATTATGAAAAAGCAAATTGCCTAAAAGATATAATAAATTTGCCCAGTCTGATGACTGGGCTCAATTTATTATCAATGTTCCTTAATCTTCCTCAAACCATAATGGTGTCTTGTCATCAGGGTCTCCATTGTAATTTATCTTAATTTCCTCGCCTGCCTTAATGTCGGTATAGGCATAAAATTTGATTGTCCCTTTTTTAAATTTTCTTTTAAAAATGGCATTAGGTATACTGGAATGATTGAATAGTGACCCGACTCCTAATGCTAATGCACAGTCATCATAATTTGTTCCCCACCAGAAGACATAGTCTATTAACTTGGTTTTTTTCAAATACTTATACTCATCTTTAGGGAATACAATGACGGGTGACACCTCTAGAAGTTCATCCTTCATAATATCACGAGTCGCGAAAATCCCTCTCCCGTATTGAGATTGCCTAACCTCCAACATAGTTCTGTTTACCTCCATTTTAAACACATCTCAGTTGCAGTTTTTTTATTAAGGTATGAAAAAGGGCGGTGTTTGGTTTGGGTCAATTAGGGAGGTGCAAGTTCATAGAGGAAAAAAACCAAGTTAATGTGAAGAGACTAACTTGCCATCAGTGAACATATTTTTGTAAGGGGCTAAAAGATGTTAGTTGTGCAGTTGTCCAAAAAAATTATCATAATAATTATTTAATTGACTAATGGTTAATTTTACTAACAGGTATACAATATAAGTGATATCGGACAATTTAATCAAAAAATAAGCTATTAATCTATTAGTAAGGAGCCTAAATCATGTCTTTGAACGAAACTGAGATTGAAAAGCCCTTATACATAAAAGTACATCCAAATGATAATGTGGCGATCATTGTCAATTCAGGAGGATTGTCTGAGGGGACTGTTTTTCCAGATGGACTGAAACTGAACGAGCGTGTACCTCAAGGTCATAAAGTAACACTTACGGATTTAAAGAGTGGGGATGGGATTATTCGTTATGGCCACATCATCGGTTATGTTAAAAATCCTGTGAAAAAGGGAAGCTGGGTCAATGAAACTATGGTTGATTTGCCAAGTGCACCCGAGCTGGACGAACTATTAGCACCTGAGCTAGCGCCACAGTCTTTGCCGCCGCTAGAGGGATATACATTTGAGGGCTATCGGAATTCGAACGGGACGGTAGGTATCAAGAACATCCTTGGAATTTCAACAAGTGTACAATGTGTCGTAGGTGTAGTGGAATTTGCGGTTAAGCGGATTAAAAATGAACTTTTACCAAAATACCCAAATGTAGACGATGTCGTCGCTCTCAATCATAGCTATGGTTGTGGTGTAGCGATTAATTCCCCCGATGCAATCATCCCGATTCGAACCCTCCAAAATTTAGCCGTCCATCCGAGTTTTGGCGGGGAAGTTATGGTGGTTGGCTTGGGGTGTGAAAAATTAGTTCCTGACCGATTATTACCAGATGGAGATACCTCCAATGTTATCTTATTACAAGAACAGACAGGTTTTATAAATATGGTCGAAAAGATCTTGGAAATGGCCGAGACACGTCTAAAAAGGTTAAATGAGCGGAAGCGGGAAACATGTCCTGTTTCGGATCTTGTTATTGGAGTACAATGTGGCGGTAGTGATGCTTTCTCCGGCGTAACAGCCAATCCAGCTGTTGGCTATGCTGCCGACCTCATTGTTCGGGCAGGTGGAACGGTTATGTTTTCCGAAGTGTCTGAGATAAGGGATTCTGTCCATTTATTAATGTCTAGAGTTGCTGATGAGAAAGTAGGCAACGATTTAAAAAGGGAAATGAAATGGTATGACAACTATTTGCATGGCGGCCAAGTGGACCGGGATGCCAATCCGACGCCAGGGAATAAAAAAGGCGGCTTATCAAATGTTGTGGAAAAATCGTTGGGTTCGGTAGCGAAATCGGGAAACAGTCCCCTTGTTGAAGTAGTTCCGCCAGGTGCGAGGGCAACAAAAAAAGGCTTACTTTTCGCTGCTACCCCTGCAGGTGATTTTGTCTGTGGGACACTGCAATTAGCCGCCGGAATGCATTTGCAAGTTTTCACAACGGGAAGGGGAACGCCTTATGGTTTAGCCATGGCTCCTGTGATTAAGGTTTCAACTCGCAATGCCTTAACCGAGCAATGGAAGGACCTGATTGATGTTAACGCGGGAACAATTGCAACAGGTGAGGCAACGATTGAAAATGTAGGATGGGAAATTTTTCACCTGATTTTAGATGTGGCGAGCGGTCGCAAGCAAACCTATGCGGAAAAATGGGGGTTGCATAATGATTTATGCTTATTTAACCCTGCACCGATTACTTGATGCCTATGAAAGAGGACTCTAACTTTTTATGGTTGTTTCTTTTAAAATTGAAGAACAATGATATAAGGATAGAACGATTGTGGCAAAGCTAAAAATATTAAAGGCTGACAGGAAGCATAAACTGTACCCGTTGTAAAG
>NZ_JAGGQR010000047.1:0-97899 GCF_018613205.1 Bacillus sp. ISL-46
CCTTTTGTCTACAATCTGAAGGGACAGGCAGATGCCAGTCCCTTTTTGTTTCAGATAAGCAAGTTTAAGTATTGAACTTAGATAACTGTCTAGCTCCAGCGCCCAGCGGCTAGTGTACTTCGCCCTTTTCCCTACGATAAGTCAAAGGGCTCCAGTCCATACGCCCTTAAACGGGCGCTTCCGCTTTTCTTATTTACTCGTCTTTATTGTCTCTATCATTCACGTCAATATCATCTTCGATTATTTCTTCCTTTTTAGTGTTGCTATCCTTAGTTGGATCTTTGTCGGTATCGGTATTTTTGTCCTCTGACGGTGGATAGTTGTTGTTGTTGTCGTTTAAGTCCAGGTTGTCATTTAAGTTATTGTTGTCGTTTAATCGATTGTTGTCGTTTAATTGATTGTTGTTAAGATTGTCATTGTTATTTAGGTTGTTATCTGCTGGATTATTCACAGCTGGTGGCGGTGGATTTTGATCATCATTGTCATTATTACAGCCTGTTAACACAACAGCAGATAAAATCGAACCTGCGAGCAAAAGAAATAACTTTTTCTTCAAATTCATGTACCCCTTCCAAACATAGTTTGACCTATCTTTTATTGGTCTGTTTTTAGGGTTCCCGACATCTTTCAATTGATAGCATGCATTTTTTTACAAAAATGTTCAAAGTTTATTGTTGCAACCATGTTTTGCGTTCCAACATGAATTAAAAGGCGACCAGAATCTTCCGGCCGCCTTCTCTTGTTATTCTTTTTTCTCGCCTAATGCAAATGTGATTTCCGCTTCGCAGGCAATTTCACCGTCAACAGTCGCAACAGCTTTCCCTTTGCCGATTGGTCCGCGCAAGCGTACAATTTCCACTTCAAGACGAAGCTGGTCGCCTGGCTTGACTTGCTTTTTAAAACGACAACCATCAATTCCTGCAAAAAAGGCTAAGCGGCCGCGGTTTTCTTCTTTTTTCAACATAGCGACAGCGCCAACCTGTGCCAGTGCTTCCACGATTAACACACCAGGCATCACTGGATAATCTGGGAAATGGCCGTTGAAAAATTCTTCATTGGCGCTGACATTTTTAATCCCGACGGCGCTTTTTCCTTCTTCCACTTCTAAAATTCGATCGACCAGCAAAAATGGGTAGCGATGTGGGATGATTTCTTTGATTTGTTCGATATCGAGCATTATTTAGTACCTCCTACTAGTAACAAGTGTTTATTTCCTATTCTACTACTTAAGGTATACAAAAAGGAAGGGATTTACGTCCCCTCCTTCATTTATTTTCCTTTTTGAACTAAATCAATAATATGTGTCCAAGTGGATTCCTGGAAAACTTCTGCTACTTTTCCGCCGCCAAGCAGCCCGTAACCGACAACAGCGCCTGCCGTCACACAGAAGATGGCCATTACTACTAATAGAACGAGCCGCAGCCAAATCGGAATGAGCCGTATTCTGATCCGTTGGTACGAAACAGGTGCTGTCTCCGCATTCTTACCCGCGCTGTTCGTGGTGTTTGACTCTTTGGACCTTTGGGCCTCACGAGTTGGGCTTGTTTTCGTTTCTTTGCCCCCTGGCTTCTCGCTTTTCTGACGCTGCTGTTTGGTTTTTGCCTGTAGGCCCGGATCCTGAGTTTTTCTTGCCACATTCAGGGCTGGTTTTTTTAAACCCTTTAGTCTACCTGCTACGTTCTTGGCTAGTATCTCTACAATCTTTGTTGGCGCTTGTTTCTCTACGACCTTCGTTTGTTGCGCTTCGTCCTTGGCCTGTTTCTCTACGTCCTTTATTTGTCGTGCTTCGTCCTTGGCCCGGTTCTCTACGACCTTCGTTTGTTGTGCCTCGTCCTTGGCCCGGTTCTCTGCGTCCTTTATTTTCCGCGCCTCGTCCTTGGCCCGTTTCTCCGCGTCCTTTATTTGCCGCGCCTCGTCCTTGGCCCGGTTCTCTGCGTCCTTTACCTGGCGCGCCTCATCCTTGGCCTGTTTCTCTGCGTCCTTTTTCCGTTGCAGCTCTTCGGCTTTAGCGCGCTTGTAATCTTCTCTCGTGCTATATTGTTCATGGTTTGAATTATTTACTGACATTTCTTAATTCCCCTTTAACTGAAGTCCGTCCATTTGTTTTTATCTAGAATGGTTGACCCCGGATTCAGTGAGTTAGTACATATTATAACCATTAATTGTATTCAACTCATGTTGCTAAGTCATTCAATTTATAATTTTAAAAAAATAATTTTTCCAATTCATTACCTCTATTATAAAAAATAAATTGAAAATACTCATCAACTTTTTACAGGAAATAGTCAATAAACGTTGAAATAGCTCAATTTTTGTCGCTTTCTTTGGTTTTTAAGGTGTATTATTGCAAAATTATTCCTCCGAACCCAAATAAAAAAGCCCAATGATCGAGGCTTGTCCTGCCTGCTTCATTAGACTTTTTGTATCCAAAGTATGATGTCATACAACAGCAAACCTAGAAAGGGCCAAAGTGATTAATTGTTTATCCAATTTCTACTCGCAGGCAAAGGACAATTTTTCGAAAAAATCATCCAAACTTCCGATTTGGAATCTTGTCGATGTTATCTAGCATAATTCCTGTTCCAATTGCTACACAATCCATTGGATTTTCTGCGACAAGTACTGGAACCTTTAATTCGTCCGCTAGTAGCATGTCGATACCGTGCAGCAATGCTCCGCCACCCGTTAAAATCACACCGCGGTCAATGATGTCAGCCGATAGTTCTGGCGGTGTGCGCTCAAGAACGCTTTTTGCAGCCTGTACGATCACGGCCACTGATTCACGCAAGGAGCCTTCGATTTCTTCCGAACGAACAGAGATGGTACGCGGCAGACCGCTAACCATGTCACGGCCGCGGATTTCCATTTCTTCCGAGCGTGATCCTGGGAAAACTGTCCCGATGTTGATTTTAATATTTTCAGCTGTGCGCTCACCGATTAACAGTTTGTACTCGCGCTTGATGTAGTTGAGGATTTCCATGTCGAACTTGTCGCCGGCCATTTTGATGGAGGAGGAAGTCACGATATCGCCCATTGAAAGAACAGCCACATCCGTCGTTCCTCCACCGATGTCCACTACCATGTTTCCGCTCGGTTGGAAAATGTCCATTCCCGCACCAATTGCAGCTACCTTTGGTTCTTCTTCTAAGTAAATCTTTTTCCCGCCGCTCTTTTCTGCAGCTTCTTTGATCGCCTTTTGCTCAACGCTTGTAATATTCGTTGGGCAGCAAATCAGAATGCGCGGCTTCGATAGAAAGCCTTTTACGTTCAACTTATTAATAAAATGCTTTAACATTGCTTCTGTCACATCAAAGTCAGCGATCACGCCATCTTTTAATGGGCGGATCGCTACAATGTTCCCAGGTGTCCGACCAACCATGCGGCGGGCTTCTTCACCAACAGCAAGTACGCGATTTGTATTTTTGTCAATTGCCACTACGGACGGCTCATTTAATACGATTCCACGGCCCTTGACGTGAATTAACACGTTAGCCGTTCCTAGATCAATCCCAATATCTCTTGCAAACATTCTCTTTTCTTTCCTCCTTAAAACGGTATCCACATACTTTTCCTAATTGTATATTGTACCATACTCATTAAAATTTCCATACTTTTAGAAAAGAAAAGATGGTATATTTTGCAGAAGGATGTCGAGTTAAGGAATTCTAGAGAATGCCCTTGAAATATTTTGTTTTCTCAGCTTGAATGATTCGGAAATTGAGGTCTATTTTACAGTTTCGCCTTCCTTTTCTTCTTTTTGATATTTCATTTTCGTTGCCTCTCCCCCCCGGAGATGACGGATCGATTTATGATAATCTAGAATACCTTTAACCTCATTTGCCAACTCTGGATTAATCTCAGGAAGTCTCTCAGTTAGATCCTTATGGACTGTACTTTTGGATACGCCAAACTCCTTCGCAATCACGCGAACCGTTTTCCTCGTCTCCACGATATACTTTCCAATCTTGATAGTTCTCTCTTTGATGTAATCGTGCACACTCTCGCCCTCCCTAAATTGGATGTGAGTAGTGTGAAATGAGACCCGCTTATCACTTCGACGAATTCTGCTTCCGTTTTGGTGTCTGTTTTGGTGTCATCAATTTTGGTGTCATGGTAGTGTCATTTTTGGTACCATTTTGGTGTCACCATTTTGGTGTTACTATTTGGTGTTACCATTTTGGTGTCAGGCACCATTAAAAGACATTTGTCTACCAGTGGAGGACACTTCCATTGATGAGTGTCAGGCACCAGACGGCAGAAAGTAATTTACCTTCTGACTATACGATGAATAATCATGTCCCCGACTGAATATCCGCTAATTTCAAACGACTCTTCACCTCAAACACTCTCTTTGTAAAGGTTTGTAATCATTTTATTAGCTTGGATACGGGATTATGCTATAAATACTCAATCTGGACAAGATGTTATTCCAAAGTTTTTTGAAAATTGGACTTCTTACTTATTTTCGACAATCGTGGAGAATCTTCCAGAATCGCATGATATAAGGGTTTTGGACTGGAAATATCACTCTCTCAGCATTTATTTCCCGAGAAATTTGTCGAGAGAAAATTATTCAAATATGGCGATAATTATTGGAATGAGGAGAGAATTTAGGTTTCGAAAGCCCGTACTTGATATGATTTGAGGCAATTTTTTACAAAAAGGATTGTTCAATTTATTATATTTTTGATACCTTTTTGATATGTACTTTTCGAAAGGACGATCACGATGACACCTTTTACGGAAAATGTAGTGGAAATTATTCGCAGTATCCCTGAAGGCAAGGTTGCGACTTATGGTCAGATCGCTGGGCTCGCTGGAAGCCCCCGTGCTGCCCGCCAAGTTGTCCGCGCCCTCCATTCCATGAGCAAGAAGCACCGCCTCCCCTGGCACCGCGTCATCAACGCTAAGGGGCAAATCGCCCTCCTAGATGACGCGTCCTACAATGAGCAAAGGCTGTCGTTAGAGGCAGAAGGCGTGGAAATCGGTCTAAACGGGGTCATTGATCTGGCGCGGTATCAGTGGAAGCCTTCCCTTCCCTCCCACTGAAGTAATCTAACGAAAAAAAGGGGCTCCATCAGCCCCTTTCCCACTTTACTATCCTAAAGTTTAATATACTTTTACCGTCCGGGCGGCACTGGTTAATCCTTTTGGATCCGTTGCCGTTACAGAAAAAGAAGTTCCTCGTTTTTGCCTCGGGATACTTACTTTAAAGCTCCCATAACTATTTGCCCTTGCCCAATACATTCTCATACCAATCCACACTTTCACGACGGCAAGCTTTTCTGTTTTTCCAGTAACCCATGCTGATTTGTTGTTAACGGCATTGACCACTGGGATGTTAGGGGCAATTCTCGTCACTTGTATTGTCTTTGGTAAGCTCGTTCCCCCTGCATCCGTCACAGTCACGCTTAAGACCGTGCCGCTGTTTTGGGCAGGAATAGACACCGTAAACTTTCCATTGGCATCAGCATTGCCTTTATAGGAGGATGCTCCTGCTTTCACCGTAACCACAGCGGATTTTACCGTTACACCCGTCACTGTGGTCGCTTTGTTGGTAACAGGATTCACCGTCGGGCTATTTGGCGGCACTTCTACGACCACGTTCCTGGTTTACTTATGTGGTTCGCTGAATTGTCCAGGTGGGAATCTCTGAAAATCGGAGCATGGTCGGGGAGTTGGACAGTAAAACCTAAACCCCGACAGTATAGGCCCAAGTGGACTGTAAATAGGTATTCCCGCAACACCCCCAACTAAAAATGACCACAAAACAAAGAAAAACACCTAGCCGCCTAGGTGTTATCCCAAATCTATTTAAAAGTCCACATGGTGGTGCCTGTCACCAACCCATCCATCCTCCATTTACCGCACCAACTCAAATACCTTCTTCACTTTCTTCACGGGCACCAGCGAACCGCCCCGGCCCTGGACGTTCTCGACCATCATCGCCACCATCAAACTTGGCGACTCAGTGTTGTAACCAATAAACCATCCATTTTCCGTGCCCGTTTCGCCCTGTTTCTGTTTTATTTCCGCCGTCCCCGTTTTACCAGCCAACGGATACCCCAATATATCGGCAGCATGGGCCGTTCCGCCAGTGTCACCAACGACCTTCCGTAAATCTGACGCAATGACGCCGGCGTGTTCAGGCGAAACCACCGCCTCTTTCAGCACCTGACCCTTCTGCTCATCCGCCAAAAGAATCGGCTTCACCATATTGCCATTATTCACATACGGCGTATAACTAGACAGCAGATGGACAATACTCATCTGAATTTGCCCCTGGCCATAACCAGAATCGGCCAGCGAGATATCCCGATCGAGCGCGCCAATCGTAGATTTTTCGAGTGGGAACGGGAACGCCAAATCTTCCCCAAACCCAAATTTCTTCAGCCCATCCGCAAACGCATCTTTCCCCGTTTTCAATGCTGCCTGAGCAAAATAAATATTATCGGAGAACACCAATGCTTTTTCAAGATTAATCGGGCTGCCGCCATGGACCCGCGTCACAAAATAGCCGCCCCACGATTTATCCTTTTGCCATTTCAACCCTAGAATCGGCACCGCCAGCTCCGGCGTGATCGCCCCGCTCGACAAAGCCACCGCTGCCGTAATCGGCTTCATGACCGAACCCGGCGCATAGGCCTGTTTAAACCGCGTTGAGAGCGGCTGTTGCTTATTATCCTGCAGCGCCTTCCACTCATCCGCCGAGAAGCCAAGCATCGCTTGATTCGGATCAAACGAAGGCGTGCTGACAAGCGCCAGCGTTTCACCCGTCACAGGGTTTATGGCCGCACCCGTGCCGGCTTCCTTGCCAAGTTCATCAAAAATAGCCGCCTGAACATCCGCATCGATCGTCAACTTCACATTCTTTCCATCTTCGACCGGTTTTTCTGCAAGCACCTCGGCATCACCATTCTTCTTTTTAATCGTAATCTTCACACCGGGCTTCCCTTTTAACTGCTCGTCATACACTTGCTCGAGCCCTCTTTTTCCAATCATATCACTGCTCGTGTACCCTTTATCCTTCAATTTTTCCAACTCATCTGCCGTAATCGCCCCAACATAACCAATCAGATGCGCCGAAGCCTGATCATACGGATAAATCCGTGCCTCCACCTTCCTCGTCTGCACTGGCTCGAGCGCAATCAACTGGGCAATCCGCTCCTCATCCTGCATCGACACCCGCTTCAACGGCACAAACAGCTCCGGCTTTACCCAACTCGCCGTAATCGCCTTCTTGATTTGATCCGGGCTCATTTTTAACAGCGAGGCTAACGGTTCCAACACTTGGTCCGTCACCTTCCCAGCAACCACGCCAACCTCGTACACCTGACCATTCACCGCCAGCCCGATGTCATTGCGATCAAGAATCTCCCCTCTTTGCGGCGCATCCGTACTAATCCCGATCTTATCACCTTCCTGCAATTTTGGAAAAATGAACTCAGTATTCCAGTCTACATACCAATTCTTCTTGTCGTCTCTTTCTTCTTTTTGCAACTGAGCTTTCTGGGTGAATTGAATAGCTCCAGCGATGCTATTCATTTTCGCGTTAAAAGAATATTGGGCTTGTTCTTTGTCTGCCTGCTTATCCTCTTTCGGTTTTTTGAAGTCAATCTTGAGGTCAGTAATCTGAAGGTCTTTGTAGATTTTATGATAGCGGTTCGTAAATTCTTCTTTGGTGATTTTTTTCTGGGCATCCGTTGAAAGATAATCATACATCTGATCAAACTTCTGCTCATTCCACAAAGCTATGTACTTAGAAAATCGATCCTGTGGCGTCGGTTCCTTACTGCAGCCAGCGACTAGTAGAATCAGAAACATGGCTGCTACTATTTTTCTCAATGAAATCCCCCCTTTTATTACCATTTTAACACAGATGCTAGAAACACCTTTTAAATTTTCCTCAACAAAAAATCCAGTCTTGTCTTACACACTGGATTTCGGTCTCGTTATATATAATTGGTATCCGTATAGAGCTAGAGCAAAAGGTAATTGATCTTTCTTTTTCATAAAATTAGACCTCCAGTGAGGAATTCTTTACCAGAGTTAGTATCTCTGCCTTTATGCCATTTAATTCCTCAAAAGCCATCTAAACGAAAAAAAGAGGAAAGAATTCCCCTTCCCCTTTGTAACGATATTATGAATTTGCATTTTTTGTAGAAGTAGATGATTCTTCGTCCACATTTGTTTCTTGGTCGGAAGAGTTTGCTGGGTCTTCAATCTTTTGTTGTTCTTCCTTCATTTGTGGAGTTTCTACTGATTCGCTTGCCTTGTCATTCGAAAGTTCGGCTTCCTGTAACGTGCTTAACGATTTGTTAAAATAGTTAGTGGGATTTACAGCAATTCCATCTTTACGAATTTCAAAATGTACATGTGTTCCAGCTTTTTCATTGAACAAGCTTTGTCCAGCCGTGGCAAGAACTTGTCCCTGTTTTACTTCTTCGCCAACCTTGATCTTTATGTCTTTTACGGATTGATATTGTGTTACAATACCTTTGTCGTGTTCCACTTCAATGACATTCCCAAGGACTGCATCTTCATCAACTCGTGTGACCGTACCGCTTAATGCTGCAACGACATTAAAGGACTCATCATCTTTCATGGTAACGTCGATTCCAGTGTTTGGTTGGTAGGTATTGTTATAAAATACCAATGCCGCTTCCTGGTCTTCTGTTTTTCCATTGAAATCATAGAATTTCGTTTTAACGACTGCTGCATCTGCATTTTCCACTGGCATTTTGAAGTCTTCAAGTGTTTTGCTAACTTCAATCGCTGGTTCTTGGTTCTTTTTACCGGCAATATCAGTGGATTTGTAATCGTATTTGTCTGTCGCACTGTTGCTCGATTGATACCATAGTACTGCGGTCAGAATGAGTGCTGCACTTGCAATATAGATGGCTGGAAATACCCAACGCTTTTTGAAAAAGCGTTTTACGCTGGAACTTTGAGAAGATCGTTTGTTTTCTTCCTCTCTCATTTTCATCACCTCAGCAATCATTCTGAACAGATAAGTAGAATTATATACACGAGCGAAAAAAATTTTTTTGAACTTATTTTTTAACAGTGTTTATGTTTTTATGCATGAAGGGTGAAAAATTATTTTAAAAGTGTTTTTACGATATAGGAGGAAATTTTCATGAAAATCATAAAATGGGTGTGGCGGGTGCTCCCGTTTGCCTATATGGCGGCCATTTGGATTATGTCGAGTCTGCCAGCGGATCATTTTGTAAAGCTGCCCGATTCCCAAATCGACCACTTTATAAAGGAATCGTTACATTTAATAGAGTTCGCGATTTTGTATGTTTTGCTCGTGCTAGCGATGTTAACTCGCCGCGCTGCTTTCACACCAGCGTTGAATATAGCTTGTGCAGTCTTAGCTGCTCTCTACGGCATCAGTGACGAAATCCACCAATCATTCTATTCCTATCGCTCTTCCTCGCTCTTTGACCTTGTAAAAGACTTCACAGGGATCTTGGTTAGTTTTTATTTTATCAGAGGGGCATTGTTTAAAGGGAAGTTTACGCGGCTTAGGAAGGTGCTGGGGCGTGTGTAGCCACTTTTGACCTTTTGGGAAAATAAATTCTACCTTTAAATACCCCTTTATAGGCTAGATTCATCGATTTTACAATGTTATTTGCACTTTTAGGGGAGTCAATATGAAGAAAACGTCTCAACTCAGAGTTCGTAATCGAGGGCTTTATTAAAAGAAAGTAATCGTTGAGCGCTTGGATATGGACTGTTTTTGATTTACACTTACAATTCGGACAGACCCATGTTCCGTAAATATATTTCATGGGTAAACAGTTACATATAGGGCATTGAACACCTGTGGGGAGATCATTTTTAGAAAGATGAAAATGTTCGAGTAAATCGGGATCTTCCGGAGTATCATTGGTTAATATCAATCTTTTAACCTTACCCAACTCTTTCTTATTAAGTTTCTCATCTTTATTTTGGCTAGCAATCTGCGTAATTTTTTCTAGTAAGCCTTCACTATTGCAGATATTTCGCAGGATTTGTTCATGACCCGATTCAACACGAATCATAGCCCTTTGGTTACTATTGACAAAAAGATAGTGAATTGGAATCTCACGGCAATTATGCTTCTTCAGCCAATTTTTTAGTTTCAACGCCTGCAGCTTGGCTTGTAATACGGGATTCTTAATTCGCTCATCCTTACCATTATTTTTTAGGATTGTTTGATTTAATTATTTTTGGAAGTGGTACTCCCCCGTTCGGTTCTTCACTTCAAGAGCTAAGGCAAATGCGGCACTAAGGAGTAGAATATCAATCTGGAAAAAATACTTCCCTAATTGAAGGCGAATGTTATGGAAAATAAGATAGTTTGTGTCGGGGAGCATACTTAAGTGGAAGTCTAGAGATTTTTCTCCGTGGTAACCGGCCATCCAGTTCTTATATTCGGTTAATAAAGCTGGTTGAATTGGGTGATTTTCATTAATTCTTCGGATAAGTGCCTCATATTTTTGGATTCTCAACGGAAGTAAACATTCTTTTGCAAACAATCGCATCAGTCCTTTCTCTTTTTTTTAAAATTTCTCCTTTCACATGGAAAATCCTGCAATAATCGACAATTTTTTTTTGTCCATTTTATGAACTTAAGTTACCTTTTTTAAAACGTTTTATATTTATCTGCCGCTTTGATCTTTTTATCTGCCACTTTTCGGATTTATCTGCCACTTTGATTATTTTATCGGCCACTTTCTACAACTTATCTGCCACTTCCCTTTTTTCACCCTCAAACCACCTTCAACCATCACATTTATAGCTAAAAAGCCAGGTGTTTTTCCTGGCTTAGGTCACTTTCTTTTCCTTTTATTAGAATCAAGCCTATTGAACTGGATTCTCTACCAATTTTCCACCTTTTAAGTTACCTTTTTAGAACGTTTTGATATTTATCTACCGCTTTGGTCATTTTATCTGCCACTTCCTCTTTTCACCCTCTAAAACAGAAAAGCCAGGCATCCCTCCAGCCTGGCTCCCCACATATTCATTTCTTCGCAGTAACCGTATCTAGCATATGATCCGCCGACGTAATCTCGACTCCCTGATAATAATGCATCACAATCTCCTTATAACTCTTTCCTTCCGCAGCCATTCCGTTAGCCCCGTATTGGCTCATTCCGACGCCATGACCGAATCCCTTGGTGGTAATCACAATATTATCGCCCTTACGCTTCCAGGCAAAGTCAGATGACCGCAGATTCAGTTTATCGCGGATATCGCGCCCGCTCAAAACCTTTCCATTAAAATCAACCTTGCCGACACGTTTCCCCTCTGTCCGGTCGACAATTTTTCCAATCGTTGACCCCGAACCGAGCTTCACTCCAAGCCGCGCTTCAAACTGATGAACCGTCATGACCTTTTGACTGTTAAATTTCGGGGAATTTTTATCCCATGGACTGGATACACTTCTTAAGTATGGGATGTTGCCTGCCCAATAATCTTCCGAGTTTTCCGTATATCCATTACTCGTGGAGAAGAACAATGCATCTATCGGCTCGCCATCATAGGCCAAAATTTGCCCAGCCGTTGCCCGAACAGCGTTTAAAACCTTCTTCCTTTTCGCGTCGTACTCCATTCCCCATTCCCTTCTTAGTTCATCATCATTCATGTAAACCTGATGGATTTGGGTGTCCGTTACCTGCGCACCTTTAGGGACGCCGAGCGTATCCTTACTTAGTAACCTTTTCACGATATATGTTCTCGCTGTTAGTGCCTGGGCCTTCAGGGCTTCTTCCTTAAACTCTGCCGGCATCTCAGCTGCTACCACACCAACGAGGTAATCTTCTAATGGTACATTCTCAATTTGGGATTTTGAGGTACGGAACACCGCAACTTCGACGGCCGGATCGGAAGAAGTGGACACCGCTTTGGTTTCTTTGGCCGGGGTCTTGGTTAAATCCTCCCCTAACTTTCCACTCGCCCGATGCTCATCCGAAAACGGTAACACGAGAACTGCGGGAATTATTAATGTCAAGGCAATGAGGACTGCTGCTAGTACGACGAAAGGTTTGATTTTTTTCATGATAGTGCCTCCAGTTTGCAAATTCACAACCCCGCCTACAGCACAGGCGGGTTGCGTCTCAATTAATACATATGGAGGCGGACAAGCATTTATTACGGATTTTTTATATAAATAAAAAACGGGTGTTAGGCACCGCTCGTGGACAAATGTCTTTTATTGGTGTCAGGCACCACTCAAACACAAATGTCCTTCTATGGTGTCAGGCACCAAATAAACATAAATGTCCACGCCACACGGACACACCCGCGCCGCGATTCCCGGAAAATTCAAAAAGGCCCTGATTCTACATCAGGGCCCGTTGTTTTGCGTTTGCTTTTATTGGCTGTAGGAATTTGGTTAAGCGTCGCCTAACAAATCCGATACAAGTTACACGATCTAAGATCCAAACTAAGCGTTCATATCCGATACGAAGTCTTGGACTTCTGTGAATATTTCGTCTGCTTCAGTAACACGTTCGATGTCGGCGCCTAGGCTTGCTAGCTTGCCGTGGAAGTCCACGTAGCCGCGGTCTAAGTGTTTCAACTCGGTCACGCGTGTCATGCCTTCAGAAACTAAACCAGTCAAAATTAATGCGGCAGCGGCACGTAGATCTGTTGCAGATACTTCCGCACCTTGTAAATTGGAAGAACCATTTAAAATAACAGAACGGCCTTCAATTTTGATGTCGGCATTCATGCGGCGGAATTCCTCAACATGCATAAAACGGTTTTCGAACACAGTTTCTGTAATCATCGAGGTGCCGTTTGCGCGAAGCAACAACGCCATCATTTGTGATTGCATATCGGTTGGGAAACCTGGATGCGGCATCGTTTTGATGTCGACAGCCTTCATACGATCGGTTCCGATGACACGAACGCCATCTTCTTCCTCACGAATCGTGATACCCATTTCCACCATTTTTGCAATCAAAGATGATAAATGTTCAGGAACTGCGCCCTTTACCAATACATCTCCGCCTGTAATCGCAGCAGCCACCATAAAGGTTCCCGCTTCGATTCGGTCAGGAATAATATGGTGGTCTGCGCCAAATAACACGTCCACACCTTCAATACGAAGGGTCCCAGTGCCAGCGCCGCGAACCTTAGCGCCCATCTTATTCAGGAAGTTTGCAAGGTCAACGATTTCTGGTTCTTTTGCCACGTTCTCAATAATGGTCGTACCAACCGCAAGAGTTGCAGCCATCATAATGTTTTCGGTAGCCCCAACACTTGGGAAATCCAAATAAATCTTTGCACCTTGTAAGCGGCCATTAACCTCCGCTTCAATAAAACCGTTTCCTACCTTAACTGACGCTCCCATGGCTTCAAAGCCTTTGAGATGCTGATCGATAGGACGGGATCCAATAGCACAGCCACCCGGCAGGGCCACACGTGCACGGCCATTTCGAGCGAGTAATGACCCCATGACAAGCACAGACGCGCGCATCTTTCGAACATATTCGAACGGCGCCTCATCCTTTAACACTCTGGATGCATCTACTACGACTGTATTGTTTTCAAACGACACTTCAGCGTTTAAGTTGCGTAAAACTTCATTAATTGTGTATACATCGGAGAGTGTAGGTACATCACGAATTACACTTTTTCCGTCACTTGCTAATAATGTTGCAGCGAGTACAGGCAAGACAGCATTTTTTGCGCCTTCTACTTTAACAGTTCCATCAAGCCTTTTTCCGCCGCGGACGATAATCTTTTCCAAGAGTATTCCCCTCCGCGTCCATTTTCTCTATATTAATATTCAATCGTAATGATTGGTGTGCCAACTACTATGGTAGTCTTACCGCCCAATCCTTCGGAGCGTATACCAATTTGTAAATTCATGTTATCTCTTTGATTATCTATGGAGCCTTTAAACATCGGCGAGTTCGCCGAAACAGACATGAATGTCTCCTCTTTTAACGCTTCGATTTCTTTTGCTTTAAATACGGACAGCAAATGATTCGCTGTCTTCGGTAAAGCCGTATTCATCTTATCACCGACCGTACCTTTCATACAAGAGAAAATTGTTGGTTTCCCTCGAAATATGTTCGACAGCCTAGATTTAAATTGACGGGTCGTGAAATAGGCCTCAGTAGACTTGTTCCACTCTTTACCACTGATACTATATACTATATACGCATTAACCGGTTGTTTTGTGTGGGTTGCCATCATTTGAAGCTTTTCTATGTGGTGTTTAGTCGTTGGAGATACTGCCGTAACTTCCCATTTTTCGCTGGTACTTTTTACAGACCATTCCCAATCAGGAAACTTCGTTTGAAGCTCTTTAGCATATTCCTTAACTTCCTGCTCACTTTTTAGGCCATCCAAATGCTCTCTTGCATAAAAAGTCCAATCATCGAGCAAAATATCTTCGGCTTGTAAAATAGAGCCGATTTTCGTTAAGTCCATTTCTTTTTGAAAAATGGAGCCGATTCCGCCACCGTTTGCTTCAGTTTGGTTCCCAATAACAACCAGGATTAAACTGATGATTGTTATCACGCTCAAAAGGATCTTACGATTTCTCTTCATCTCTACTCCCCCTCATTACCATTGTTACCAGGTACAGGAGTAGCATACTTGGGAAATGTCGTCACTTTTAGACAAGTTCCAAACTTTATGACAGTTCATTTGAAGTTATTTTTCCACATAAAGACGATTGTACTCAATTTATTAACAAATTGGAACATGTACGAAGACCTAAATTTTTACCAATTGTATATTTTGCATAATCAAAGGTAGTTGTCTAGACCATTGGAGATAATCAAGGAAAAAGTTACTAACAGAGGATCCGACGAAAATTGCTAATAATATGTAAAGTAAGCGCGCCTGAAATACATGGTTGGGTTTCAGCAATTTTTCTAAACGGATTGCTTGTAGGGCCCACCAGGAAATCGTTATAAAAATTAAATGAGACAGGATACTTAACACGGCAATTTGCCCAAAATCATTTATCACTCGGTAACCTCCTTTTTTCACACAAAGATTATTCTATCACAAAGAAGGTCAGAAAAGTTTCCTTTTGTATCCATTTTTAAAAAATAAACACATTTTCTATCTTTTAAAAAAAATTCACCTTCCAATGACTCGAATCGAAGGCGAATTTTTATTGTTTTATCTGGTCGGTTAACACGACCTTGGTTTCTAATACCGTACAAAAATACATAACCCACGCACTTACCATTAATTTACCTGATTCCAAACCCTGCCTAGATTTAATGGGACATATACTTTCTCGCCCTGTATTTCCTTGTGTATGATCGGATTTTCAAAATTCGAATCCCAGCTATGATCTACTCTAATTTTGCGCCGGGCTCTGATGTTTCCTCCAAAAAAATCACCTAAGTTCACTCTTGAAAATTTCATCCACCTTACCCCTTTCTTCCTATGATGAGGGATAGGAAACAAAAGGAAAGTTCCTTTTTGTTTCCTATCATTATACTAACCTAGTAAAACTGTGTTCCTTTTATTTTGCAGCGACCACCAATACGCGTCCCCTGTCCAATTCTTTTTCAAATTGTTGTGCTTCTGTGTTGGTTAATCCTAAGGATTCCATTTTAGAGCGTAGTTCGTCCCCGCGTGAGCGAAAAACATTTGCAATTGAATCAAAGACGCCTTGTTCGTTTACCCCTATCTCATTGGTATCCAGTGCATCTGACAAATCTTCTGAACGATCTTTGCCGTGGGCCAATAAGTAGACCTCATCTTTTTCGAACCCTTGATTTAAAAATTGTTCAATTTCCTTTTTTGCTTGAAGCCCATTTTCTACTATTTTTACCTGTGTCATTTTAACTTCCTCCTCAATTTTTAATGTGTGACCATCTTGATTTTGTAAGTAAGTTGAAATGCATCTTGTTGTTCTATTTGATATATAACCCTTTTTAAAAAGTTGAAACCTTTTTTGTGAAGATTAACTGTTCTCCCTAACTACTTTCCCGTCAGTTAAGACGATGAATTGCCGTGCAGGTACTGGAGCTCATCCACTGTTTGAATGCGTTTATCTCCTCTTTCATCTTCCTTCGGAGTGGAAAATGACTGATCTCCCTGACGAATTGGGATTGTCTCGTACTCCAGTTTTTCTTGCGCTTCCACAGTTCGTTTCGCATAAGGAAGGGCTTCAAGTCTGTCATAAGGGATATCCTCACCTGTTTCGACACAAACTCCATAGGTTCCATTAGTGATCCGTTCTAACGCCTCATTCACTTCTTCGAGGCGGCTTTTTGCATTTTCAATTAACAGCGTTTGTTTTTCTCTTTCCTCTAATTCAGTGGCGGTATCAGCAAAGTGGTTGTCATAGCTGGTTAACTCCCCAAAATCTTCAAACGTTAATGGCGGGTTGGACTCTAACATTTCGATTGTTTCATTTTTGATTTTGATTAATTTATCTTTTAAAAAAAGCAAATCTTTCTCTGATAACATGTTTTTCCCTCCCTTTCTTTTCTTAATGGGTACATACCCATTAACGCGAAATTCTAAAACTATAGCGGATAGACTTTTTTATCAAAAAAGGTTTGTCCATTAAAATAACGGGTACTTACCTTAGTAGATACACATTAAAATTTGAAAGGGATGAATTTTCATGGGATTTATTTGGTCTTTAATTATCGGAGGAATCATCGGGTGGTTAGGGGGTCTTGTCATTGGACGTGATTTACCTGGAGGTGTGATTGGAAATATCATCGCCGGATTTATTGGTGCTTTTCTTGGATCGTTCCTATTAGGGGATTGGGGACCTGAAGTGGGCGGTTTTTATCTTATTCCAGCCATCATAGGAGCGATAATTCTAACATTAATCGTAGGCTTTATTTTAAAAAGCATGAGACATACTGCTTAAGATAAAATGTATAGCAAAAGAGGAAAGCACCTTGAAATCCAAGGTGCTTTCCTTTTTGATTCTTATTTTAAAATAGCAACTATTCCTCGTCTTGTTCAGGTTGAGCCCACACCGAGACACTGCCACCGTTAACCAGGAATGTTGCAAAGCCATCTTCTTCAATTAAAATATGCTCGTCTCTTGTTCCTGTTAGGTCGACCCATACTTCTCCAGCCCGCGCTTCACCGACGAACATTCTCTTTTCGCCCTCGTCCTGATTAGAAATGAGGACGGCGCAGTGACCCTTTGTTACCGGTGGAATCCAAACCGAATCGATTCCTTTCCTTTTCAGTTTGGGAGCCAACTCCTTCAGGCGGTTCCAATGCGTACCATCTGGATCTACATTCCATTCAAAAAATTGCATCATCGTATGATTTCGTTTCATGTTTGTATCCCCCTTTTTTCCTTCTATATTAGAAATTTTATAAAATTCCCGAAAATAGACGAGCAAATGACTCTTTTGCCTTTTCAGTAAATCCTCTTTTGTAAAATTCCACTGGGCGAATTCTCAGGCAATCCTCTAGGTCTTCCTCATAATGGGCCACTAGGTCTTGGATGGAATCTGTGCCTATTAAAAATAAATTCACTTCAAAGTTGAGACGAAAACTGCGCATATCCATATTGGCTGTTCCAATTGTGGCAAGGTCCCCATCAACAATCATTATTTTTTTATGGAGGAACCCTTTTTGGTACGCATAAATTTCAATTCCAGAACGCAGAAGTTCAGGTAAATACGACCGTGAAGCATATTGGGTGAGAAAACCGTCATTGGTGTCAGGCACCATGATTCGTATTTGAATCCCTTTTTTGGCAGCAATCCTTAGTGCTGTTCGAATTGCTTGATTGGGTACAAAGTACGGTGACGCAATCCAAATCGATTTTGTTGCACATGAGATCAACGCATAATAATGATCACTCATCCGTTCGGTTTCGGGACCGGTTGCGACGACATGAACCATTCCATCCCCAGCGGCAGGTATGGGTTTCATATAGCGGTCGTCCATTACCAGCATTTCCCCACTAACATACCTCCAATCTAATAAAAAAACGGCATGCAATGTTTGGACTGCTTCCCCTTCCAGGACGACATGTGTATCACACCAAAATCCAATTTCCTCGTCTTCACCAAGATATTCAACCCCAATGTTCAGTCCGCCGACAAATCCTACCTTCCCGTCAATGACAACGATTTTTCGATGATTCCGGAAGTTAAACTTTTGATTATAAAGGCCGCTTTTTATGGGCAAAAAAGGATGTACCATGATTCCGGCCTCCTTCATTTTTTTAATAGCGGCACCTGATAGTGTGATACTTCCCATCGCGTCGTACATAAGACGGACTTCTACTCCTTCCTGCACTTTCTCGATTAAGATATCGATGATCTCACTGCCTAATTGGTCATCTCGGAAGATATAATATTCCATATGGATAAAGTCGTTTGCTTTCTTAAGCGCACTTTTCATTTCTCGGAAAGTTTCCTCGCCATTTTTTAATATGTTTGTCTTCGTGTTGGTATTCGTTGGTGTGAAGGTCGCCCGATCCAGATAGTGAGCGAAATGATGCTGGTGATGATTAAGCTGCGAAAACTCGACTTTCTGCTTTTTCCTACTAATTGTTTCAAACACTTCACGATCCTTGATGCGCTTACTTTTAAAAAGGTAGCCTTTTAAAAATAATTGACCCGAATAGACATAGATGATATATCCCAAAACTGGTAAAAACACCAATATATGTATCCACAAAAGCGTGTTTTGCGCCGTCCGATTTTCCAGCATCAAGGAAAACACTGTAATCAAGATAATTACGCTGTAGAATGCCATTGATATCATTTTCGGCAGGAAAGGAACGTCTGTAAAAAACACCAAATATGCTAGAGCAATCATCATAATGACAAAAACAAATTCCATTCTCCGTTTTTTCATAACGTTGTTCTCCCCCATAATTTTATCTAGATACCCTTATGGGGTAATACCCGATTTATACGGAGATTAATCCTGCTCCTAAAAAAAAGATGCCCGCCCCCCCAAACGAGGGAACAGGCACACGCCTTTCGATAAACTTTCTTGGAAAAATTTTTTATATGGTTTCAAATGATGTAGTCCGGGGTATGGAATAGATATCAACACTATTCCACTAAACGGAGGTAATGAAAATGGCAAAAGTAAAAGAAAAAAATAGTTTAGTAACAGAGACTCTCAACACACAGGTA
This sequence comes from Bacillus sp. ISL-46, assembly GCF_018613205.1. Lineage (NCBI taxonomy): Bacteria > Bacillati > Bacillota > Bacilli > Caryophanales > Bacillaceae > Bacillus > Bacillus sp. ISL-46. Next base: position 19,107 of record NZ_JAGGQR010000047.1, read on the forward strand.
GCTAATTTCTCAGTTCTTTATATGAAGCTGCACCACTACCACTGGTATGTAAAAGGTGAAAATTTCTTCACCCTGCATCCTAAATTTGAAGAATTGTATAAGGAGTCGGCGCTCCATCTTGATACCATCGCTGAAAGAATGCTTTCACTAGGAAAATTACCAACGGCGACACTAAAGGAGCAATTACAGATCTCTTCCATCAAGGAAGCCGCGGGCGACGAAAATGCCGAGGGAATGATTCAGACACTGGCTGATGATTTTAACACCATCTGCACCGAGCTTACAGAGGGAATCACCTTGGCCGAGGACAACGATGATCAACCTACGGCTGATCTGTTCATTGCGATTCGCACTTCCTTAGAAAAGCACAGATGGATGCTCGAAGCCTATCTGGCAGAATAAATGTATTGTGAAAGGGTGTCAGCTTTACAGCTGACACCCTTTTTTCTCTCTCACGGGCACTGTGAACTCCTACAGTGACCGTCCCTGCCTTTTTTCCCTCTCATTGGCACTGTTGAACGGACAAAACAAAACACGTATCCAAAAACGGTTGGATACGTGTTTTGTTACGCTTATAATAGTAGGTTACAAGAGTTGACCGATAATATAGGTTAAGTCATCATTCCGTGTCTTCGTATACATTTTTAAATGATTCGACATCTCTTCAATGGATCGAATACTTGATAATAAATGTTTAATGGCGGGAATATAAATCCCGTCCGTATGAATAATAAACTTTGCATCTTTTTCATACGTAAACGTTTCAATTCCATATTTTTGCGGCTTTCCAGATAAATATCCATAGACAGGGACTGGGTTGAAAAATTGACCTGAGGGCGAATAAAGAACAAAGCGAATGTTTCCTACGGAGCTATAAGTAATTTTTTTACGTAAAAAGTCTACCTTAAAAAGAGATACGGTTGCACCTCTTTTATCCTTAAGGACTTTATTACAATAATCGATTAATACATCGACCTTTTCATAATGGTATTGTTCTACCACTTCCCGAATCGCGTTAGACGAGGCATGTGCGTATATCCCGCTTCCCAAACCGTCCGCAACGGCACAAATGAAGTAATCATCCGTTGTCTTAATAAAAAAACTATCACCGTTACATACATTACCTTCCTTTTGAATCTGATACACTAAGGTTTGAATATATTGATTTGATTCAAGTTCAAGCATTTGTTACTCCTGTATTGGCATCCTCTTTGTTTAGCGCCTGTCGTAATTTTTGAATCGCCTTTTTTTGAAGACGAGATACATGCATCTGAGAAATCCCCAAAGACTCTCCTGTTTCTTTCTGACTCTTATTAGCGATAAATGTATAACGGAGAATCTCTATTTCTCGTTCTGATAGAACATGCAAAACACTCTCAAGCAAGAGCCTTTGGTCGACTTTTTTGAAACCATCATCATGAGATCCGATGGTGTCGAGAATTGTGACCGTGCTGCCATCTGAGCCCGTTTCAATCGAACGATCTACAGATACAGCTTGATAACTTTTACCCATTTCCATCGCTTCTAATACTTCTTCTTCCGAAACGTCCAAATGCTCGGCAATTTCATGGATCTTTGGTGACCTTTGATGTTGATTGGTCAGTTCATCGACAACTGTCTTTATTTTCGTCCATAATTCCTTTACCCGTCTCGGGACATGGACTCCCCATGTTTTATCCCTTAAGTATCGTTTGATTTCTCCAATAACGGTCGGTATTAAAAATGTTTCAAAGGATGATCCAAGTTCCGGATCATATCTTCGTATCGCACCTAATAGCCCGACTATTCCTATTTGCATGAGATCCTCATGAAAAGTGCCGCCTTTTGAATATTTCATCACAAGGCTTCCGACTAGCGGAGTATAGTGGTCTACTAATATTTCTTGAGCGGACTTACTCTCATTTAGCTGAAAGTCCTTGATTAGGGCGTTGATTTCTTCCTTAGTTCTCTTCATAGTTTGAAATGGTTGTGTCATGATTTACACGCTCCCCACCTAAATACTTAACCATGAAGACCGTGACTCCGGAATGATCAAATACATGGACTTCATCCATGAGCGTTTCCATCAAATATAGACCCAACCCTCCCTCCACCAGTTGGTCGGTTGCACTTGAGGCGGAATATGGGCCTAGTTTGTCCCTTGTCTGTTCAAAATTAAAACTCTCTCCGTTATCAGCGATCATAATTTCTAGTTTATTTTCATAAATTCCAAATCCAACAATTGTTTCTCCGCCGGCGTTATCTTTGTAAGCATGTTGAACGGCATTCGTACATGCTTCACTGACGGCAATCTTTAAATCTTCAATCTCCTCGTATGCGTATCCCATTCTGCTGGCAATTCCTGATAACGTTAATCTGATTACCCCTACATATTCAGGCTTAGCAGGCATTTTCACTTCAATGTAGTCAACTAATTGTTTCATCGTACCCCACCTCTCTAGTTCGTAGAAATATCAATGATGTTGCTTAAACCTGTAATTTGAAAGAGTCGTTCCAAGCGATCTGACAAGTCCACGAGCTTTAATTCACCATCATTTTTCATTATTAGTTTGAATAAACCAATAAATACACCTAGCCCAGTACTATCAATATATGACACATCTTTTAAACTGACGATCAGTGATTGGTTTTGCTCTTCAGCGAGTGGTAATAATTCCTCTCGTAGCTTTGGTGCAGTGTATGCATCTATTTCTCCTGCAACAAAAACGAATGTCTTTCTATTATTTTGGCGTTTATCAACTTTTAAATCCATTCATTATCACCTCAGGAATTTAATCTATTTTTATGTACTTACCCGCACCAATGGAAGATTAAACATTTCTTCGAAAAATAATTAGCGTAAAATCATCATTCATTTCAAAGTTCTGCATCTTTTCCAACTCACGATAAATTTGTTCCACCATTTCTTGGGCGGTTAATTGCTTATATTTTTGAATTAAGTCAGTTATCACCGAACGTTCGATAAAACCATCTTCTGTTCTTGCTTCCGTCACTCCATCCGATAATAAGACAATCATATCCCCGGGTTCCACTTGTTTTTGATACTGCTCATATGTAAAGTTCTGGTCCACGCCTAATACTAGACCTTTTGTCACGAGATCCTCAAATGAATTCGTAACGGAATGATAATAGAATCCTTGTTCATGCCCTGCTGCTCCATAGGTAAAGGAATGATTAACTGTATCGTACATCCCATAGAACATGGTAATAAACATACCTTCATCCAGATTATCTTCTACGACTCTATTTATACTTTCTAAAACAAAGTGAGGACTTTTCCTAGACTCTGGTAAACTATCGATTGCATACTTGATCATCGACATACAAATGGCTGCAGGTATTCCTTTACCAATTACATCTGCAACGGCTATATGAATACTCTGCCCCTCCTGAATAAAGTGATAAAAATCCCCATTCATTTGTTTGGCAGGAACACTTGTCGCGCCAATATCTAAATCGTCCATTTGCGGAATGGATGTTTCTAGTAAATTTTCTTGAATGCTTGCCGCAATTTCAATTTCGGATTTAATTTCAAGCTGTTGATCCCGCATGCTTTGATGTTCCTGGTAGGCTAAGCCATAGTCCATCATCACCTCTAAAAGAAAATCAAAGGACAATAAGACCTCTTTTTGAATATCCGGAAAAATTTCTTTCAACGCTTCACTATGTAAACTGACAATTTCCTCAGGAGAAATTTGCTGTAAAATCGATTTTCTACTAAATAGTTGTGCTTGGTACAAAGCTTTTTCGGATGATTCTTTCAGATAACTGCGAAGCAAATGCCGATACCTTGATTTGAAAATTTCCATAGCAAGCATCCTCCTAACGAGTCCATTTTACCGTCTTAATAATCGTACCTTCCTCTAGTGAAGAGGTAATATCAAATTCATCCATTAAGCGCTTAACCCCCGGTAATCCCGCTCCTAACCCACCTGATGTAGAATATCCATCTTCCATCACTTTTCTAATATCCTGAATTCCTGGTCCATTATCAGCAGCGATCACCTTTATACCACGTTTATCACGTCCATTTATGCGTTCAATCCGTATTTCACCTTGCCCTGCATATAAATAAATATTACGTGCAAGCTCAGAAATCGCTGTCGTGATTCTTGCTTGGTCAACTGTACCAAATTCAAGCTCCTTGGCAATATTTCTTCCTAGTTGCCTAGCTGCAACGATATCCCATTCGGTAAAAATTTTCACATAGGATTCGTTCTCCATGCTTTCTCCCCCAACTCCCGTTGTAGTGTTTCTAACCCCTTTTCTAAATCTAGTGCTGTAAGCACCTCTTGAAGATGGATTCCTAGTTCAACTAATGTAATGGCTACAGCTGGTTGGATGCCCGTTAAAACTACTTTTGCCCCCATCAATTTGGACATACTAATAACATCGCCTAATACTTTTGCAATAAATGAATCAATCACATCGATAGACGTTAAATCGATGACTACACCATCCGATCCTGTTTCATGGATTTTATGAAGCAAATCTTCTTGAAATTGTATTGCCGTTTGATCATCAAGTTCCCACTGAATAGAAATAAGCAGGCAGTTATATAACTTTAGTATAGGTATTCTAGCGACCATTATTATTCCTCCGTTGATATGACCTTTCGATTCGTCATTTCCAAGGCAGCCTCAATTCCTTTTTGTAAGCTATTTTTTGTCATGACTTGAGTTAAATTAATTCCTAAATTAACGATTGTTTGTGCAATCTCTGGACGAATCCCAACGATTAAACATTTTGCTCCTACTAATCTTACGGCTTCGGATGCCTGAATAATATGGTGGGCCACCATCGTGTCTACGACAGGAACTCCTGTGATATCAATTAAGACAACTTGTGCGTGATGCTTAACAACCCCTTGTAATAAATTTTCCATAATCGACTTTGCTCTTTCTGTGTCAATGGTTCCAACTAACGGCATGATCGTAATATTATCAAAAATCGGGATAAGCGGTGCAGATAGCTCTTGAAGCGCAATTTTTTGTAAGGAGACCGTTCGCTGCCAAGTTTCAGCATACTGATTAAACACTGCAACGTTGATCGGACTAATCCATTTGTCATAATCCAAAATAAATTCAACTTGTTCCTTTTCTGAAGTCTTATCTGCCATCGGAAAGAAAACAATTTTTCCAAATTCACTTAAACAGTCCATAATAAAACCTAATGCCCAGCCGAGTTGAACTATTTTTTGAGTAAATTCACTGATCTTGCTTTCACTATTTTTCTGATGATTGGTAGAACTATTAATTAGTAAATTTATATAATCATTACAAATATTGATATAAACTTTCTCTGATATCACATTAGCTGCTCTTTGTTCATCCATAAGAATTAGTTTTTCCGACCACTCTTTTAAAATTTGCTCCCGGTTCATTTGAACATATTCTACTATTTGATTTGCTTTTTCCATTCATTTACCACCTAAATATATCTTCGAAGTTCGAAGAAATTATTTGTTATCTAGAATTATACCAATTTATGCAGGCTAAAAAATGAAGAAAATGGCATAGACTTTTTGCCCTAATATCTTCCATGTTTTAAACGAAAAAAAAGGGGTACATACAGGGTAGAACTATATCTTCAGGGAAATGGAATCGTTGTAAACTAATTTTTTCAAAAGGGAGGAAACACAATGGATAAAGAGACAATGCAACAACAGTTTAAGGAACATGGGTCCGCATCCCAGCCAGTTGAAAAAAAATATGGTGCCTCAACCAAATCAGTCGAAAAAAACAATAATGGCACTATGGCACAGGATTTAGACGAAGTAAAAAAGCTCGGCAAGGAAATGAGTAATATGAAAACCGGTACTCAGCAGCTGGAAGAAGAAAATCTGATTCCTGATCCGCTCCAATAGCAGCAACATCCTAGTAACGGTCCTCTACAGGAGGCCGTTACTTTTGTTTGGACAATCACATGAAAGAAACAAGGCCTGCACAAGTCGAAGATAAAACGTGAATATGACGAGTGATCATTCACTCGTCATATCCAGTATCATTCAATTATATTTTTATAGTTCCTTTCAAGTTAAGCCGACTTATAGATTTGATTTCTATTCCTGATTGTTAGAATTGGCGTTCTTACCCTTTTTCTCAGTCTCTTGATAAGGTTCTTGCCTGTAATTCTTGGAATTTAGATCGTCACCTGGCTGTCTTATCTCTTGATTTAAATTCCTAGAATCGCCCTCTCTATCTGGATGCCTCATCTCTTCATTAAACTGCCTAGAATTGGATTCGTCACTTTGCGGATTTTCAAATTCCTGATATGCATCTTGTTCGGGTTTCTTAAAAGTAGTATCATCTTTACGGCCTGCTTCTTCCCTACTGATTGTCTCACTAGTATTCTTTGCCATTTGATTTTCCTCCTTTTAATTTTTTAAATTTTACTTCAGGTTAACTTGTAACCTTAATTATGTTGTACCACCCTTTGTTGGAATCTAAACTTTTTTTGATAGATTTGTTACTTCTGAACTATCTATCATCTATCGAAATCCTTTTTTATCAAGGCATTCATTCTATTATTTGAATTTGTTAAACTGGGCTGTTGATTTCCGCTCCAGGCGCTTCGCTTTCCGCGGGCGGTCCGGGGAGCCTCCTCGGCGCTAAGCGCCTGTGGGGTCTCCCCTGCCCCGTCCTCCCGCAGGAGTCTTCGCGCCTTCCACTCCAATCAACAGGGTGTCAAAATCAACAATATGCTTTAACATAGCCTATTATTTAAAAAACGAGCCTTTCTTTTTCCCTCTTAATAGGTCACCTGTCCAGCCATTATATTTCAAAAATCCATAAAGTAGGATGGTTGAGACTCCAATTAGAATGACGGACATCATATAGCCGAACTTCCATTCTAGTTCCGGCATATGCTTGAAATTCATCCCCCATAATGACCCAAACGCCATGACCGGGGTAAAGATCGTTGTGATGACCGTTAAGGTTTTCATAATTTCATTTCCACGATGGGATGAGATGACTTCCTCCAAATTAATGATTGAATCAAGTTCATGTTCATATTCATTGAGCAATTCAACCGCCCGTTCAATCCGTTTACACGTAGTGTTAAAAATATCCCCCGTGCTTACCTCATTTAGATTGATCTCCTCTATCCCCATTTTTAACTCTTTTATCGGGATTAATAGATTCTTCCAGACTAATAATTCATGCCTTTGCGTATAGATTTTTTCAAGAATACTCGTTTCATTTCGTTTCCGGACACTCCAGATTAGTGTTTTTAACGCATCTTCAAATTGATCTATCTCATATAACATTTCATTCATAAGTTCTCCCAAAAAAATTAAAAAGCCATCAACTGGGTTTTCTGTTCGATCAATTAGCCTGAGGAGGTCCTCCGTATGGATATGTTTAAAGGAAGACAGCATAAGATCAACTGTAATCAACTGATCCGTACTTACATAAAAATGAAAGATTTTATAATCTAGTTCCTCTTCAAAATTTTGCTGATAAATAAGTGAGCCAGTCACAACCTTATTTCCATTATCTAGTGTTTTTATCCGTAAGAAGTTTGTTTTATGTTCCTGAAGCTGTTCCAGCCATCCGGTGCTCCCGCAGTTAACATTTTCAATAATAGGTTCTATTCGTTCACTGTCATTTTTGTCAAATTGATACCACTTCCATTTGTTCGGTCCGATAATTTTCTCCATAGGATCTCCTTTTGGTTAAAGTTTTCCTAATTAAATCCCCTAATTTTAAAAAAATGAAACATAAAAAATAGGTTTTAAATGTAGGGAAAAGGGTATGAAAGGATTAATAGAACTTAGTTGAAATGAAGTCCTATTTTAAGAGATTGTTAAAATCTAAAGGAGGTCTTGATATGAAACGAGTTTTGCCTACAATGGTTGTGGTTGGAATGGGGGCATCTGCAGCGATGTGGTTATCTTCTAAACCGAACAGAGTAAAAGCAGAGAGTGTCCTTAGAGACTGGAAACGTAAAATTAAACCTTCTCCTTTTGATAAAAGTGAAACACTCCCGATTGAAAAAGGAGGACACCCGCATCCACATGATCTAGAAGATAATAATATGGTCAGCGAAGGGGCTATGTATTCGGTTCAATTTTTTAATGAGAAAATGCAGTGATAAGCGGTTGGGGCACGTTACTGCCCCAGCTAATTTTTTGACCATTTGAGGTGGTAAAATGAATTTATTTTTTTTACTCATCTACTTCATCATCATTACAGCCGTTATCGAAATTTACGTGGTTTTATTTCGGTTAACAGGGCTCAAATTGGAGATTTCAAGATTTCAGGTCATATCTTTGATGACAGGCACTGGCTTTACTACAGGAGAATCCGAGCTTATTTTAGGTCACCCCATTCGAAGAAAACTTGCCACTTTCCTGATTCTGTTTGGGGCCTTCTCCCTTGCAGTGATTATTTCATCGATAAGCAATTTCCTTTCGGACGATCTTAGAATGAATGACATTTTATTTGTAGCAGGTGGTGTCCTGCTAGTCTTTGGGGTATTAAAGCTGGCATGCATCCAGAAATTATTATCGAAATTATTTCATAAAAAAATGAAACAGAATATTGAGCTTGGTGATTTGCCCATCCGGGACGTATTTTTAACAGACAAAGAAGATTATCTACTAAATCTGCATGTCTATAAAGACTCTTCTCTCGCTTTCAAAACGATAAATCAAATAATAAACGAGCATGATCAGTTAGAGTTTGTTGCCCTATTCATCAAAAGAGGTGAATTGAAGATTAGAAGAAACATCTACAACGAAAAAATCCATGAAGGAGATCAGCTATTTTTATTTGGAGAAAAAGAGGTCATCACCGAGTATTTTAAAAATGATATTAACATCATGGAGGAAAATTTAAAGAATCAGCATCATACACCGTTAACGAGGCAGTTTAACAGTGGATAACACCTCATCAGTTAAACTATGAAGCTTTGCCATATAATTTATTTATATAAAGGAGGAACTAACTTTGAATACCTTTTATGACACAAGAAATATTTCGGAATATCTTATCAACAACAATGAAGATTTTCAGAAAAAACTTTTATCCGAGGCTGTCAATGTTGCCTCTAATATTGAGAAAATTTTAACCGCTGGAAATATTGATCTTTTGAAAAATGCTCAAAAGCTAGTTCTTTACGTTGTAGAAAATAGAACAGATGAACTCATTACTTTTGCTAAAGAAGAAGGAGTAGCTTGGGCGAAACATTCTTTAACTCTGGCGTTCAAACTAGAATGGGTACACGCCATAAGACGTGCCTTATGGCATTTCATAAAACTTTATGATCGATTAAATGAGAATGGTAATTATGTTGAAGATTTTTTCGAATTGGAACATAAGGTTAATGATGGGATTGATGAATTTCTAAACACCTTTTTCATTAGTTATTCACAGTATAAAGATGAATTAATTCTTTCTCAAAGGAAATTAGTTGAACATCTCTCGGTTCCAATCATACCAGTTAGCACAACTGTAGCTGTACTGCCGTTGATTGGTACGCTTGATTCTTATCGAATGGATATTATTGAAGAAAAAGTATTAACGGATATATCAAGGTTAAGGATACTGACATTGATTATTGACCTTTCGGGAATATCGGACATGGACGAAGGTACGATTTCTAATTTTCAAAAAGTATTGATTGGCGTAACGTTAATGGGCGCTAAATCAATCATTACTGGATTACGCCCTGATCTTGTAAGAAGAATGGTTAATTTAGGAATTGATCTTCACAGTTATACAGAGACAAAAGCAACGTTACAGCAAACATTAAATGAACATCTTGTTGTTTAGCACTCACAGTATTTAGAAAGAAATATTTAGAAGAGCTTGGATATTCCAAGCCTTCTTTTGTTTTAAATCTTTTTTACTTCTAAATTCGAAATGTGATAACCACTGATCGTGTGGACTTTGAATAGATATCCTTCTGTTACAACTTCACTTCCTTTTTGGGAGTCAAGGTTTTGTGATAGAAACCAGCCGCCAATTGTAATTATTCCTGCAGTCGCTAAGCTTGTCCCGAGTAAATCATTTACGTCCTCTATTAATAGTTTTGCATCTACTAAATAATGGTTTTCCTTGATCTTTTGAATCTCTGCAACTTCATCCGCATCAAATTCATCTCTAACTTCTCCGACGATTTCCTCAATAATATCTTCAACCGTAACCAAACCAGAAGTCCCACCGTATTCATCCATTAGAATGGCCATATGTGTACGTTCTTTTTGCATTTTCACCAATAGGTCATGAATGGGAATGGTTTCGATCACGTAAATAACAGGATTGATATAGGATTTTACCTTCAACTCTTCCTTATTTCCTTTATTCATTATTTTAGCTGTTAAGAGTGCTTTAACGTTTATGATACCGATGATATTATCTATATCACCGTCCATTACTGGATATCGAGTATAATTTTCGCTTTTCACCCTCTTAATAACTTCATTAATCGTGTCGTCCAACGTAAGGCTGCTAATTTCCGTGCGAGGGACCATGATTTCTTTTGCCAATCTCTCATCAAATTCAAAAATATTGTTTACATATCGTAATTCATTCTGATTAATCTCCCCACTCTTATAGCTTTCTAACAAGAGGATCCGCAGCTCTTCTTCGGAGTGAGCTGATTCTTGTTCGGATGCTGGATTTAAGCCAAATAGACCAGCCAACAGACGAGCAGAACCATTTAATAGCCAGATAAACGGAAACATGATTTTGTTAAACCATATGATTGGCCGAGAGAAGTAAAGCGTTACAATCTCCGCTTTTTGGATTGCTACTGTTTTAGGCGCCAATTCACCAATTACTACATGTAAAAAGGTAACTGAGGCAAAGGCAAGCCCAAAGGATAAAATATGTGTAACAGATTCATTTAGGTTGAGTACCGTTAACAATGGGTGCAGCAGCTTTTCTACCGTTGGTTCTCCTAACCACCCCAACCCGAGTGCCGTTACTGTGATTCCCAGTTGGCAGGTTGAAAGATATTCATCGAGATGGGATACTACCTTTTTAGCTGCAACAGCACCCTTCTTTCCTTCCGCAATCAATTGATCAATCCTGGATGGTCGTACTTTTACAATGGCAAATTCGATTGCGACAAAAAATCCAGTAAGTGCGATTAATAGTGTGATTAAAAGTAAATTTATTATCATCAAGAGAAGCTTCACTCCCTCTCTTTTATTAAAAATAACAATCCGAAATCATCTGAGTTTCGGATTGTTATTTGTGCGATCAGGTAACAACCTGTCCCTTTTGCTTAAATCTTTTATTCTATTATTTTCTTGTCTATTTTATTATCTAGCTTGCCTAAATATTTCGTGGCAAATTCCTTTCCCCCTAGACCGAAGGCGAGGCCGAATGCTAATGCTACTCCACCTAATACGAGAATAAAGGCCGCATTTACGATGGAATGAGCAACACCAAGCTGGTCTAATGCCATAAAGACAGTAACTGCAAAGATTGCATATTTCCCAACAGCTGCAAGTGTCCGCGAGTAGCTGTTCCTTAAAATGTTTTGTAAAATACGTTCTACTAAATGACCTAAATATAATCCAACTCCTAAAATAACTAGTGCAGCGAATAACATCGGTAAATAAGCAATCACGCCTGTGGCAAGAGTCACTAAGAACTCTAAGTGGACAATTTGTAATGCTTCCACTGTAAATAATAAAACAATCACTATTTTTGCGAGCATACCAACGATTTGTGAAAGATTGTACTTGGATTGCTCTGGATTTAATGAGCCAATGCCCATATGGTGAAATAAATTATTAAATTTTAAGCGCCAAAGCATTTGAGTAACCATATTTTCGACCCATTTTCCAAGCCATAAGCCCACTAAGATTAAGATTACCGCCACAGCGATGTTTGGAATGAGGGAGAGCACATGATGAAGCATAGTTATGGCCGGATCAGAAATTCCTTTTAGATCGAGTTTTTCTAAGGCTGTAATAATCGTCGGAATTAAGATTAAGATAAACGCAATATTGCCGATCATACTTGAAAGAGTGGTTCCCTCTCCTGTTGGGCTTAACCCAAACCGTTGACCCATTCTCTCCGTACCAATACTTCTTAAAAAGTTTGTTAGAATATCACGGACAATTTTTGCAATTAGCCAGCCGACCAAGACAATCAGTGCGGCAGCAAATAACTTAGGTATAAAGGCAAGCAAAGTTGAGAGGGTGTTTGCGAAAGGTTCAGAAACACCTTCCATTTGCAATGCATCCAAGACCCCTGGTAAAAATAGTAAGAAAACAAAGTAGAAAAGAGCTTTAGCGATACTGTTTACCTTACTTACAGCATCCGCTGGATTATTTGTAATCTTCCACTTTACTAAAAGACGTTCAAAATGAAACATTGCAGAGGCCTTTTTAAAGAGCATACGAACGAGTGAGGCAACTGCCCAAGCTAGTAGTAATATTAGAGCAGCTTTTAAAACGTTCGGAATCGCTGCTGTAATGATTGATAACATTTGAACCAGTGGTGTGGCAATCAAGCTTAAGTTCAGCATATTAAAAAAGATAGTCCACACAAACACTAGTAAAATATAATAAACAATTTTTCCAATAATCACTTCAGAAGAATATTTTCTCTTTTCAAAGTTTGAAAAAAGCTTATCATCAAAGCGTGTTTTCCTTAAAATTGCCTCCACACCTTTTCCGATACTCTTAGCAATCAGCCAGCCAACTAATAATACAAGAAGGGCAAACAGCAAGTTCGGAAGCTGATTAAAATAAGAGTACCAACCCGTCATCATTTGATTCATATCCATAGTATCGATCTCCTTTTCCCCATTTTTTTCAGTTTCCAACTTATTTACGTAAGTAAGTTTTCTATTGGATATATAACCCTAATAAAAGAAATGAAACCTTATTTTTTTTACTAGTTGGTTCAATCCCCAGCAAATAAAATTTTTTTAAATGGTAATCAAAGGCTTTTTAAAAAATGGCTTTAATAGAAAGAAAACGATTTTTTACTCTGGATGGATCATTCACCCCTTATTTTTGAAAAAAAATGAGGTTTCGTATTTTATCCAGTGGGAATATAACCAATATGCAAACGAAAGGGGCTGAAAGGTATGAGTTTAATAGCAAATCCAATAACCATATTGGCACCATTAACCTCCCACGTTTACTTATTGGATGAGATTTCATTGCTTAACAGCAGATAGCGCAGCTCTTGGCACTTCTAAAAGATACTTACCGTTCCATTAGAAGGAGGCTAAACAATATGAATAAGGATAAATTGTCAGGTAATGTAGATCAAGTAAAAGGAGAAGCTAAAGAACAATGGGGTCATTTAACAGATGATGATTCAAAGGTAGTAGAAGGAAAAATGGATAAAGCAAAAGGCAAAGTAAAAGAAGGCGTTGGAGAAGTGAAGGATAAACTATCAAGATAGTAAACATTCACAGTGGCAACCTATTAATGATATTACTATATTCATTTTTTATAAAACATCCAAATTTTAAATAAGAGGAGGAGTAAAAATGAACAAACATGAAAAAAACATTGTAGGTGTTTATCAATCCGAACAAGAGGCCATTGCCGCAATTGAGGATCTTGTAAAATGGGGATACGATAAGTCAGAAATCAGTGTAATCGGTAAAGATCACAATCACGTTGATTACGTTACCGAAGAAACAGGTACTGCAGTCGAAGAAACCGCCGCCACAGGTGCGATTACAGGTGGAGCACTTGGTGGCGCAACAGGATTATTAGCTGGACTTGGCGCTCTTGCCATACCGGGTATTGGCCCGATTGTCGCCGCAGGTCCAATCGCTGCAAGCATAATGGGTGCTTTAACCGGTGCAGGTGTAGGAGGTTTAACTGGAGCACTGATCGGACTTGGTATTCCAGACGATGACGCCAAGTATTATGGGGAGTCCGTTGAAGAAGGTAAGATCTTAGTCCTGGTCAAGAAAAGAGAAGACTCTGCCCATAATATGATCGACAGTGAAGAAGAGATTCCTTTAGACGTGGAACCAACACCTGATCATGAGGAAGACCGATTCAAATCGATTAGAAATCGAAACCCTGCCTTGAGTAACAAATATTAAATAAATAATAGATACAAAAAAAGAAGAGGTTCCCCAACCTCTTCTTCTTCATATAAAACCCCTTTAAATTAACCGGCCGCCTTCCCCCAAGCAGCCTAACCCTCCCTTAACAACTAGCTGAAAAAGTCTGCTAAGATATCAAGATTATTTTGCATAAAATCTAAAGCGATATTCGGCATCACACCAAACAGTACTGAACCAACCACAGCAACAATCAAGACCACAATAATTCCGAATGGAAGATTGAACTTGCTGTCATCGCTTGCCGGACGGAAGAACATTTGCGTCATCACGCCGAAATAGTAGAAATACGAAACGACCGTCGTCGCAATCATAATCGACGCAAGCACATAATGCGGCGTACCATAAAATGCCCCGATAAAGATGTTTAATTTTCCAATGAAACCAGCTGTCCCCGGGAAACCGGCCAACGAAACAAGCAGTAAGCCCATCACGACTGCAAGCACCGGCGAGCGGCGATACAATCCAGCAAAATCAGCAATCTCCGTTGAGCCTGTTTTTTCGCTAACCACCTGGATGACCGCAAACGCGCCAAGGTTCATGAACAAGTAAGCGAGTAAGTAGAACCAGATCGAATAAAACATATTCGAGCTGAGCGACGTTAACGCCACTAAAATATAACCGGCATGAGCGATACTTGAGTAAGCAAACATTCGTTTTATGTTCGACTGCTTCAAAGCAATAAAGTTACCAATAATCATGGTCGCCCCAGCGATAAAGGCGATGTAGTCCTGCATCTCTAACAAAATCGGCATTTGTGGATTTCCAACCGATGCAGCCGAACCAAATACCGTTAACAAAATGCGGAGTACAATCACAAAGCCCGCTGTCTTCGAAACCACACTTAGAAAAGCAGTAACCGGCGTTGGCGCCCCTTGGTAAACGTCAGGTGCCCACATATGGAACGGAGCCGCACCCAGTTTAAAGGCTAATCCAACAAAAACCATCAAAAATGCCAAGGTTAACAAGTAAGCTTGCTGGCCACCCGTAACCGTGGACAACCGGCCGGCAATGTCGAGCAAGTTGGTTGAGCCTGTTAAGCCATAGATATAGCTCATCCCAAACAACGTAATCGCAGTCGAAATTCCGCCATTGATGACGTACTTCATCGCTGATTCGTTAGACTCTAAATGATACTTGCGGATCCCCGCTAAAATATAAGAAGAAACAGTTAACAATTCCAAGCCGATAAACAGCGTAATTAGATCGCCGCTGGATGTCATAATCATCGCACCGAGCAAGGCCGATAAGAACAAATAATAAAACTCGCCGCGATATTCTTCCAAGCCGTCTTTCGGCTCATAGCTGACGGCCAAGAACATGACCAGACCTGCACCTGCAAGCAGCAATAATTTAAAGGCCATCGCGAAACTATCTAAGCGGAACGAATTCTCCAAAATGGACGTCACTGGTCCGCCGACCATGCCAAGCACAGAAACGATCGCAGCAAAAATGGCCGCAATCCCGATCCAGCCGAGAATTTTTCGATCCATATTTTTCGGCATAAATAAATCTAAAAGTGTAAGAAGTGCTGATACACCAAGGATGATGAACTCTGGCGTCATGGCACTCCAATTAAATTGCTGCAAGGTCTCAAGACTCATCCTTCATCACCCTCCTATCCCTAGCATGATTGTTTCAAGTGTAGTTTTTAATGGCGCGCTGAGGACACTTGGGAAAACACCAATTACAACGATTAACAACATCAAAATAACCACTGGCACAAATTCCACACCTTTAAGATCAAGGACGCCAGTAAATTCACGATGCGACTGGCCGTACGTGATTCCTAACACAGCGCGAAGCAAGTAAGCCGCCGTCATGATAATCCCGATCGTACCAACTGCGGCAATCCACGGCATTTCTTTGAAAAGACCGAGGAAAGCCATAAACTCACTCACAAATCCAGACATCCCTGGCAATCCAAGCGACGCCATCCCTGCGGCCAACAAAAAGCCCGCAGCAATCGGCATGCCCTTCGCCATTCCGCCAAGATTCTCAATCAGCGATGTATCGGTGCGTTCATAAAGGATGCCCACCAAGAAGAACAACAGCGCGGAAATCAATCCGTGCGAAATCACTTGGAAAATCGCCCCCTGAACCCCAGCCTCATTCATCGCCGCAAGTCCGATTAACACAATACCCATATGAGAAATGGATGAATAAGCCAAAACCATTTTAAAATCTGTTTGAATGAACGCTAGAAACGCCCCGTAAAGGAGATTAATCACTCCAAGGACAGCAATCAGCGTCGCAAGTGTTTGAAACTGCTCGGGAAAAATCCCCATCCCAAAACGAATTAATCCGTACGCACCGATCTTCAGGAGAATCCCTGAGTGGATCATAACAACAGATGGCGGCGCTTGAACGTGTACCTTCAGCATCCAGCTGTGTAATGGGAAAATCGGTAATTTTACACCAAACGCAATCAATAAAGCAATGAACAAGCCAAGCTTTAAGTCGCCAGACAGCGGCGCGTTTGGATCGGCCACCATTTGGACCAGGGTATCAATATTCGTCGTGCCTGTTTTTGCAAACAGAATCATGATGACGATAAGCAGTACAGCTGACCCTAAGCCGTTATAAATTAAGAAGCTGTAAGCTGCCTTTTCTTTTTCAAAATAACCCCATTTTCCGATTAAGAAGAAGGTCGGGATTAAGGTGACTTCAAAGAAGATGAAGAACAGAATTAAGTTTTCAGCGGTAAACACGCCGAGCATTCCGATTTCTAACAGAAGGAAGAGCATGAAATAGCCTTTCCATTCCTTTTTCACAAACTTTGCCGCCGCAATCGCTGACAGCGTCGCTACGACCGCTGTGAGGACGACCAGCAAGAGTTGAAAACCGCTCAAGGCAAGTTCATAGTACACCGAGAAAACTGGCTCTTCGACGCCGGCTATGCCGCGGAATTGAATCCACGGGACAGATACGGTAAAATCCGCCAAATCCTTGCCAAATTGATAATGAAGATAGGCAGCCAGTGCCAACAGTAAGGCCGGCAGTGTGGCTAGAAAGCCAACCGCTTTAATCGCTTTTTCTTCCGTTTTAGGCATAAAAGCCAAAACGACGATACCTAGTAAAGGGGAGAATACTAGGATTGAAAGAACAGATGTTAAATTCATCGTAGGTACCCCCCAGTTAATGCAAAGATGACAACGAGGACCGCTAGCCCAATAAAGGCGACCGCGCCGTAAGTTTGAACCTGTCCGGTTTGCAGCTTCGAACCTGCTGCCCCAAGACCTTGGACAATCCCAACTACACCCTTGACGAGTCCGCCAACAAGGAAGACATCAATGAAACGTAAGAAGTAGCTGAGTCCTTTAGTAAACGCGACGACAGTCAGTTGATAGAACTCGTCGACGTAATATTTGTTCGTTAAAATCGTGTGTAATGTATCCCCTGTGCCGCTTAACCAGTTGCGGGCCACAGACCGCTTGCTGTACATCAAGTATGCAAGGTAAATTCCCGCTAAGGAAACAACCGTTGCAGCAATCATGATCCAGCTTGGACCTTCGACGTGCCCATGGTGCGCGAGCGCTTCGTTGCCATCAACAAGCCAGTCGCCAAGGAACGTTCCAAACCAAGGTGTATTGACATAACCAGCAACAATCGCCATCACACCGAGGAGAATCATCGGGTAAGTCATGTTCACTGGTGATTCGTGCACATGCTTTTGTTCTCCGCGTGCTTCACCGGTAAATACCATGAAGAACAAGCGGAACATATAGAAAGCTGTCATAAATGCGGCCGCAAGAGCGAGTAAGAAGAGGATTGGATGTCCGCCTTCCCAGGCCGCAACTAAAATTTCATCTTTGGAGAAGAATCCGGAAAGCCCTGGGACACCGCTGATTGCGAGTGTTCCGATTAAGAATAGCGGTCCGGTTAGTTTGAGCTTTTTCCAAAGTCCGCCCATTTCCTCGATGTTCTGTGTATGTACCGCATGAATGACGGAGCCGGCTGCTAAGAATAACAGCGCCTTGAAGAATGCGTGTGTCATCAGGTGGAATACCCCAGCAACATAACCGGCAGACCCTAAGGCAAGCATCATGTAGCCAAGCTGTGAGACCGTTGAATACGCGAGTACACGTTTGATATCGGTTTGCACAAGACCAATGCTTGCCGCAAAAATCGCGGTAAACGCGCCAATCACGGCGATCGTAAGGAGCGCTGTTTTGCTCGCTGCGAACAGTGGAAATAGTGCCGCTACCAAATAAACACCGGCAGCAACCATGGTCGCCGCGTGGATTAAGGCCGAAACAGGCGTCGGACCTTCCATCGCATCCGGAAGCCAGGTGTGAAGCGGGAACTGACCCGACTTACCAACCGCCCCGATGAAAATAAGAATGGCAGTTAAGGTAATCATGGTGCCTGACACCGCACCGGCATCAACAGCAGCGAAAATTTCACTATATTCAAAACTTTTGGTTTCCCAGAATAGCAGAATCATGCCGATAAATAAGCCTACGTCCCCGATCCGGGTCATAATGAACGCTTTTTTCGCGGCCGCCTTCGCTTCGTCCTTGTAAAAATAAAAACCGATTAATAGGAAGGAACCGACACCGACAAGCTCCCAGAAAATATAGGTTTGCAGTAAGTTTGGTGAAATCACCAGACCAAGCATTGCAAACGTAAAGAGTCCTAAATAGGCATAGAATACTGGAAACCGCTCGTCCCCTTGCATATAACCTTTGGAGTAGGTATGTACTAAGAAACTTACGAGCGATACGATAAACAGCATTAATGCATTTAATTGATTCACTTCAAAGCCCGCTGTTAGATGCATATCTCCTATCGTGAGCCAGTCAAATTTCGTAACATAGGTTGGCTCAGAAAAGCGCTCGAATAATACCAAAATCGAGTAGACAAGCGATGCCAATGTGAACAGAATCCCCACATACGCACTCGCCTCTTTCAGTCGCTTCCCGAAAAGAAGAAGGATCAAAAACGATAATAGCGGGAAAAGCGGTATGAGCCATGCATTCTCCATCATTATCACTATCCCCTTAGACACGGGCGGTGACTGTCACCACCCGAGTTTTGTCGAAAGTTATTTTTATCTGGTGCCTGACACCCTTCGTGGACAAATCCGCATAAATGTCCGCGTACAGTGGACAACTCAACACAAAGTTGCAGTGTCCGTCCACGGTGGACAAAATGGCGAAGTGTCTTTTCGTGGTGCCTGACACCCAATTTTTTTTAGTTTTTCATTGTGTCCATTTCGTCGATGTTGACGGTCTTTTTGGCGCGGTAAAGTGAGATTAAGATGGCTAGACCGACAGCCGCTTCGGCTGCTGCAACGCTGATCGCGAACAGGGCGAAGATTTGGCCGGTAATGGACGGCGCCATTCCATATTTGCTGAAGGTTACAAGATTAATATTGACCGCATTCAGCATTAATTCAATCGAAATCAGGACAATAACGGTGTTCCTTTTGGTAAGCGCACCGTATAAACCGATGCAAAACAAGATCAGTGCAAGTGCCAGGAAGGCTGAAGCGGGAACAGAACTCATTGGTCGTCCGCCTCCTTCTTCTCATTTTTAGCTAAGATAATCGAACCGACAAGGGCGACGAGTAGTAATACAGACGTTAACTCAAACGGAATGATGTATTTTGAGTAAAGTGCTTTACCGATTTGCATCGTGTTGTTTTCATGCAAGGTGGTCGGAACCTGTTCGATATTGAAATTGTAAATGCCAAGGTAAACAGCAAATGCAAAGCCGAGAATCCCTAAGAAGACGAG
Organism: Bacillus sp. ISL-46; assembly: GCF_018613205.1. Classification (NCBI taxonomy): domain Bacteria; kingdom Bacillati; phylum Bacillota; class Bacilli; order Caryophanales; family Bacillaceae; genus Bacillus; species Bacillus sp. ISL-46. The sequence goes on from NZ_JAGGQR010000047.1 coordinate 38,909, forward strand.
GATTTTTCTCCATTTGCCTGTTTGTGGTTCATGTTCATCATTATGCTTTGTTAACATGATTCCAAACAGCATGATGATGGTAATCGCACCTGAATAGATTAAGATTTGCACAGCTGCCACAAATTCGGCTGACAGCAGCACGTAAATTCCAGCAATTGCGACAAAGGTGAAGATCAGTGAAACGACCATATGAACCACCTTGGTAAGGTTTAAAAGAAGCACACCGCCGATAATGGCGACAAGTGCGAGCCCCATAAAAGCGAGGAAATCGCCTGAAAAGGTCATGGTTTATTCACCTGCCGTATGTTTTCATCGTTTTCATCTAACCATTCTAGGTTTTTAAATAACATGTCACGGCTGTATTCAGCGAGCTCGAAGTTATTGGTCATGATAATCGCTTCGGTCGGGCATACCTCCGTACATAAGTCACAAAGGATGCAAATTTCAAAGTTAATATCATAGGTATCAATGATTTTCCCTTTTTTCGTTGGGTCCGGATGCTTTTTACCCGTTAAATTAATACAATCCGTCGGACAGATGTTCATACACTGATTACAAACAATACACTTTTCCGGATAAAACTTTTGAATACCGCGGAACCGGTCTGGCAGTGGAAGCGGCTTGTTTGGATAATCATACGTAACCTTTTCTTTGGTCAAGTTTTTTAGGGTATATTTCAAGCCTTTTACTAATCCAAGCACGTTTTTCACCCCTTTTACATTTTAAAGATGGTTTTTGGTGTCAGGCACCATGTGAAGGCTGTAACTTTGAACTTCGATAACTGTCTAGCTCCATCGCCCAGCATCTAGTGTACTTCGCTCTTCTCCCTACGATGCTAAACGGGCGATTCCGCTTTTCTTAGAAAAATAACGATTTAACTAGCGCGGTTAAGAATATGTTTGCTAGTGCGATTGGCAATAGTACTTTCCAGCCAAATTCCATGAGTTTGTCGGCGCGGAAACGTGGTAGTGTTGCCCGCAGCCAGATGTAGACAAAGACGACGACGCTGAATTTAAGTGCGAACCAGACGGCGCCTGGGATGAAGTCCAGGAAGCTGATTGGTGCCAGCCATCCTCCAAGGAAGACGACGGTAATGAGTGCGGACATTGCGAATAAGTACACATATTCAGCGAGCATAAAGAAGGCCCAGCGGAATCCGGAATATTCTACATGGTATCCAGCGACTAGTTCGTTTTCCGATTCCGGCAGGTCGAATGGTGTCCGGTTTAATTCGGCGATTGATGCAATGAAAAAGACGATGAAGCCGATTGGCTGTAAGAGTACAAACCAGCCATGTTTTTGTGCTTCGACGATATCATTTAGGTTTAAACTTCCTGATAAAAGGATGACTCCTAGGACGGACATGACTAACGGGATTTCGTAGGAAATCATTTGGGCTGATGCACGCATTCCTCCTAAGAGGGCGTACTTGTTATTTGATGCCCAGCCGCCAAGGAGCATACCAAAGGTGGTCAATCCGCTAACGGCAATATAATAGAGTAATCCGACACCGATGTCAGCAAATTGAAAGGCGTCTGTGAACGGCATTGTCGCCAGGACCATAAAGGATGGCGCGAAGGCGATGACTGGTGCAATGATAAATAATGGCTTGTCGGCTGCTTTTGGAATGATGTCCTCTTTTAGTAACAGCTTGAGGACGTCTGCGACGGTTTGTAATAGTCCCCATTTACCGCCGACCTGGTTTGGACCATGGCGCAGCTGCATGTAGCCTAAGACTTTCCGCTCTGCTAAAATTCCGTAGGTAACAAATCCTAATACAATTAAAAGCAAGACAGCGCCGAGTAAAAAGAAAATTCCAAAGTTAGCCCAACCCGGACTTGACTGGAGCAATTCTTCTATCATTAGCCGTCAACCTCCCCAAGGACAATATCAACTGCCCCTAAAATAGCAATCATGTTTGCAATATTTTCACCCTTTAATAGTTTCGGGAGAATTTGCAGGTTATAGAAGGATGGTCTTCTAAACTTTAAGCGGTACGGTTCTTTTTTGCCGTCGCTGTAAATATAGCAGCCAATCTCTCCGCGCGGTGATTCAATGCGGACGAAGGCTTCGCCTTTAGGTGCCTTAATGATTTTCGGCACTTTCGCCATAATGGGACCTTCACCAGGGAATTGTTCCACGGCTTGTTCCAGGATTTTCAAGGATTCTTCAATCTCCGCAAGACGCAAATGGTAGCGAGCTAAGCAATCGCCGTCCTCTGAGGTTGGTACATCAAAGGTAAAACGGTTGTAAACGGAGTAAGGCTCATCTTTACGAAGATCCCATTTCACGCCTGTACTGCGCAGGTTTGGTCCGCTCAGTGAATATTGGAGTGCCTCTTCTTTTGTATATTTGCCGACGCCTTTGACCCGGTCGAGGAAGATTTCATTTCCGGACACAAGATCGTGATAGCCTTTCAGCTGGCCGCGCAAGTATGGTACAAAGCTGCCTACTTTTTCAATCCAGCCTTCAGGTGCATCCCACTTCACACCGCCAACGCGCATATAGTTGAAGGTCAAGCGTGCCCCCGATAATTCGTTGAGCATATTGATAATCATTTCGCGGTCACGGAAGGCGTAGATAAACGGACTTGTTGCACCTAAGTCAAGGATATACGTACCCCAGGCGACAAGGTGGCTGGCAATCCGGTTCAATTCCATCGCAATCACGCGTAAGAAATCAGCTCGTTCAGGAATTTCAATCCCCATCATTGTCTCGACGGCATGACAGAGGATATAGTTATTGGTCATCGAGGACAAATAGTCCATTCGGTCGGTGTAAGGAATAATCTGCGTATATTGCAGGTCTTCTGCTAATTTTTCTGTCCCGCGGTGTAAGTACCCGATGACAGGTTTCGCTTCGGTAATGATTTCCCCATCAATTTTAACAACCAGCCGGAAAACTCCGTGCGTACTTGGATGCTGAGGACCGACGTTTAATATCATTTCTTCTGTTCTGATCATTGGTTACACCTCCACGTCGTACGGCTCGTAATCTTTTCGCAGTGGATGGCCAACCCATTCTTCGCCTAGCAAGATGCGCCGTAAGTCTGGATGTCCTGGAAACTTGATTCCTAGTAAATCATAGGCTTCACATTCAGGCCATTCTGCGCCTGCCCAAAGTGGCTGCAAGGACTCGATTGTTGGTTCGCTGCGGTCAATCTTCACTTTTAGGGCGACGGACTGACGGTTTTTGTATGAGTACAAGTGAACATAAACTTCCATATGTGTTTCAAAGTCTGTCCCATGAAGCTCTGATAAATAATCGAACCCTAAGAGCTCGTTGTATTTTAAAAATTGAGCTACTTTGTAATATGTATCACGCTTCGCCACAAGGGTTGGAACGTCCTTAGATAGTTTATTAATATAAGAATCTTCTAAAACATCTGAACCCAGATGTTCGGTAATCACCTTCACATACTTATCGAGGTATGGCTGGTTTGGTGATGGCTTCGTTTCGGCTGCTGGAGCCGCTGTAGCATCCGCTTTTCCGCCCGCTGCCGCTTTCGCCTTGGCTGCTGCCGCTGCTTTGGCCTTTGCTTTCGCTGCTGCAATCGCTTTAGCTTTTTCGTCATCGCCGCCTGCTGGTGCGACTGAGTCGGTTCCTGCTTCTGCTCCTGCCGCCACTGCTTTCGCCTTGGCCGCTGCTGCCGCTTTTGCCTTAGCATCGTCTCCGGCTGGGGCGTTATCGCCTGCCTCGGATTCAGCTGCTGGGGCTGCTCCGCCAGCTAGTTCCATCGCTATTTTCTTCGCTGCGGCCGCCGCTTTCGCTTTCGCTACCGCTGCTGCCTTTTTCTTTGCTAAATCGTCACTGTCGTCTGAAGCAGAAGTTTCAGTCACTGGTGCTGGTGTTTCAACTGGCGCAGATTCCTCGGCTGGGGCTGGAGTGCCAGCAAGCTCCATCGCTTTTCGCTTTGCCGCTGCTGCCGCCTTCGCTTTCGCTACCGCCGCCGCCTTCTTCTTCGCTAGATCATCGCCGTCATTTGCCGGTGCTGGTTCTGGCTCTGGTGCTTCGGCCTTAACTGGTTCCGACGGTTTTTCCTCCTGCTTCGGAGTTGGTGAGGCTTCCCCTGCGGCCTTCGCCGCCCGTTTCGCCGCCGCTGCCGCTTTCGCCTTTTCAACGGCTTCCTTTTTTAACTGATCAAGATCTTTATCCCCACTCATCGGTTAGATCACCTTCTTCCCAGTCTTCGCTTCATAGCGAATCTTTTCCTTTAATTTATTGATTCCATAAATTAAAGCGGCTGGGTTTGGAGGGCATCCAGGTATGTACACATCGACAGGAACGATTTGATCGACTCCCTTAACGACGGAATAAGACTTTACATACGGCCCACCTGCTGTCGCACAAGAACCCATCGCAATGACCCATTTTGGTTCAGGCATTTGGTCATATAATCTTCGTAAAATTGGTGCCATCTTCTTCGTCACCGTTCCAGACACAATCATACAATCCGACTGGCGTGGTGACGTACGGAAAAAGGAACCCGAACGATCCAAATCATAATTCGCTCCGCCTACACCCATCATCTCAATCGCACAACAAGCCAGACCAAATGTCACCGGGTAGATCGAACTGCTTCGAGCCCAAGCTTTAATTTGCTCTAGCGTAGTCATAAATACATTTCGCTGTAACTCGGCCATTTCTTGTTGTGAAATGCCATCTAGTTTTAATTCCATCGTAGCACCTTCTTTTTCCAGGCATACACAAGGCCAATTAATAACATAATAACGAAAATCAACATCTCGATTAGTGCAAAAATCCCCAGTTTATCATAGGCCACCGCCCATGGATATAAAAACACGGTTTCTACATCAAAAATAACAAACATCAGGGCAAAAATATAATAGCGGACATTGAACTGTACACGGGAATCGTGAAAAGGCTCAATACCGCTCTCATATGTGGTATACTTCGCTTCGCTCGGTTTATGCGGACGCAGAAGCTTACCTAAATATAAAGCCACCACAGGCAGCAGCACCCCAAGACATAGAAACGCAAAGACGATCAGATAATTATTCTGATATACATTTAGAAGTTCCATATCTATCCCCTCCAATGTTGTAAATTTTCATACTAATGAATATTGTAACCGAATTCATTATAGCACTGTTACAAACCCATGTCGACAAACCAAATTCATAAAAATTGGAATTCTATCCGCCGCGAAATTCCTGATTAAAAGGCTCTTGAGAGCTCGCTCTCAAAAGAGACTTTCAATCAGGAATTTTGCAAGCTTCAGCGATAGCTGAAGCGCAGGATGCGCTAGCATCCGGCGGGTAGAATTACAATTTACACCTGAACTAAGTCGTCGACATGAAGTCCCCTCCCCTGAGCGTTTGCGTGATCTCGCAGAAACACATCCTGAATTACCTCAGAGATGACGCAAGAGCGAACCCGCCACACCAGATATAGACGGACATGTTTTAGTGCACGTTATCTGGAGCGTTAGCGGAAGATGACGTGCATAAAGGGTTCGCAAGAACCCAATAACCTACCTAATAATTCGACAACAACCCCTATTTAACAACAAAATGTGTACAATGTCAGTGAGTTTTGTCATTAAAAATTCACCGAACATCTCTTTTTTTAAACAAACTTATATTTTTCTAAAAAAGTAATAATCTAACCAAACAAAGCTCAATCTCACATTATTTAAACATGTCCCTATACAATCATATTCATACTTCAACTTTTCATGCTATTTTCCGAATCAAGTCTTAACTCCCGCTAAAAATCAGTCGCAAGACTGGCTCACCTAACTAATTTCCCACAATTTTAGAAATAACTCTCCCTCATAAGCCTTTCCAAATACCTCTTTTAATAAATACTCATATTTACTGTCGACTTTTATTAAAATACTGTCCACTTCAAACCATTTACTGTCCACTCCCCCAATAAGCCCTCAAACCAACCCAAAAAGCCAGTCGCAAGACTGGCTAGGTATTCTAATTTACTCAAATTATAGAAATAACTCTCCCTCATAACCCTTTCCAAATACCACTTTCAATAAATCCTCATATTTACTGTCGACTTTTATTAATTTACTGTCCACCTTCCTACATATACTGTCCACTCCCCCAATACACCCTCAACCAACCCAAAAAGCCAGTCGCAAGACTGGCTAGGTAACTTTCTTCCCATCATGAATATGCTAATATCCCCCTCCCTCCACACCACAACCATAAATACAAACACCCAAAAACCACAAAAAACCCCTCCAGCAGCATTTAGCCGCCAGAGGGGTTTTACTTTTTCCAAAAAAACTACATTCTTCGTTCCGATACGCCGAGGCGATTGATGGCACGCTGCAAGGCAAGCTCAGCACGTCTGAAATCGGTATGCTCGACTTGATGGTCTCTCAGACGCTGTTCCGCGCGTTCCTTCGCTCTTATGGCACGTTCAACATCAATTTCAGACGCAACTTCCGCTGATTGGGCTAAGATCGTCACCTGATCAGGACGGACCTCTAAAATTCCACCGCTGACCGCGATAAATTCCGTTTTTCCGTCTTTTTTAAGCCGTACGGAAGTAATTTCGAGCGGAGCCACCAACGGCATGTGGCCTGGGGAAATCCCCAAATCACCACTTGTTGCCTTGGTACTTACCATTTCCACATCTGAATCAAACACCGGGCCATCGGGAGTAACAATACTGACTCGAATCGTCTTCATTTTTTACCCTCCAGGCTCTGTTTAGACCTCTACACCCATGCGTTTCGCGCTCTCAATAACATCCTCAATACGGCCAACGAGACGGAAAGCATCTTCTGGAAGGTGGTCATACTTACCTTCAAGAATCTCTTTGAAACCACGAACCGTTTCCTTAACAGGTACATAAGAACCTGGCTGGCCAGTAAACTGTTCAGCAACATGGAAGTTTTGAGATAAGAACACTTGGATACGACGCGCACGTTGTACCGTTAACTTATCATCATCACTTAGTTCATCCATACCAAGGATCGCGATAATATCTTGTAACTCTTTATAACGTTGTAATGTTGATTGTACTTGGCGGGCTACATTATAGTGCTCCTCACCAACAATATCAGGTGACAATGCACGTGATGTTGAAGCCAAAGGATCCACCGCTGGGTAAATACCCATCTCAGAAAGCTTACGCTCAAGGTTTGTTGTTGCATCTAAGTGAGCGAAAGTAGTAGCCGGAGCCGGATCCGTATAGTCATCGGCTGGTACATAAATCGCTTGGATCGATGTTACAGATCCTAGGTTTGTAGACGTAATACGCTCTTGTAATTTACCCATCTCAGTTGCAAGAGTTGGCTGGTAACCTACCGCTGATGGCATACGGCCAAGTAGCGCGGAAACCTCAGAACCTGCTTGCGTGAAACGGAAAATGTTATCCATGAAGAAAAGAACGTCTTGTCCTTGCTCATCACGGAAATACTCAGACATTGTCAAACCTGTTAAAGCAACACGCATACGTGCGCCAGGCGGCTCGTTCATTTGTCCAAATACCATCGCAGTTTTCTTGATAACGCCTGAATCAGTCATCTCGTGGTAAAGGTCATTACCTTCACGAGTACGCTCACCAACACCGGCGAATACCGAAATACCACCGTGCTCTTGAGCGATGTTATTGATCAATTCCTGGATTAATACGGTTTTACCTACACCCGCACCACCGAAAAGACCGATTTTTCCACCCTTAATATATGGTGCAAGAAGGTCTACTACCTTAATACCAGTTTCAAGAATTTCAACTTCAGTAGAAAGGTTTTCAAATGTTGGTGCTTCGCGGTGAATCGAATCACGGCGCTCACTTGCTGGAATCTCAGCCGCAAGGTCAATCGTTTCACCCAATACGTTAAATACACGACCAAGTGTTACATCACCAACTGGTACAGAAATCGGTTTACCAGTATCTTCAACTTCTATTCCACGAGTTAAACCATCTGTGGTAGACATCGCGATCGTACGAACTGTATCATCACCTAAATGAAGAGCTACTTCAAGGGTAATGTTGATATCAACTTCGGATGCATTACTCGCTTTACTTGAAATTTTCAACGCATTATAAATCGCAGGCAGATGACCGCTTTCGAACTTAACGTCAACTACCGGACCCATAATCTGAAGAACGCGTCCTTTGCTCATCGTTTTCCCTCCTTACTTACTCTCTCGCAGAAACCACCACAAGCATTTTTATGAAAATGAACTCATTGTGGTCACGCGTCTTGTTCTATAATGAACAAAATGAGTGGGAACGGACATAGCGTTCCCTGCTCAAAATCTAGTCAAACCCGCTACATCGGGTTCATTTTTAAAATAAAGGTTTTATTCTAGCGCTGCCGCACCGCCAACGATTTCCGTGATTTCTTGGGTGATCGCTGCTTGACGGGCACGGTTGAAAACTAGTGTATAGTGATTAATTAGTTCTTTAGCATTATCAGTTGCATTTCTCATTGCCGTCATCCGAGCAGCATGCTCACTCGCTTTGCTGTCTAAGAGTGCTCCGTAGATCAAACTTTCAGCATATTGAGGCAGGAGAACTTCTAATATTTCTTCAGCAGACGGCTCAAATTCATAGGAAATGAGTTTGTTTGAAGTGGCTAAGTCCGATAACGGAAGGAGCTTCTTCTCCTGTACTTCCTGTGAAATGGCACTTACATAATGACTGTAATAGACATATAATTCATCGAAAGTTCCATCGGTAAACATTCCAACCGTTGCTCGGGTAGTGTCTTGAATGTCAGCAAAGTTAGGCTGAGCTGGGATCCCAATCGATTCAAGGACCACATTCATGCCGCGTTTGACAAAAAAGTCACGTGCCATTCTTCCGATTGCAATGATCGCGAATTCATCATTCGATTTATGACGGCTTTGGATTGTTTGAAAAACATGACGGAGAACGTTGCTGTTAAAACCGCCAGCAAGTCCGCTGTCAGAAGTCATAACAATATAACCGGTTTTCTTAACAGGTCGACTGGTCAGCATGGGATGATTTACTCCGCCTGAGCCAATTGCAATCGATGCCGTTACTTCTTGGATTTTTTCCATATAAGGTACAAATGCTTTCGCATTGACGACGGCACGATTCCACTTTGCAGCAGAGGTCATTTCCATTGCTTTTGTTATTTGACTCGTCTTTTTAGTTGAATTGATACGAGTTTTTATCTCACGTAATGAAGCCATAGGTTCTCACCACCCTTTTTCAAAGAATGTCTGGTTGGGCGTGCGGCCCGCCTTACGGGTGCCGCGCGCTCACCGTTCTAAATGTCAGACCCTATTATTCGGAAACTGCAAACGTCTTTTTGAAGGCGTTGATTGCAGAAGCCATATCGTCATCAGAAGGAAGGTCCTTCGTTTTTGTAATATGGTCTAACAACTCTTTGCGGTTGTGGTCTAACCAATTAAGGTATTCTGATTCAAAACGACGGACATCCTCTAATGGAATATCATCAAGGAAACCGCGTGTTAATGCGTAAAGGATTGCAACTTGCTTCTCAACTGATAGTGGCTTGTGAAGATCTTGTTTCAGAACTTCAACCGTACGTGCACCACGATTAAGTTTTGCTTGAGTCGCTTTATCTAAGTCAGATCCAAACTGAGCAAATGCTTCTAATTCACGGTAAGATGCAAGGTCAAGACGTAAGGTACCAGATACCTTTTTCATCGCCTTGATTTGTGCAGATCCACCTACACGTGATACGGAAAGACCCGCGTTGATCGCCGGACGAACACCGGAGAAGAATAAGTCAGATTGTAAGAAAATTTGTCCATCAGTAATTGAAATAACGTTTGTTGGGATATACGCTGAAACGTCCCCTGCTTGCGTTTCAATGAACGGAAGCGCAGTGATCGAACCAGCACCAAGTGTATCGTTAATTTTTGCGGCACGCTCTAGTAAGCGGCTGTGCAAGTAGAAAACATCCCCTGGATAGGCTTCCCGACCTGGAGGACGACGAAGCAGCAAGGAAAGCTCACGGTAGGCAGCTGCTTGTTTAGAAAGATCATCATATACGATCAATACGTGTTTGCCAGCATACATAAACTCTTCAGCCATTGAAACACCAGTATATGGAGCTAAATATAGCAACGGAGCAGGTTGTGATGCAGAAGCAGTAACAACGATTGAGTATTCTAACGCGCCGTATTTACGTAGTGTTTCAACTGCGTTACGAACGGTTGATTCCTTTTGACCGATCGCAACATAGATACAAACCATGTTTTGACCTTTTTGATTGATAATCGTATCGATCGCAACAGATGTTTTACCTGTTTGACGGTCACCGATGACTAACTCACGTTGACCACGTCCGATTGGCACAAGGGCGTCAATCGCTTTAATACCTGTTTGTAATGGCTCATGAACGGATTTACGAGCCATAACGCCTGGAGCAACTGCCTCAACTGGGCGTGTTTTTGTTGTATTGATTGGCCCCATACCATCAACTGGTTGTCCAAGCGAGTTTACCACGCGTCCGATCAATTCCTCACCAACTGGAACCTCCATGATGCGTCCTGTACGGCGAACCTCGTCACCTTCCTTGATTTCAGTGTAAGGTCCGAGAATGATAATACCAACGTTATTTGCTTCAAGGTTTTGTGCCATACCCATAACGCCGTTTGAAAATTCAACAAGTTCTCCAGCCATGACATTGTCGAGGCCATGAACACGTGCGATACCGTCACCGATTGAGATAACTGTACCAACATCAGTTACTTGAATTTCCGCCTGATAGTTTTCAATTTGCTTTTTTATCAGGGCACTAATTTCTTCAGCTTTGATGCTCATGAGTTTCACCCCTAATCTTTCGAATCTAGCTTAACAATTTACGTTCTAAACGATCGAGTTTTCCTCTTAATGACCCGTCATATATACGATTTCCAATGCGAAGGCGGATACCGCCAAGCAGGTTGGAATCTACGATATTTTCAATTTTTAGGGACTTTTTGCCCACTTTTGCTGCAAATACAGATGAGATTGCTTCGCGTTCCGCATCCGTTAATTCACGGGTGCTGTAAACTTGCGCCTCGGCAATGCCCATCTCATCATTTGCCAGCTCTAAAAATTCATTTGCCACGTCAACGATTTGGTCTTCACGGTGGCGGTCGATTAAGATCAACATTGTATTTAATACATTTACATTTACTGTTGCGAAAGATGACTTAATGATTTCTTTTTTCTCTTCAATTGAAAGCTTAGAAGAATTTAAGATATTTTTTAATTCAGGATTGTATTGTACAACTTCCTTCACTACACGAAGTTCTTCTTCAATAACTCCGAGCGCTTGAGTTTCTTTCGCAATTTGGAAAAGAGCCAACGCGTAGCGTTTTGCTACCATTGAGTTACTCATCGCTCTTCTCCTGCCTCTTTAATATATTCGTTAATGAGCTGCTCCTGATCTGCTGCAGTTAATTCTTTTTCAATTACTTTAGAAGCAATTAATACAGATAGTGAGGCAACCTGTTCGCGAATAGCGGCAACAGCTTTTTCTTTTTGCTGCTCAATTTCAAGCTTTGCTGCTTCTTTGACGCGTTCAGCTTCTGTACGAGATGCCGCAACGATTTCTTCACGTTGAAGTTCACCTTGCTTTTTGGCATTTTCGATTAAGTTTTGCGCATCATTACGTGCTTCTTTTAAAAGATTTCTTTGTTCTTGTAAAATCTTTTCTGCTTCTAAACGGCTGTTTTCTGCCGCACTAATTTCACTACCAATATGCTCTTCACGCGTCTTCATAATGCCCATTAATGGACCCCATGCAAACTTTTTGAGCAAGGCTAACAATACAAGAAAAACGATAAGCTGGAAGAAAATATCCCCAGTATTAATGTGGCCGCCGCCTTCAGCAGCAGTGGCTAATACTAAACTGTTTGTTAACACCCTCGGTTCACTCCTTTCAAGAGTTGCTTAACGATAGCAAAAACACATAAATGAATGGCGAGGATTTGTTGATCATCGCCATCTTGAATTTTCCTACTATTATCGGTTTAATACCATGAACGCGATAACTACACCGATAATCGGTAATGCTTCTACTAACGCAACCCCGATAAACATAGTTGTTTGAAGCAAACCACGATGTTCAGGTTGACGAGCGATACCTTCTACTGTACGACCTACGATAAGACCGTTACCAATACCTGCACCTACTGCTGCTAAACCGATTGCGATTGCTGCTGCTAAAACACCAATTGATCCTGTCATTACTTTTTTCCTCCTTAAATGTATAAAACATCAATTAATTTTTTATTTTGTTCATGAAAATGAACGGTGTATTATTAATGGTCGTGACTCACTTTATGAGCCAAGTAAACCATTGTTAACATTGTGAAAATATAAGCTTGAATCGTACCAACGAATACAGAGAACCCTTGCCATACCAATGTTAGCGGGATAGCCGCAATCGTACCAGCAATTCCTTGATGTGCCAGGCCTGTTGCTAATAGTGATAGAAGCAACTCACCAGCGTAAATGTTACCATATAGACGCAGACCAAGAGTCAGCGTATTGGCAAATTCCTCAATGATCTTCAATGGGAATAAGAATTTCATTGGGCTGAAGAAACCTTCTGCATAGCCTTTTACACCTTTTAGCTTGACACCATAATAATGGGATAGTGCCAAAACCATAACTGCTAGTGTTAAAGTGATGATTGGATCGGCCGTTGGTGATTTCCACCAAAGCTTTTCATCAACCACAATCGCAAATGGAAGACCTAACATATTGGATACAAAAATATACATAATTAATGTAATTCCAAGGATGTGGAACCTTCCGCCTTCTTTCCAATCCATCGTGCTGTTGATGACCCCTTTAACAAAGTCCATCACCCATTCAAAAAAGTTTTGCATCCCTGTAGGTTTCATTGCCAGCTTTCGTGTAGAAAGAATGGCTATTAGGAAAACAATTAGACTTGCTACTGTGATCATCAGCATATTTGCGCCGTTAAACCAAAGGCCCATAAATTTAAACTCTGGAACCTCATGATGCATGTAAACTCACCTCGCTTCCGCTTCATTTATGTACATGCAATGCATGGTAAAAATAATCTATCATAATGACAATATAGGATGTCATTAATCCTATCACTAAACTAATCATATCGAATTGCTCTGGGTATCTTAATGCGATTAACGCAGCAATTCCCGCCACAGCCATCCTCGAGAGCGACCCTAAGGACTTGGGTTTTTTGCCCTCTGTTACCTTTTTATCAAAGCTCTCCGTCTTTCTAACTAGTATCCAAAGATTCAAATAACTAAAGCATGTCCCAAGAATCAGCCCTAGAAATATGGTTTGGTACGAGGTGAAGCCCCAGCCTAGAACATAAATGGACAACAAGTAAAAAATCCATTTGCGCTGCCTGTTGAACATTACTCTGAAATCTGGCATAGTTATTTATCTCCTGAATAGAAATGGCGGATTGAAAGGAGCATGGAATAGGTACCCGCTCCAAGACCTATAAGCAGTCCGATTATTAAGAAAATTGGTTCGGTACCCCAATGCTGATCCAGCCATCTGCCTGAGAAAATACCTATTAGAATGGAACCTACTAATTGGGAGACAATTGCGGACATTAAAGCCATAGCTTGTAATGGGTTGCGGTTGTTTTTACGCATATAACACATCCTCACTCTGAGAGAATGTCAATCGGGCAAAAAGTAATATCCATAACCTAAATACTATCTTTAGATAGATTTATTTACATGAAAACCCTATCATTTACACCCTTAGTTAGCATACAATAGCACCCTGTCAATGTCAATTAAATTACGTGAATTATGCCACAAAGTATTTCCTGAAGTATTTTCCAATTTGGAATTTACTCAACAATCTTATTGTAGAGTAAATTGTGAAGGAATTTTGTTCATTTTGTGTCTATTTTGTGAACAATTATAATTATACTAATGGTACAATATTATGAACTTTTATTATGATTTTGTTAAAAAGACCATGTCTTGGTGTGGACAAGGTCTTTTCTTAAAATTGCTTTTTAGTCTTCTATCCTCTCAATCGTGATCATCCGTTGGATATGGTCCTCTTTGCTGGCCTTTTTGGCAAAAACCTTTACTAAATAGGTCCCGTTTGCTGGAAGCTGGTCGTCTGGGATGTCCTTGCGAACAAGTCCCTTTTTCACATTGGTAATCGTATCTAAATAGCCGACAAAACGATAATCCTCCGGGTTAAACAGGGCAATCCCAAATTCCTCCGCCCCGCCCGGCAAATACACCTCATAGCGGTACTGTCCTGGTTTGTCTCCTTCGGCAAAATCAAATCCCATGACCCGTGGATAGTCCGGCTCCTCTAAAACATAGAGATAGGGAATGCGAACTGATGCCCCGCCCGCCTGCAAGCGGAGATATCCGTCGTGAATTTTCCCTTTAAACACCTGCGGGTCGACCGTCAACTCGACCGTTATGTCCTTTGTCTGCTGAGGCTCGAGCGTAAATGAAAGCGGCAGCCGCCATTCCAGTCCATCGATATATGGCGGGATATCAAACGAATAACGCTGGTCTTGCTGGCTTGTATTTTCGACATGAAGATAGGCTTTATGGACATCACTCTGTTCCGTAAATTTCCCAAACCGGATACTGCTCGGTGTGACGAGTGTGGTGGCTTGGATCGCTTCGTCAACCTGGATTCTGCCTGCCCCCTGTTCAAAGGTGCGGTAGTAGGCGGGTTCTCCCTGTGTACCAAGGGTTCGCCCGTTGATGGTAGTGGTCTTACGTCCGGCTGCGTTCGGGATGGCCGCCGTACGGTCAACGCTATTAGACTTTGCGAGCGGTTTTGCCGTGTTCATCAGGGACGCTTTGATTTGTTCGGGTGTCCAGTCCGGATGGGCCTGCTTAATTAATGCACATGCCCCAGCGACGTGCGGCGCCGCCATACTCGTCCCTTGAAGCGACAAATAGCCGCCCGGAATCGTCGAATTAATCGCTACTCCGGGGGCAACAATATCTGGTTTGATTTCCCACGTTCCCGTCACCGGTCCCCGCGAGCTAAAGTCAGCGAGCCGGTCCGAATCCTCGCTGACCGTGACCCGCGCCGAGGTGGTTTGTCTTTTTAAGGCTTTTTGTAAAATAACCCCGTCTTCCTTCGAGATGGCGCCGACTGGGATCGACATTTGCGTATCGAGGTTTCCCATGAAACGGCCGCCGCTCATATTGTTGTAGATGAGCACCGCTTTTGCCCCTGCCCGCTTCGCATTTTCCGCTTTTTTGGAAAAAGTTAAGACCCCTCTTTTGATGAGGGCAATTTTCCCTTCAATATTTTTCAATTCATCAGGTCTGCCGATGCCGCCATCGACAATGTCAGCGGAGCGGTCGAGCGCCCACTTGGCTGAGCCTTCGAGCGGTTCAATCTGGAATTTATCCCGACTTCCTTCTATTAATAGATAGGGTGTCTCCAAAGTTGGGGTCGATGCACCAACCGATATCGCTTTGGAGGCGGTTCCAGGTGAGCCAACACTCCAAACATTTGGCCCGGAATTACCAGAAGCCGCCACGGCGACGATTCCGCGATCGACGGCGCGGTTGAGGGCGAGGCTGATTGGCAGGTCGGGCCCGTTTATATCATTTCCGAGCGAGAGATTGACGACATCCACTTTATCCTTAATCGCCTGGTCAATCGCCGCGAGCACCTGCTCGGTGGTCCCGCCCCCGCCCGGCCCAAGCGCGCGGTACGCAACAATTTTTGCCTCCGGGGCAACGCCTTTTATTTTTCCATTGGCTGCAATAATACCGGCCACATGGGTTCCATGGATCGTCGCCTTCCCGAGGGCGAGCGTTTCCATCGGATCGCGGTCGTTGTCAACCAGGTCCCGGCCGCCGGCATAGTTGCGCTTAAGGTCGGGATGGGTGTAATCGACGCCCGTATCAATAACCCCGACCGTTACCCCTTTTCCCGTCAGCCGTTCATTTTTTTTATCAAAAAAACTGCGGACTTCCTCCCCACCAATAATTTTGACGCTTTCCTCGGTTTCGGCTTGGTAGGTAATAACCGGCGAGACGTTTTTGATTTGTTTATGGCTGCGGCCGATTTCGGCAAGTGTTTCTGCGCTGCCTTCGACCGAGAATCCATCAAGCGCATGGTGGAAAACACGGCGAAGCTTAACGTCTTTGTAGGGTTTCATGAGCTGCAGGATTTCCTGGTCGGTGTGTGGTTTGTCCAGGATTATTATGGCAGTTGTCTCCTGCGTGCTTTTGGTGATCGAAGGATGGATGAGTATTTTCGGAGGTTGAAAAGCTAGCAGTAACGCGAGTAGAAGTTTCATCGATGGATTTCCCCTTTTTCCATATCGTTTTCTTAGAGGGGGGAAAGTATGCACATCTATTTTGGGAAACGGGCATCGGGTATTTCCTATTTACCTGGTGGGAATTGTGTATGCGTTGATTTCCTTTTCACCAAGCGGGCACAGGAGCTGATTTTTCGGAAGGGTGTAAATGGTCCCTCGTTTGGATCCGGACGACGGGAGGTTGAGCGATCGTAGTTGATGCCCCGCAATGAAGGTGGAGTCAATATGCAAAAATTCAGCGAACTGCCTTCTAGTTATTGTCGGTCCGAGCAGGAGGAAATAATCATCGACCGACTGAAAAAAGGCTGTTTTGGAGGAATGCCCGCATATGGGGCAGTGCCACTTAGCAGAGTAAAACGCCATCGTACCGGTTTGGCACTTAGGGCATATCACACCCGTAATAATGTCATCCTTGGATAATTTGTACGTTTGGAGAATATCAGGAATAGGAATTTGATGGTGGACTAAAAGGAGGTCGACTAATTGGCTGGTTTTTCTTTTGCTAAACACGGGTTTTTGATACTTCATTTCAAGCTCTTCCAGTTTGTCCAGAAGTGACTCGGCATAAATCAACTCATTGAAAATTTGCTGATTGTCAGGAGTTGTTTCCACTTTAGTCGTCGGTTTACTGATGATTACCACTTTTTCAATTGGCAAACCCTGCATTTGCATCTTTCTGAGCCAATTTACGAATTGCAGTTTTTGCCTTTTCACCTGAAGAATTGGATTCGAAATGCCCTCTTCTTCATTATTAAATTCCTTGGTTACATGATTGGTTTCCTTGTTAAAAATCAATTTCTTCGATAGATTTTTGACTTCTGCCATGAAGATAAACCTCTGTGAAAGTATCACTAAATCAATTTGGAATGCCTTCTTGTCAGTTAGCCGCAGGCCATGAAAAATGTAATATTGATCTTCTTGCAAAAGCGAAAGATAGTAGCTGCATTCCTTCTCGCCGTAGTATCCCTTCAGCCACGATCTTAAATCTCGTTCGACTGTCGGTCTGATTGGATGATTTTTCGATACCCTGCGGAGTACCGCCATACATTGGTAAGCTTGAATTGGTAACTTCAGTTCTAAAACGACCATATACATCACCTCTTTTTATATATTCAGTGGTAATTTCTATTAAAAGATTAGATATCCTCCTTAAAAATTAAGCAAATTATATCATTTTAGTGAAATTTAGTCTTTTTGCCGTTCATTTTTTAGGTCTATTTCGGTTCTTGTTATCGTTTTATGTTCTTTATTCAAGTTCAAAATTGTTCTCGTTGGAATTTTGTGCCATTTCCCGGTGGTTTTGTGCCATTTTGGGCAGGTTTTGTTCCGATTTCTAGAGTTTTGTTCCATTTCTAAGAGGTTTTGTGCCATTTTCAAGGTGTTTTGTGCTATTAGACATATTTTCCCAAAAGCGAGCCCTTTTTTTTAAAAAATAAATTGGTTCCAGTATGGATTTTCTCTTATTTCGAGAAATATATCGGGTTCCAAAAAGGATTTTGTATTTTTCGAAAAACAATTTGGGTTCCAGTACGGATTTTCCTTTTTTAAGAAAAATAATTGGAATTCCAAAACCGATTTTTTATTTCCCCAAAAAAAACAATTCAGGCTCCCAATCTCATTATTTTTCCCCCAAAAAAAAATGACCTATTTTTAATAAAACCAACAAAAAAAGCCGAGTAAGCCCGACTTTTTTTCAAACGGTATCCTATTTCGTTCCAAACAACCGATCTCCTGCATCACCAAGGCCTGGGACGATGTAGCCGTGGTCATTTAATTTCTCATCTAATGCAGCGATATAGATATCCACGTCCGGGTGGGCTGACTTTACTGCTTCCACGCCTTCTGGTGCTGCAATTAAACACATAAATTTGATATGTTTCGCACCGCGCTTCTTCAAGGAGCGAATTGCTTCAATCGCCGAACCGCCTGTTGCAAGCATCGGATCAACCACAATGAAATCACGCTCTTCCACATCACTTGGGAGCTTAATATAATACTCAACCGGCATCAAGGTTTCAGGGTCGCGGTATAAACCGATATGGCCCACCTTCGCAGCTGGGATTAATTTCAAGATGCCATCAACCATTCCGATTCCTGCACGCAAAATGGGCACAATCCCGATTTTCTTACCGGATAGTACCTTAGATTTCGCTGGGCAGACAGGTGTTTCGATATCGATATCCTCAAGCTGCATATCTCTGGTAATTTCAAACGCCATCAGCGTCGCGACTTCATCGACAAGCTCGCGGAACTCCTTTGTTCCTGTGTTTTTATCACGTATGTAAGTTAGTTTATGTTGAATGAGTGGATGGTCGAAAACGAATACCTTGGCCATAATCATCGCTCCTTATTTTAAATTATAAACACTTCGTCTCATTTTACAGAAAAAAAAGGCAATGAGCAAATAGAATTCAGCACTTTCAACTAGTTAGATTTTTCAAAAAAAATCGGCCTACGATAGGCCGATTCTCTGCTGCTAAAATAAGAAAGTATTAGTTTTTGAACATAGACAACTGTCTAGCTCCAGCGCCCTAGCGGCTAGTGTCCTTCGCTCTCCACCCTACGATAAGTCAACATCGAATCACCTTCGGCTCTTCGTGTTTCCTTTATCTCAGTTGGAGCGCTCCAGGCCATACGCCGCTGAACAGGGCGCTTGCGCTTTTCTTATTAATATTCTGGATAAAGAGTAAATTTGCTTGTTAAGGCCTCGACACGACCTTGCGCTTCCTCAAGTTTCGCCTCATCTTCATGGTTCTTCAAGGTAAACGCGATAATTGAAGCGATCTCGTCCATATCCGCTTCAACAAAACCACGGCTTGTCACTGCCGCCGTACCGATACGGACACCGCTTGTTACAAACGGACTTTGCGGGTCAAATGGAATTGTGTTTTTGTTAACCGTGATGCCAACTTCATCCAGTACCTTTTCAGCAACCTTGCCAGTTAATCCAAGCGTCGTTACGTCTACTAACAAGAGGTGGTTATCCGTTCCACCGGATACTAACTTCAAGCCTTCTTTTTGAAGACTTTCAGCTAAGCGCTGAGCATTCGTGATAATCTGACCAGCATATTCTTTGAAGCTTTCCTGTAATGCTTCGCCGAACGCAACAGCTTTCGCAGCAATGACATGCATTAGCGGACCGCCCTGAATTCCAGGGAAGATTGATTTATCAATTTTCTTGCCGAATTCCTCTTTGCAAAGGATCATCCCGCCGCGTGGACCGCGTAATGTTTTATGCGTAGTGGTAGTAACAAAATCAGCGTACGGTACTGGGTTTTGATGCAAGCCTGCTGCAACAAGTCCAGCGATGTGCGCCATATCCACCATGAGGTATGCACCGACTTCATCGGCAATCTCACGGAACTTTGCAAAGTCAATCGCACGCGGGTATGCACTAGCACCAGCTACAATCATTTTCGGCTTGTGCTCGAGTGCTTTTGCACGCACATCATCATAATTGATGCGGTGCGTTTCTTGGTCCACACCATATTCAACAAAGTTATATTGAACACCACTGAAGTTAACTGGGCTGCCGTGTGTTAAGTGGCCGCCGTGGGATAAATTCATGCCAAGCACGGTGTCACCTTGCTCTAGAACTGTGAAGTAAACCGCCATATTAGCTTGTGCACCTGAGTGAGGCTGCACGTTCACATATTCTGCTCCGAAGATTTCCTTCGCGCGGTTGCGTGCTAAGTCTTCGACGATATCAACATATTCACAGCCGCCATAATAGCGTCGGCCAGGATATCCTTCTGCATATTTGTTCGTTAAAACAGAACCCTGGGCTTCCATGACTGCTTCACTTACAAAGTTTTCTGAGGCAATTAATTCGATTTTTGAACGTTGACGACCTAATTCCTTTTGAATCGCTTGAAAAACCTGTTCATCAGCTTGTGGCAAATGCTTCATGACAAAAATCCCCCTTATATGTTAAGTAGCTATTGATAATTTCGAAAATTCTTTTTTATTTTACACGAAATACCCTCAAATTGAAAGGGAAACATTCTTCGGATTTTAATTATTTTTTTTACTTTAAGTGAGCGTTTTCATACGTATTGAGTTTATTTTCCGAACGAAAATATTTTATATTATAATAACGTTCGTGTTTTCAATAAAACTTTTTCTTGTTCATCAAAATTTTCCAGCTTATAAAAAACTTTAATGATGGTGCCTGACACCCAAGTTTATTAAGAGCAGCTCGAGTTTTCCTGATTCCGTTCGTATACGGCTCTTGCGCCGCCGATCAGTTTCGGGCGTACTTTGGCGAGTGTTACATGGGCCTGTCCGATGCTTTTTTGCTTCACGCGGACTGGAACGGCAACATGTTTTAAGTGCATCCCGATGAGTGTGTTGCCGATGTCAATCCCGGCATCCGCCTTCACGAACTCTACTACAACCGCGTTGTCCATCGCTCCAAACGCGTAAGTGGCCATCGCCCCGCCTGCTTTACGGACAGGGACAACCGACACTTCATCGAACCGCCTTTCCTCTGCAACCGCACGTTCGACGACCAAGGCCCGGTTTAAATGCTCGCAGCATTGGAAGGCAAGCGTGATCCCCGTCTCCGCTTGAAGGTTTTTCAAACAGCGGTAAATCATTTCCGCCACTTCAACCGTGCCAGAGGTGCCAATCCGCTCCCCAATTACCTCACTCGTACTGCAGCCAACCACTAACAGCTGCCCTTGTTTTAACGCGCCCTGCTCTTTGAATTCCGTTAAAATCGCTTCCAGTTCTTGTTCACACGCTTGAATCATACGCCTTGACCTCCACTAAAAAAGATTTCCAGTCCAGCCCGAGCTAAATTAGAGGTGCTTATCCTCGTATTCACCAATTTTTCCTATCCGGTTCGCATGACGGCCGCCTTCAAATTCACCCGTCAGCCAGATTTCAGCTATATCTCGGGCCAGGCCAGGGCCAATGACGCGTTCACCCATCGTTATGATGTTTGAATCATTATGAGCCCGCGTTGCTTTGGCGCTAAACGTATCATGGACCAAGGCACAGCGAATCCCTTTCACCTTATTAGCGGCAATACTCATGCCAATTCCCGTTCCGCAAATCAGAATCCCGCGGTCAAACTCGCCGCTCGCTACCTTCTCAGCAACTGGCAGCGCGTAATCTGGATAATCCACCGATGTTTCACAGTCACAGCCAAAATCCTCAAATTCAATCCCCAGTTCGTTAAGTAATTGCGCAATTTCCTTGCGAAGATTCACTCCGCCATGGTCTGATGCTAGTGCCACTTTCATGTTAAATGCCTCCTCTACTCTATTTATCTTTTACACACTAGCCCTAGCTCCTCGCCACTAGTGTCCGTCACGAAAAGGGGCTTTGCTCTCCTGATTAATTTTGACATACTGCCACAAAAATATAAAGTTTCAATCAAAAAATAAAAGCCCTCTTCGAAAAGAGAGCATTTGTCACTTTAGTTTTCCAATTGCTTTATCAATTAATCCATTTAGTTCACGAAAGGTTTCTTCGTACATGGCGAGCGGTCCGCCGTACGGGTCGACGACATCATGATTGAAGCCTTCCCCGCTGTATTCCTTTAAAGTATATACCTTCTGACCCTCATGAGGGTATTGCTGCAGAATGGCCAACTTATGTGAGGATGTCATCGTTAGGATGAGGTCGGCCCATTCGACCTCATCACTCGTTAACAGACTGGAACGGTGATTGTGCACGATCCCATTGTCCTCCAACACCCTTTTTGCATGTGGCGATGCCTCACTGCCGTTCGCAGCATAAATGCCTGCCGACCTCACTTCGATCGCGTCGACCGCTTTATTTTTCAAAATTGCTTCTGCCATTGGACTCCTGCACGTATTTCCTGTACATACAAACAAAATGCGCTGCAATGTGTTTGCCTCCTTACAAGATTCTTATGTAATTTATTTTATCATATTTAAGTTAGGGATTCGAAAAGGTTGGCCGATCCGCCCGTTAAAAGAAGGGAGCGAGCAGCTTTAAGCCAAAGGCAAGTAAAATAGCTCCACCAAGTGCCTCACTATATGACCCGACCCAGCCCTGCATCTTGCGGCCAAGCAGCAGTCCCGCCCATGTTTGGATGGTTGCCATGATTCCAAAACACAAAATAACCATAATCGTCTTCGCACCGTAAATGCCTAAGGTAAGCCCTACGGAAAAACTATCAAGACTCACACTCAAGGCAAAGAGCAGCAGGCCGAAACCAATTGGGGAAATAACCTTCTCATCGCTCTTTTTGAGGGTGGACCACACCATTTGCACACCGAGTAAAATCAGCAGAAAACCGCCGATAAAGGTCGCAAAGGTACCAAACTTATCTGATAAAAATTTCCCAGCAATTAAGCCAAGCAGCGGCATCCATACATGGAACAAACCGATCGTGATGCCAATATTAATAATTTTCTTGAGCCGAAGTTTGTACATCCCCATGCCAAGTCCGACTGAAAATGCATCCATCCCTAGTGCAAACGCCATTAACATAAGAGTTACTATTTCGCCAATCATTTCAGACATTCGGACCCCGCCTCCTTGGACTAACTACCCTAGCATATGCACGTCCAAACTAATTTAGAAGTCTTGCTCGGGAACTGGAATATTGGCCGCTTACGTCTATTATACCGCTTCTTCCACGTTTCTAATTCCAAAATTTGTTACATAATAGTGTTTGCGGCCACATTTAATCGGTGCCTGACACCAAAAATCCGCCAAAAAAATTCAAAACATTACACTACACCCAAAATCGGTGCCTGACACCGAAAAAAAAAACACCAGGTCCCCTCACCGGAGAACCTAGTGTTTATTCAGCGATCAGTTTATTTCCAGCGGCTTTCTGAAGGCGGTTCATGATTGCATTTCCGACACCTTCGTTCGGAAATATCTCACTGTAAATGACATCGACCTTTTCTAGATTAAATCTTCGCAGCGTATCATAAAGCGCCGCGGCAACCGTCTCCAATTCTGCCCGCTTCCCGCATGCTAGTACCACATCCGCTTCATACACATCCGCCTGCTCTTCCGTAGTCAGCACCCCGACCCGCAAACCCTCCATCCGTTTTTCTTCTATTAGACGCTGGAGAAATTTCGTGGTGCCTGACACCATAAATAGCGGTGCATTCGGGGCGTAGTGTTGGTATTTCATGCCTGGGGCTTTCGGCCGCGCCGCCTCATCTGTTAACGCGGCATCGAAACGAACTTCACCAAGGACGGCCTCAAGCTGCTCCTTCGTTACCCCGCCCGGTCTTAAGATAACCGGAATCGCTTCGGTGCAATCGATGACCGTTGATTCAACGCCAATTCCTGTTGCCCCGCCGTCGATCACCCCAGCAATTTTCCCATTTAAATCGTCCATGACATGTTGGGCCTTCGTTGGACTTGGTTTGCCCGAACTGTTGGCGCTCGGGGCAGCAATCGGCAGTCCACAACTTTTCAACAATGCCAGTGCGACAGGGTGGTCCGGCATCCTTACCGCAACCGTCGACAATCCCGCCGTGGCTGTTTCCGCTAGGACGCCTTCTTTCTTTTTAAAAATAATCGTCAGTGGTCCCGGCCAAAACGCATCCATCAACACTTCAGCCTTGTCGGGAACCTCAGTTACAAACGTGCTCAGCTGCTTTTTTTCAGCAATGTGGATAATTAGTGGATTATCACTCGGCCTTCCTTTGGCTGCAAAAATCTTCCCAACCGCCAGATCACTTTTCGCGTTCCCGCCAAGACCATAAACCGTCTCTGTCGGCAGGGCAACCACTTCGTTATCCCGTAAAAAATTCGCTGCATCCACAACCTGTGGATTATTTTCAAGATTATCCACATACTTATCCACTTTCCAAACCTTTGTGTTCATAATTATCCACCTTTATCACGAATGAGTCTTCTAGCGAAATTTGGCGAATTTAGTCACCTAGACTCATATTTTTAGCTCAATACGTTTGAAAGTATAAAAGAAGGTGGGCATAAATACAAGTGTTATCCACAAATTGTGCACAACTTCCTTGAAATAGTGGATAACTTTGTGGGTATATCCACAATTATAATGAAAATTTCAAAAATATAGAGTTATCCACATTTAAAACGTGTCGAATATGTTCAGATTGATAAAATTCGCTGGGTATTTCTGCCCGGTCAATCCTCTGGAAGCCCATTATTTCGAAAAATGGTAAGGCTACGCTCTTATTTGTTGCCAAAAACAAACCTTTCATCCCTTTTTCTTTCGCTAATTGGACCATTTGATCAAAAAGAACGAAGATTTCCTTTTCAGCTTGTCCAGGTGTAACAACGAGGGAGCGCAAGAGCCCGAACTCCGTGAAGGCCTCCATGCCAAGCGAACCCTTTAAGGTGCCCTCCTCATTCTCTAGCAGCAAAAAATAGTCAATCGTTTCATCTGTTAGTCCATCCGTCCCCAGATTGGCTCTGGATAAAAACTGTCGTAAACTGCCCAAGTCTTGTTTATTTGCTCTGCGAATCAATGCCTGCATCGCTTCCACCTCTTTTTTTAAGATTCTACTCTATGAATATGGATGAGCTAGAACAAATAGAACCGCTAGATTTGGGAATCTAGTAAAATTTTATTGAAGAAACGACCTCAGCCTCGCCGCATTTTTCCACACAAAAAACCAGCCCCATTGCTGGAACTGGTCTAATTAAACATCTTCTCCCACATCTCTACGACGAAAAACTTCACTTCCACCGGCTTTTCATCATCAGCGGTATAAACAGGCGCATCCTTTTTAGCCAACTTCACTGGCTCATCATCAACCTCAACCATTATCTCATTGAACACTGGCGCATCTTTTTCAATCAGCCTCTCCGGCTTCTTCATTTCTTCTTCGTCCACAGTTGTGGCTTTTTCCTCTTTTTCACCCTTTACCTCAACCTCTTTTTCTACCTTAACCGCAACCTCTTTCGTATCCTCAACTGAGCTTGCTTCTTCTTTTACCTTTTCAACCGTTGCCACCGTTTTTGCCTTTTCAACCTTTTCCTCCGATTTAGCAGGTATCACTGTTTTTGCCTTCGCCTTTTTCTCTCCCTCAAAGCCCTCACTCACCGCTACACCATTTGAAAAGTCAAGGAAGCATAATGGCGGGTAAAGCACGCACCACCAGTTCGCGCCTTCCCCGCTCCCGAGCGTAATCAAAATCGCTTGATATTCTCCGGCAGGATATAAAAATTGACCATATAATTTCGTCGGAAACTGAACCTTGCCAAACTCCACTTTCACCGATTGATCAGACCCTTGGTCGCGGACCACTTGTTCCGATATCGCTTGAATCTCAGGAAGCTTAGACTTGATGACCGTTCTTGCTTTTTCCATCGACGTTAAATCCTGAACCCACAGGGTAATCTGCGCATTCACCGCATCGCGCACTTTCCGTTTAATGGCCTGATCCTCTTCAAAATCACTATTCGCAAGAATCCTAAGCCGAATTGCTTCACCAGGAATCACAATCGATTCTTTTGACGCGGCTTCCGTCTTCGGCATATATAAACTCAACATCGTCCCTAAAGACAAAACGATAAGATATCCCCAAACAATCACTTTACTTTTCAATTCTAGCACCGTCCCTTCGATACCTTCATTTTGGACAAAATGCCAGAATCTTAAACTATTAAATTTTGATATTTTCCAAAGAAACGATTGTATGTACTTCCACTCAAAAGGATAAAATCTAAATGAATGTTAAAATAAGTGGATGGTCTGTCCTGCGAATGGTAATTTGCTCATTGGCCACTATTTTCAGATAAAAAGTGCTGAAATTGCATCCAATCAGGCTTATTGGCATCATTTTTTCGATAAAAACTCTATAAATTGCATCCAATCAGGCTTATTGGCATTACTTTTTCAATAAAAACTCTATAAATTGCATCCAATCAGGCTTATTGGCAACATTTTTTCGGTAAACACTCTATAAATTGCATCCAATCAGGCTTATTGGCATCATTTTTTCGATAAAAACTCTATAAATTGCATCCAATCAGGCTTATTGGCATCATTTTTTCGATAAAAATTCTATAAATTGCATCCAATCGCCCCTATTGGCGTCATTATCGAATTAAAAATTAATCTACTGAAAATGGAGTGTAAAAAATGGATCATTCAAAATCGGAATACGTGGACTTAAAAGTAATTTGCCCCGACGATTGCGGCAACGCACCCAAAAAAGCATTTCTCAAAGAATTTAGCATCGCTTATGCACACAAAGACCTCGCTTTTCTATCAGAGAATATCACCTACGATTTTCACTGGAATATCATCGGTCAACATCAGATCCAAGGAAAAGAAAAAGTGATCGAAATCCTCAAACAAAACCAGAATCATAAAGTAACCGAACTGCAGATTAACACCATTATCACCCACGGCTATCACGGCTCAGTTAACGGTACCCAAATCGTAGAAAACAAAAAGAAATATGCATTCTGTAACGTATACCAATTTGCCAGTTCCCGTAATAACTCCAAAATAAAAGAAATGACATCCTATCTAATTGAACTATAAAAAAGCTCAGAGCCATCATCCTCTGAGCTTTTTTATGATTTTCATTATAGTAAATTCGCCACATGACCGGAACCTAAGCCCCGAAGCCGATCTCCGCAAACACCATCCGGTCCTTGCCATTCAAATCATTCACAACCTCAACCTTTGCATTCGCAAAAGCTTTTTGAAAAAGCTCCGCTACCGCTTCGCCCTGACCGGCCCCAATTTCAAATCCAACCAGCGCGCGCCTCTCTAGTACCTGCGGCAGCTCGACCATAAAGCGGCGGTAAAAATCCAAACCATCCGTCCCCGCAAACAAAGCCCGGTGCGGCTCATGCTCCGTCACAACCTCCGACATCGCCGTCATATCTCCGAGCGGAATATACGGTGGATTCGAGAGGATCACATCAAACCGAGCCCCGCTCTCAATAAACGGCCCAAGCAAATCCCCCTGAACAAACTCCACCTCCGCCCCAAGCCGGGCCGCATTCTCCCGCGCCACAGCCAGCGACACCTCCGCAATATCAGTACCTGACACCAATAACACTGGCTCGATAGGAGAATTGGTGCCTGACACCATTTCCAACGGCTCGACAGGACTATTGGTGCCTGACACCATTTCCCCTAGCTTGATAGGATTTTTGGTGCCTGACACCCGAAGTTCCGCTTCTTCCAGCTTCATCGTAATCGCAATCGCGCCGCTCCCGGTCCCAATATCCGCTAACCTGATAACCTGCTCTCCACTGAACAGCCGCTTGATCCGTTGAAGTGCACCGTAGACAAGTTCTTCCGTTTCCGGCCTCGGGATCAGCACCTCTTCATTGACGATAAACGGCCGCCCGTAAAACTCCTCCGTGCCGATGATATATTGGACCGGCACACCCTTCACGTGTTCACCAACCGCTTTTTCAAAGACTTCCCACACGCCCGGCGCTAGGTCATCGCGGACATTCGCAAACAACTGCGCCCGCGACATCCCCGTAAAATGGCGAAGTAACAGCTCCCCGGCATTCTCATCACGACGCGCTGAAACTAAAAAAGAAGAAGCCCATTGGAGAGCTTCATAGACTTTTTTACTCATTAGAGGCACTTTCCAGCCTGCGCGCTTGATCATCCATAATCAACGCATCGATGACATCATCGAGCTTGCCTTCTAAAATTTGATCGAGCTTTTGAATCGTCAAGCCGATGCGGTGGTCCGTCACCCGGTTTTGCGGGAAGTTATACGTACGAATCCGCTCCGAACGGTCACCCGTACCAACCGCAGATTTACGGACAGAATCGTACTCCGCCTGTGCTTCCTGTTGATACTTATCATAAATTCGTGCGCGTAAAACCTTCATCGCTTTATCTTTGTTCTTGTGCTGCGATTTCTCATCCTGAATCGAAACCACAATCCCAGTTGGAATATGCGTTAACCGAACCGCTGACATCGTCGTGTTAACGGACTGTCCGCCTGCGCCACTTGACGCAAACGCATCAAAACGGATATCTTTATCGTTGATTTCCACTTCTAATTCTTCCGCTTCCGGCAAACAGACAACCGTCGCCGTCGACGTATGAATCCGGCCGCTTGACTCCGTCTCCGGAACACGCTGCACACGGTGTGCGCCGTTCTCATACTTCAACTTCGAATAGGCACCCTGCCCGTTGATCATAAAACTAATTTCCTTATAACCGCCAAGACCAGTCGGGTTCGCATCAATCAATTCCGTCTTCCAGCCCTGCGCTTCCGCATAACGGCTGTACATGCGATATAAATTCCCAGCAAACAAGGCCGCTTCGTCCCCGCCCGCTGCCCCGCGGATTTCAAAGATAACGTTCTTGTCATCATTCGGATCCTTTGGAATCAGCAATAGTTTCATCTTAGCTTCCAATTCAACGATTTGCGCTTCCAGCTCATTAACTTCTTCCTTCACCATTTCACGCATATCCGCATCCAGCTTCTCATCAAGCATCGCCTTGGCATCCTGAAGCTGTTCTCGCGCCTCTTTATATTCACGGTAAGTTAGTACAGTTTCTTGTATATCAGATTGTTCTTTTGAATATTCACGAAGTTTCTTTGAATCATTAATAATTTGTGGGTCGCTCAAAAGTTCATTCAACTTATCATAACGATCTTCCACCGATTGAAGACGATCAAACACGGTCTATTCACCTCAATTTTTTGTCCATAACATTCTAATTATAGTATAGGTGGAAACAACCGTCAAAACCAAATTAAGGGGAAATTTTTTCGCGGAGTGATTTTTCAGGTCAAAATCCTTTTTTTAAAAAGGAACTCAAGCTACGGCCGTAGAAAAAACATGCCCTGATAATCAGAGCATGCTACCTTCGATCTTCTTTGACACGCACTTCAATGTTATAACGCGGTAAGGCCTGGATTAGTTTCCGATGGAGTCGTGCTTCGGCCTTAATTTTTCCCTGCTCTGACTGCATTCCTTTTTTATAAACAGAAACCCACATCCGGTCGCCATTGATCCAGACGGAATCTGCCTCAAATTCATTGGAATCCGCGATGACTTGCTTGGCCTTTTCGATATCGTTGCCTTGATTGTTCGCACCGGCTTCGCCGCCGCTTCCTGTCCCCTTCAGGTCAAGGAAGTTCGGATTTTGATTGGTGATATCATCTTCGACCATATGCTGCTTATTCTTGCCCCGATCCGACATATTCGTCGGCGTGTTGCGGTCATTGCCACGATTGGACATATAATTGGGTGCGGATTGGTCACTCCGTAGGTCATAAGCTTCTTCATTCCCATGATTCCCACCCTGATTTCCGTTACAGCCGCTTACTAAAAACAACATACTTAATGAGAGAAACAACATAATTTTTTGCATCTTACACCTCCCATTACTATCATGCCCGGTCACGGCAACAACAGGTCGAGAGAATTCTTTCCAAGTCCGGCAACAAAAAAACTGCCTGAGAATCCCTTCTCAGACAGTTTTTCCAATGGTGTCAGGCACTAATTATGTAAACTCAACCAACCCTGACATTCATTTGTTACTTCTTTATGCATGAACGGTATAGGACGCCGTTTTAGGGACTTCGTGATGATGACGGCAGCGGGGCTCGTACGCTTCGGAGGCACCCACTAATATGACTGGGTCATGGTAAGAGGCTGGACGTCCATCAATCAGACGCTGCGTCCGGCTTGAAGGCGAACCACAAACAGAACAGACCGCCTGCAGCTTCGTCACCGATTCAGCAATTGCCATCAACGCAGGCATCTGCCCGAACGGCTCACCACGGAAATCCATATCAAGACCCGCACAAACCACCCGATGACCGCTGTCAGCCAGCCGCTGAACAACCCTGAGAATCCCCTCATCAAAAAACTGAACCTCATCAATGGCGATAATATCTATATCCGCTTCCACATGGTGAAGAATCTCAATCGAATGAGTAATTGGCTTCGCATCAAAAGAAGATCCATTATGAGAAACGACAGATTGATCGTGATAGCGATTATCAATTTTCGGCTTAAAAACAGCTATCTTTTGTTTGGCGAACTGAGCACGTCTAACGCGGCGAATCAATTCCTCCGATTTCCCAGAAAACATACTGCCACAGATAACCTCAACCCATCCGCTTTGCTTCATTAAATACATAAAACGGCGTCTCCTTCCAAGCAAATCCTTAAATATCTATCAATTATTTGAATTTTATTTAAAATAAAAAACAGGCAAGTAAATTGCTGCTTGCCTGTACTTTTTACAATTATTGTTGCTGTTGGCTCTTGATGCCGTATTTCTTGTTGAAACGGTCAACACGTCCGCCAGCTTCAGCGAATTTTTGACGACCAGTATAGAATGGATGACATTCTGAACAAGTTTCAACGCGAATTTCTTTCTTCACTGAACCAGTTTCAAAAGTGTTTCCGCATGCACAAGTCACCGTTATCGTTTTATAATTTGGATGAATTCCTGCTTTCATTCTTTTCATCTCCTTCCGCCCTGAATCTTTCGAAACAGAGTTATATAAAGCACTTGTAAAAACAAGCACTGAAATACTAAAAACACACTGCACCCATTATAACAAGCAAAGCCATCTTTGGCAAGTTGGGATTTATTGGTTTCTTTTTTAAAAAGGAACCCATCATGCCCCCTTTACCAGAGTTGTCCGATACCTAATGGACAAGGACCGGCTTAATTTGACCGCTTCACCGCATCGACTACGAACGTCTAGATTTCAGCTCTTCCCCTAGTTGCGCGAAGAATTCTTCATTCGACTTAGTTTGTCTTAATTTTTTCAAGAAGCGTTCCGCAAAATCTGGTGAATCTGACATTGATTTCCGAATCGCCCATAATTTATCCAAATGATCCTTCGGAATCAGCAGCTCTTCCTTACGCGTTCCCGAACGACGGATATCAAGCGCAGGGAAAATACGACGTTCAGCCAGCTGTCGGTCAAGATGCAGTTCCATATTACCTGTCCCTTTAAATTCCTCATAAATCACGTCATCCATCCGTGAGCCTGTATCGACTAAAGCCGTCGCAAGAATCGTCAAACTTCCGCCCTCTTCGATATTACGGGCTGCCCCGAAGAAACGCTTTGGACGGTGGAAGGCTGCTGGGTCAATACCACCAGAAAGCGTTCTTCCGCTTGGTGGAATTACAAGGTTATAAGCACGAGCCAGACGTGTAATACTATCCATCAGGATCACAACATCGCGTTTGTGTTCGACTAAACGCATCGCGCGGTCAAGCACTAACTCCGCTACTTTAATATGGTTTTCAGGTACTTCGTCAAACGTCGAACTAACCACGTCACCGGCAACCGAACGCTCGATGTCGGTCACTTCTTCCGGACGTTCATCGATTAACAGCATGATTAATTCCACTTCAGGGTGGTTCGTGGTAATGCTGTTCGCAATTTCTTTTAATAGCATTGTTTTACCGGCCTTTGGCGGAGCGACGATTAAGCCACGCTGCCCAAAACCAACCGGTGCGACAACGTCCATAATTCTTGTCGATAGATGTTTTTGAGTCGTTTCTAATTTCATCTGTCTGTTTGGATATAATGGTGTGAGGCCTGGGAAGTACACCCGTTCTTTCGCTGATTCCGGATCTTCCCCGTTGACAGCCTCCACGTGCAATAGTCCATAATAACGCTCATTTTCCTTTGGAGGTCTTACCTTACCGGAAACTTTATCCCCATTACGAAGGTCGAAGCGGCGGATTTGCGAAGCAGAAATATAGATATCCTCTGAGCTTGGCGAGTAGTTAATTGGTCGTAAGAATCCAAATCCTTCTGATTGGATGATTTCCAAGACGCCTTCCATGAAAAAGTACCCCTGCTGTTCCGCACGAGATTTCAGGATGGCAAAAATTAATTCTTTTTTTGTTAATTTGCTGTAATAAGTCACTTTATATTCGCGAGCAAGCTCATAAAGCTCCTTCAGCTTCATATTTTCTAAACTTGAAATTGTTAAGTCCATCTGTGCACCACACTTTTATTTTTTTCAATCAGATAATAATTAAGAGAGTTGAGGAATTGAAATAGAAGCAGTAAGAAATGAATAGAATTGCAGAAAAATGCATAAAACAATTACTATTTTACCCTCTATGCAAAAAATTAATCAACTAAATTTTCTATTCTCATTCATTGGGAATTTTTTCTGTGAAGGAGTTCTTTCAAAATTCCTAATCGAGTGTAATAGGAGTTTTTTAATTTAGGAGAGACTTTATGCCATGAAGGGTGCCTGACACGCACTGGTGTCAGGCACCCTCCTTGCGGCATCGCCTATTTAATCACTAAATTAGGTTTTTTCTTTAAACTATGACGACCTTCGACAAAGCGGACGGTGCCTGATTTGGCACGCATAACGATTGAGTGGGTCGAACCGTAGGATCCTTTGAATTGAACACCGCGCAGCAATTCTCCGTCGGTAATCCCTGTCGCAGCAAAAATGGCGTCATCGCCTTTGACAAGGTCCTCCATCCGCAGGACGCGATTGACATCGAGGCCCATCTTGATGCAGCGCTCAAGCTCCGCATCATTTTGCGGCAATAGTTTACCGATGATTTCGCCGCCAAGACATTTTAAGGCAACAGCAGACAAAACGCCTTCAGGAGCACCGCCAGAACCAAAGAGAATATCCACGCCGGTATTGTCGAATGCCGTATTAATGGCACCTGCCACGTCACCATCATTAATTAACTTGATTCTTGCCCCTGCTTCACGAAGCTGGGCAATGATATGCTCATGGCGCTCACGATTTAAAACAGTCGCCACGACATCCTCGATATCTTTATTTTTCGCTTTGGCAACGGCTTTTAAGTTGTCTAGAACAGAGGCATTAATATCAATATGTCCGACTGCTTCGGGCCCAACCGCGATTTTTTCCATGTACATATCAGGAGCATGAAGAAGGTTGCCATGGTCAGCAATCGCAAGAACCGCTAAAGCATTCCAGCCGCCTGATGCTAAAATATTGGTACCTTCGAGCGGGTCAACGGCAACATCGACGCGTGGTCCGTAGCCTGTCCCAAGTTTTTCACCAATATAAAGCATTGGTGCTTCATCCATTTCCCCTTCACCAATGACAACTGTACCTTTCATTGGCACGGTGTCAAACACATCGCGCATGGCAGAAGTAGCTGCACCATCGGCCTCATCTTTTTTCCCACGGCCCATCCAACGGGCTGAAGCTAGTGCTGCTGCTTCTGTGACACGGACAAGCTCCATCGTTAAACTTCTTTCCATCGGTCTCCATCTCCCTATGTCTTACGTTTATCTCCCGAACTTTGCTTTCTGTCTAGGCTACAGCGCTCAGCGGCTAAACCGGCGCTTCCGCTTTTCTATTGTCTAGCTCCAGCGCCTAGGGGCTCGGGGTCATAAGCCAATCCGTCAAAAAGGTCAAAAAGCAACCTTCACGCCGGCTCGTCTTATGCCTGTCGCCCCTGGGCAAGGCGATTCCGCTTTTCTATGTGTTCTTCATCTGTTCTACTTCTTCTTTTGTCAACGCTTCCCGCCAAATGGTTGCACCGAGTCCGTTTAATTTTCCGACAAGGTCACTATAGCCGCGGTCGATATGTTCAAGACCGGTTACTTCAGTAATTCCTTCGGCAATCAAACCGGCAATGACAAGAGCGGCTCCTGCCCTGAGATCGCTTGCCTTCACTTTGGCACCTTGAAGCTGAATCGGGCCATTTATGATGGCTGAGCGTCCTTCCACCTTGATATTGGCGTTCATTCTTCTTAGTTCATCGATATGCTTAAAGCGGGCACCGTAAATCGTGTCTGTCACAACACTTGAGCCGGCAGCTTTTGTCAGAAGTGTTGTAAACGGTTGCTGTAAATCGGTCGGAAACCCAGGATAAACAAGCGTTTTAATGTCGACAGCCTTTAATTTTGTTGACCCGTCAACAAACACTTGATCATCGCCGGATTCGACACGAACACCCATTTCGCGCAGTTTAGCAATTAATGATTCTAAATGCTGCGGGATGACGTTATCGATTAACACGCCTTCGCCCACCGCTGCGCCTAAAATCATATACGTGCCAGCTTCAATTCGGTCAGGAATAATGGTGTGGCGGCAGCCATGGAGTGATTCCACACCATCGATACGGATCACGTCGGTTCCTGCGCCTTTAATTTTCGCACCCATACTTGTTAGCAGCGTCGCCACATCAATGATTTCTGGCTCTTTCGCCGCATTTTCAATCACCGTCCGGCCTTTGGCCCGAACAGCCGCCAACATGATGTTAATCGTTGCTCCCACACTGACGACGTCAAGATAAATCCGTGCGCCGCGAAGCTCGTCCGCCCGTAAATAAATCGCACCTTGTTCATTGGTGATTTGGGCCCCAAGTGCTTCGAAACCTTTAATATGCTGATCAATCGGTCTTGGTCCTAAATGGCAGCCGCCAGGCAAGCCAATTACCGCCTTTTTAAACCGGCCGAGCATCGCACCCATTAAGTAATAAGAAGCACGGAGCTTTTTTACTTTCCCGTTTGGCAGGGGCATGGAAATCATCGTAGATGGGTCGACCGTCATATCGTTGTCAGAGAGCTGAACATTTCCGCCGATTTCTTCAAGAAGGTCCTTCAAGATTTCAACATCTGAAATGTCCGGCAATCCCTCAATTGTCACTGGTGATTCCGCTAAAATTGTTGCAGGAATTAACGCGACGGCACTGTTTTTTGCCCCGCTGATCCGTACAGTTCCCTTTAACGGATATCCACCCGCAATTTTAAGTTTTTCCATTTTCCGACTCCCTTCTAAGCCCTTGTAAGTCAATCGGTACGCATCCGCTTATTACTGAATGAGGCTCTAGGTATATTTTTCCATCATGAAAAGTCAAAATCCGACAGTTTGTCTATCCTTTAGTTTACACCAAAATTCTATTTTCATGTATGGCAATGAAAAATTTTTTCATAAAACTGGAAATTTATGCCTCTGTACGAGCTTTCCAGTCTGTTAGGAAGCCTTCAATGCCCTTATCTGTTAATGGATGATGGAATAATCCCATTAATACTTTGTATGGAATGGTTGCAATATGAGCGCCTCTTAATGCGGCTTCTGTCACGTGAACTGGATTACGAATGGAGGCTGCAATGATTTCTGATTCAATGCCATGCACGTTGAAGATTTCTGAAATTGTTGAAATTAGGTCTAAGCCATTTTGGCCGATATCATCTAATCTGCCGAGGAATGGAGAAACATAGCTTGCACCAGCTCTTGCAGCTAGTAAGGCTTGGTTCGCACTGAAAATGAGGGTCACGTTTGTTTTGATTCCGTCTTGCGCAAAAGCATGAGTCGCCTTTAAACCATCTGGAGTCATCGGAACTTTCACAGTAATATTAGGAGCAATCGCTGCAAGTTCTCTACCTTCACGGATCATGCCTTCTGCATCAAGGGCAATGACTTCCGCACTTACTGAACCCGGAACAAGGGCAGCAATTTCTTTGATACGTTCATGAAAAGAAACACCTTTTTCTCTAGCAACTAATGATGGGTTGGTAGTTACCCCTGCTAATAAGCCTAAGTCATGCGCTTCGCGGATCTCTTCTAAATTGGCCGTATCAATAAAAAATTTCATCGTTTCTCCTCCATTTTTTCGACTAAATTTTCAGTTTTCTTATACAGACTGAAACCGCCCTTTGGTAAGGACGGTTTTCATTTTATCATAAATTGGAACAAATAAGAAATCGACATTGTTCCCGTTTTTCAGAATTGTCTTACGCTCTGCCTGAAGAACCGAATTCGCGAATTTTGCCAATAACGGTTGCTTTGATGGCATCACGAGCTGGTCCTAAATATTTACGTGGATCGTATTCTTCAGGTTTAGCAGCTAATGATTCACGAACAGCTTTTGCAGAAGCGATTTGATTTTCTGTATTCACATTGATTTTTGCTGTTCCAAGTGAAACAGATTTTTGGATATCCTTTAATGGGATACCAGTTCCGCCGTGAAGGACTAATGGAAGACCTGTAATCTTGCCGATTTCTTCCATTTCAGTGAAACCAAGGTTTGGTTCACCTTTGTAAGGACCGTGAACAGAACCTAATGCAGGTGCAAGGCAGTCGATACCTGTGCGTTTTACAAGTTCTTCACATTCTTTTGGATCTGCGTAAATGACGCCTTCAGCGATAACATCGTCTTCTTGGCCGCCAACAGTTCCTAATTCCGCTTCAACAGAAACACCTTTTGAATGAGCATAGTCAACTACTTTAGAAGTAATTTCGATATTTTCTTCAAATGGGTGGTGAGAAGCATCGATCATAACAGATGTGAAGCCTGCATCAATCGCTTCTTTACATTTTTCAAAGCTTGAACCGTGGTCAAGGTGAATGGCCACTGGTACTGTCACTTTCAAGTCTTCCATTAAGCCTTCAACCATTTTCACAACGGTTTTGAAGCCGGACATATAACGGGCAGCACCTTCAGATACCCCAAGGATAACTGGTGAATTTTCAGCTTGTGCAGCTTGAAGAATGGCTTGTGTAAATTCTAGGTTATTTAAGTTAAATTGCCCAACCGCATATCCTTCTGCTTTTGCTTTGATGAGCATTTCTTTCATTGAAACTAATGGCATTTCTCTTCCTCCTTAGTTTAGGTCGCTATCTTTTTCAAAAATGGGCCTTCCATATTAAGGTTTTCCCTCAATTTTACGGATTATGTATTACTGAAAAAGATAACCAACCAGTGAAAAGTTCATATGTATCATATCAAACCAAGGTTCGAAATGCCATTAAAAAGACAGAGTTTTATAAACTTTCATAATGAAAGCGCGTCCATTTAACTATTCCCACAGTTCTTATGTTTTTTATAAAAAAATGACGTTAATTCATCTTTTGAGGGATGTGTTTTCGAACAGCTGCACGAATATCATCAATGTCAAAAGGCTTGGCAAAATGAGTGATCGCGCCAAGGTCCTTCGCTTCTTGAATCATATCCAACTCGCCATAAGCAGTCATGATAATGACGCGAATGTCCGGATCGATTACTTTCATTCTTTTTAAAATCTCGATTCCGTCCATTCCAGGAATTTTCATATCCAATAGGACAAGGTCGGGGTCATGCTTTGTTACAATTTCAAGGGCCTGAATGCCATTGGCAGCCTGAAAGGTCTGATACCCTTCTTTTTGAAACACTTCATTTAGCAGGATTCGAATGCCAAACTGATCATCAACGATTAAAATTTTCTCTTTCATAACTCCACCTCTTCCTTATTTTTAAATTGCTTTTTTATTATCCCTATATCTCTCACTTGTTATATTTCTCGCTGAAAGAGAAATTCTCCTGCAGAAATTTTGATATTTTTCTTTTATTTTTGCAGTGGCGAAAAAATGCTTATAATAAGAGGGTGAATAGGAGGGTTTTTATGTTAAAAATGTTTACTACTCAATTAACCGGTCTGTTGAAGCGGATTGAGGAAAAAGAGGAATATTCCTTTGAAGATGGTGCCCGCTTGCTTGCGCAAGGGCCGATATATATTTTTGCCACGAAGGAAATGAAAGCGGTTGAGTTTGAAGCTTTGGAGGGTGCCGAACCGTTAAAGGGCGTGAAGGTGTTTAAGCGTGTCGGGGAGCTAACTGACTCTGATCGGGTGCTGATTTTCTCGCGGTATTCAAGTGATGAAGACGCCATGGAGGTGGCCGCTCAACTTCAGGAAAAGGCGATTCCTTTTGTGGCTGTTTCCACGGCTGTACCGGAGGGTGGAAAATTGCAAGAGTTGGCTGATCTCCATATCGATTTACGGCTGACGAAAGGCCTCCTCCCCGATGATTTTGGAAACCGTTATGGATATCCGTCATCGATGGCAGCATTATTCGTTTATTTCGGCTTGAAATTTACCATTAAAGAGATTTTAGCAGAGTATGAGGAGTAAAACGGGGTGAATAACCCTGTTTTTTTATTGCCCTTGATTATTTCCCGGGGGGTTAGGAGGTCAAAAATATAGACTTTTGGCTTTTGTGCCATTTCGGGGTGATTTTGTGCCAATTCCAGGTGGTTTTGTGCATTTTTGGCATGCTTTTGTGCCATTTCCAAAGGGTTTTGTGCCATTTTGAAGTAGTTTTGTGTAATTAGACAATAAATGGAAATTACCCACACAATTATAATACCACTTTTACAAAAATTCCCTATATATATTTCACTGCGAGTTTCCTTTTTATAAAAATCACCTTTGTATAACCTGACACAAATACCCTTTTTATAAAAACCCAAAGATAAAAAAACAGGACCAGCAAACTAAACTGGTCCTGACCACATAACTTATTTTTGAATCGTTGCTTTAATAAAGTCACGGAACAAGGGCTGTGGACGTGTTGGTCTAGAGACGAATTCCGGATGGAATTGCGACGCTACAAACCACGGATGGTCCTTCAGTTCCACAATCTCCACTAAACGGCCGTCCGGACTTGTCCCAGAGAACACAAAGCCGCGAGCTTCCATGTCTTGACGATAATGATTGTTAAACTCATAACGATGGCGGTGGCGCTCATAAATAACCTCTTCTTCATACGCTTCAAACGCCTTCGAGCCCTCAACAATACGCGCAGGATAAAGACCTAAACGCAGCGTGCCGCCCAAATCCTCAACATCCTTCTGCTCTGGAAGCAAATCAATAATCGGATGAGCTGTATCCGCATCAAATTCTGCAGAATGCGCACCTTGAAGTCCAAGCACATTGCGGGCAAATTCAATCGTTGCCAGCTGCATTCCTAAACAAATGCCAAGGAATGGCTTCTTCACTTCACGAGCATAGCGAGTCGCTTCAATTTTCCCTTCAATCCCGCGGTCACCAAAGCCGCCCGGAACAAGGACACCGTCGACATCATTCAATAACTCAGCCACATTTTCACGTGTAACCTCTTCGGCATTAATCCATTTAATTTCAACATCGGTATCAAACGCATAACCGGCATGTTTCATCGCTTCCACGACAGAAATATAGGCATCCTGAAGCTCAACATATTTTCCGACAAGACCAATGCGCGTCTTATTCGAAAGGTTAATGACGCGGTCAACGAGTGCTTTCCACTCCGTCATATCCGCTTCGTTCGTAACTAATTTCAAATGATCGCAGACGATTTGGTCCATATTTTGATCTTGAAGCGCTAGTGGAATCGAATAAAGCGTATCGGCATCGCGACATTCGATTACAGCTTTTGCATCAATATCGCAGAACAAGGCAATTTTATCCTTCATATCCTGTGAAACCGGCATTTCCGTACGCACGACAATAATGTTTGGCTGAATACCAAGGCTGCGAAGCTCTTTCACACTGTGCTGGGTCGGCTTGGTTTTCATTTCACCCGCTGCTTTAATATACGGAATCAGCGTACAGTGAATGTACATCACATTTTCCGAGCCGATATCACTCTTGATTTGGCGAATTGCCTCAAGGAATGGAAGTGATTCAATATCGCCTACCGTTCCGCCGATCTCCGTAATCACGACATCGGCATTCGTTTCTTTACCGGCGCGGAAGCAGCGCTCCTTAATTTCATTGGTGATATGTGGAATAACCTGTACGGTTGCACCCAAATAATCACCGCGG
Organism: Bacillus sp. ISL-46; assembly: GCF_018613205.1. Taxonomy (NCBI): domain Bacteria; kingdom Bacillati; phylum Bacillota; class Bacilli; order Caryophanales; family Bacillaceae; genus Bacillus; species Bacillus sp. ISL-46. The sequence continues at coordinate 78,644 of NZ_JAGGQR010000047.1, forward strand.
CGCTCTTTCCGTAAAACCGTCGAATAAATTTTTCCGGTTGTTACATTGCTGTACTTGTTTAAGTTGATGTCAATAAAACGCTCATAGTGACCTAAGTCCAAATCGGTTTCAGCGCCATCACCGGTAACGAATACTTCACCGTGCTGGTACGGACTCATTGTTCCAGGGTCGACGTTAATGTAAGGGTCGAATTTTTGAATGGTTACATTCACGCCCCGATTTTTCAATAAGCGCCCTAAAGATGCTGCTGTAATTCCTTTTCCTAGTGATGAAACCACACCACCAGTTACAAAAATATATTTTGTCATAAATATTTCCCCCTCTTATACAGTTTGTACATTATTCAGTTTGTTTAAGGGTTTTTGTAAAAAAATATTTTCCTTACGCCCGAAAAAATTTGGAACAATAAAAAACGCTCTCCTACTCTTGGTAGGGAGCGTATTATAAGTAAATAACGTATCGTCCTTTTTTAAGGAGCCCAAAAGTGATTCTACAAGGGCATGCAAAAAAAGTCAAGTTGATTAATCTTTTTCTACTTCTTCCTCATCATCGAATACTTCTTCTTCCTCAAGATCATCATCGAGGTCTTCGTCTTCTTCATCAAGGTCAATCTCGAGCTCATCCTCGATCACATCATCATCATCGTCTTCGTCAAACTCATCTACTTCGTCGATATCAAGATCATCCTCATCGTCAAGGAGATCATCTTCATCATCAAAGTCATCAAAATCATCTTCAATTTCTTCCACTTCATCGATTTCATCGAAATCTTCTTCGTCGACAACCTTCTTCGCCTTTTTCTTCTTAGGCTTCACAACGGTGACAACTTCTTCCTCAGCAGTATCAACTGGATACCAAACGCGAAGTCCCCAGCGGTTACTTCCTAATGAAAGGAAACGGCCATCTACATTTATGTCAGTGTAAAATTGTGCAAGTCTTGATTGAATTTCTTGCTCAGTAATCCCCGATGCCTTCTTAATTTCTTTTAATAGATCACTAAAGGCAATCGGCTCCTTACTATTTTTCAAAAATTCAAAAGCCATTTCCATAAGGGAAAACTCTTTTAATTCCTCTTTTGAGTATTGTGCTAAACTCAATATGGGCACTTCCTTTCTCTATTTAACACTCTTAAATGAGTGATTAACGGACATAGCAATAAGGTTGATTAATATAAACTTGAGAATTCTCCAGCTCCAGCAACTAGCGTACTTCGCTAACGGGCGCTTCCGTTTTTCTCTTAAAAATACATATTCTTCATTATAAACAAATTCTTCCGGTTTATGCTAGTGCTAGTCGTTGTTTCACTTGAATTTTTGCGGATGAGCCTTTTCACTATCCGTTTTCTTGGCTTGCTTCTGCTTTTTCATCTCCTTAATAGATATCACTAGAAAGAAGATTGCTAGCAGCAGGAACGAAATCGCGCCTAACTGACGTTGATAGAGATAATTTAATGGCCAGGCACAAACAATTAAAACCACCAATATATGACTTACCTTCATTTGCTCACCTGCCCAAAACCCTCGGAGTATGTACGCTAAATCGATTATATAAGATTAACGCAAATATTAATATCTCATAAAAAAAGTTTTATTACAAAAATTGGTGTCAGGCACCATGTGAAACATTCACATGGTGCCTGACACCGTACTCTACATATTTCGTCGATATTGTCCGCCCACTTCGTACAAGGCTCTCGTGATTTGCCCAAGGCTGGCTACTTTAACGGTTTCCATTAATTCGGCAAAAATATTGCCATTGTTGACGGCGGCCTCTTTTAAGCGCTTCAATGCTGCCCCTGAAGCATCTGCATGACTTTCCTGGAAGGCACGTAAATTGACGATCTGCAGTTCCTTCTCTTCGTAGGATGCGCGCGCTATTTCCATATTGTTGACATCTTCCGCTGACGGAGGATTCGGGTTCAAATACGTATTCACACCGATAATCGGTAATTCGCCGGTATGCTTTTTCATTTCATAGTACATCGATTCATCTTGAATTTTACCGCGCTGATACTGTGTTTCCATCGAACCAAGCACACCGCCGCGGTCATTCAAACGCTCAAACTCTTGTAGTACCGCTTCCTCGACCAGATCCGTTAGCTCCTCGACAATAAACGAACCTTGCAACGGATTTTCATTTTTCGCTAAACCATGTTCTTTGGTAATAATCATCTGAATCGCCATCGCCCGGCGTACTGATTCTTCCGTCGGCGTCGTAATGGCTTCATCATATGCATTTGTATGAAGCGAATTACAGTTATCCTGCAGGGCCATTAATGCCTGCAGTGTCGTCCGGATATCATTAAAGTCAATTTCCTGCGCATGGAGCGAACGGCCAGACGTCTGGACATGGTACTTTAATTTTTGGCTGCGCTCGTTGGCGCCGTATTTATTGCGCATCACCGTTGCCCAAATTCGTCGTGCGACACGGCCAATCACCGTATATTCTGGATCCAAGCCATTCGAGAAAAAGAACGATAAGTTCGGGGCAAAATCATCAATGTTCATGCCGCGGCTTAAATAGTATTCCACATACGTAAACCCATTTGACAATGTAAACGCCAGCTGCGAAATCGGATTCGCACCGGCTTCCGCAATATGATAGCCCGAAATCGACACTGAATAATAATTGCGGACTAGATGTTCGATGAAATATTGCTGAATATCACCCATCATCCTTAGAGCAAACTCGGTTGAAAAAATACATGTATTTTGTCCTTGGTCTTCTTTTAAAATATCGGCCTGCACCGTACCGCGCACCGTCCGTAACGTATAGGCCCGTACCTCCGCATACTCCTCAACCGTTAACACACGGCCAAGTTCCGCTTCCTTCCGCTGCACCTGCTGGTCGATCGCTGTATTCATAAACATCGCTAAAATAATCGGTGCTGGTCCATTAATCGTCATCGAAACCGATGTCGACGGATGGCACAGGTCAAAACCGGCATATAGCTTTTTCATATCATTTAGAGTACAAACATTGACGCCGCTCTCCCCGATTTTCCCGAAAATATCCGGGCGGTAATCCGGGTCTTCACCGTAAAGCGTCACAGAGTCAAACGCGGTACTTAACCGTTTCGCCTCATCATCCTTCGATAAATAATGGAAGCGGCGATTCGTCCGCTCCGGTGTCCCCTCGCCAGCAAACTGCCGTTTCGGATCTTCCCCCTCACGCTTGAACGGGAATACCCCCGCCGTATACGGGAACGAACCCGGCACATTTTCCTGGTAGACCCAGCGCAGAATTTCACCATAATCCTTATACCTCGGAAGCACCACTTTCGGAATGTCGAGTCCTGAAAGGCTTTTCGCTTTTAACACCGTGATAATCTCTTTATCACGAATCCTTGTCACAAACTTATCGGCAGAATAGTCCGCCTTTGTCTGTGCCCACGAATCAAGAATTTTCCGTGATTCTGGTGTCAGACGCGCCTCGGTTTCTTGCTTCACCACTTCTAAAGCAGCAATCGCCGCCGCAGCGCTTACCGCTTCGATCGCCCCTTCTAACTGAAATAACTTCCGGGCAATATTCGCCTGTTCTTCAGCTTTCTTATGATAACCGCGCACCGTTTCGGATATTTCACGTAAATAATAACGACGGTCGGTTGGGATAATCACATTTTGCTTCTCCACAAGGGCATTTTTACTAAAAGAAGTCACCCAGCCCGTGCCCATTTTGTCATTAATTTTTTCAATCAAGGCCGCGAACAATGCATTCGTGCCCAGGTCATTGAACTGGCTCGCAATCGTTCCATAAACCGGCATATCATCGATGTCTTTTTCAAACAGCATATGGCTCCGCTGGTACTGCTTTTGCACCTGACGCCTCGCATCCTCCGAGCCCTTGCGCTCAAACTTATTAATGACAATCAGGTCAGCAAAATCAATCATATCAATCTTTTCAAGCTGGGACGGCGCTCCAAATTCACTCGTCATCACGTACAAGGAAACATCGCAAATCTCCGTGATTTCCGCATCCCCCTGGCCAATCCCGCTCGTTTCGACAATCACGAGGTCAAAGCCAGCAGCCTTCGTTACGGCAACCGCATCGCTGATCGCCAGTGATAATTCACTTTTCGAATGCCTTGTCGCCAGACTGCGCATATACACATTCGGCGAAAAAATCGCATTCATGCGGATCCGGTCCCCTAACAGCGCACCGCCCGTCTTTTGCTTGGTTGGATCCACCGACAGAATCGCCACCTTTTTATCCGGCAATTCATTAATAAAGCGGCGGATCAATTCATCGGTCAAGGAACTTTTTCCGGCTCCGCCCGTACCCGTGATTCCGACGACTGGAATCCGCTTCTCCAGTGACTTTACTTGGTCAAGCACCTGCTCAACCGTTGCCGCCGCCTCGTTCCGTTTATCAACATGAAGTTCTGCCAAGGTGATCAACTTCGCCACCGCATTCACATCACCCGTCGGAAGCTTCTCCATTTGTTCAGCCACATCCAGCGGAACCGTCGCAAAATCGCACTCCTCCATCATCCGGTCAATCATCCCTTGAAGCCCTAACTTCCGGCCATCTTCCGGTGAAAAAATCCACGCAATCCCGTACTCATGCAGCTCATTTATTTCCCGCGGGATAATCACACCGCCGCCGCCGCCATAAATGCGGATGTTCGGCGCCCCTTTTTCCTTCAGTAAATCGTACATATATTTAAAGTATTCAACATGACCGCCTTGATACGAAGAAATCGCAATCCCCTGCACATCCTCCTGAATCGCCGCGTTCACAACCTCCTCAACCGAGCGATTATGGCCAAGATGAATGACCTCGGCCCCGCTTGCCTGAAGAATACGCCTCATAATATTGATGGAAGCATCATGCCCGTCAAACAAACTCGAAGCCGTGACAAAGCGAATATGATGCTTCGGCTGATAATTCCCCATCGTAGTCCTCCTTTTAAACTATTTTTATAAAAATAAACGCATCTACTTTTAGCCGTTTCAAAACATTTTATAAAAATGAACTCCATTCACTGTTCGCCATACGTCTAGCATTACGACCTTGCTTGTGTGGACGAATGAATGCCGTGAAATAATTGATCGGTTTGCAGTTCAATGTATTCATCAAGTGTATATAATTTTTGCAGCGCCCAGCGGCGGAACGCCCACATTTGGCCCTCAACAATAATGTTATGGGAAATCAATTCGATCTGCTTTTCTGATAACTGCAGCTCGCCATTGTCGACGCACCTTGTGATCAAGCTCTCAAACATCGCCGCCATTTCCATTTCTTTTTTCAGTACATAGGGAAGGGCATCCTTCGTCAGCGATTTGGCTTCTTGATACATGACAAGAACCTCATCCTGCATCTCATCAATCACTCGGAAATAATGACGGACACCCATCTTCAGGCTCAAAAGCGTGCCCTTTTTCTGCTCGAGATCCTGCTCGAGGCGCTCGCGAACATGATCATAGATACTGTCGCATACGAGATAAAGGACGTCTTCCTTGGAGCGGATGTACTCATAAAGTGTCCCGATGCTAAAACCGGCCGCTTTCGCGATTTCCCTTGTTGTCGTCCGATGAAATCCCTTTTCCTTAAAAAGGCTGACGGCCCCTTTGATCATTTGATCACGCCTTTTCTGAACCAGGCGTTCATCCTTTACAGAAGCCAGTACTTCCCGCTTTTTCATCATGCTCTAACCGCCTTATTTCGTGATCATCCGTGAGATAACGAGGCGTTGAATTTCTTGCGTTCCCTCGTAAATTTGCGTGATTTTTGCATCGCGCATAAATCGCTCAACAGGATAATCCTTTGTATAGCCATACCCGCCAAAAACTTGTACGGCCTCGGTTGTTACCTTCATCGCTGTATCGCCAGCAAATAACTTGGACATCGCTGACTCCTTGCCGTACGGCAGACCTTGTGACTCCAGCCATGCGGCTTGATAGGTTAATAATCTCGATGCCTCAATCCCGGTTGCCATATCCGCCAGCTTAAAGCCGATTCCTTGATTGGCGACGATTGGTTTACCAAATTGATGGCGTTCCTTTGCATAATCCACGGCAGCATCGAGCGCCCCTTGAGCAATTCCCACGGCTTGCGCAGCGATGCCGTTGCGGCCGCCATCAAGCGTCTGCATTGCAATTTTAAAGCCTTCGCCTTCTGCGCCGAGTCGATTGGCAACAGGAACCTTGCAATCTTCAAAAATAATTTCTGTTGTTGGTGAGGAACGAATGCCGAGTTTCTTTTCCTTTTTTCCAACCGAGAAGCCTGGGAAGTCGCTCTCGATAATAAACGCGGTCGTTCCTCTTTGTTTACTTGTTGGATCGGTTAGTGCAAACACGACATAAATGTCGGCCACGCCGCCGTTTGTAATAAAGATTTTCGAACCATTGAGGACATAGTGATCTCCTTCTAGGCGTGCGGTTGTTCTCATCCCGCCTGCATCTGAACCGCTGCCCGGCTCTGTTAAGCCGTACGCGCCAATTTTGGTTCCTTCTGCCAATGGGCGCAGATAGGTTTGCTTTTGCTCCTCACTGCCAAATTTATAAATCGGCCAGCCGGCTAGAGAAGTATGGGCGGAGAGCATCACGCCTGTCGATGCATCAACACGCGACAGCTCCTCAACGGCAATACAGTAAGCAAGATAATCGCTGCCAATCCCGCCGTATTCTTCCGGCCACGGAATCCCGGTTAAGCCAAGCTCCGCCATTTTGTCAAAAATCTCGCGGTCAAAGCGCTCTTCCTCATCCCGCTCTGCGGCGGTCGGTGCTACTTCATTGCGCGCAAAATCCCGTACCATTTTCCGGATCATTTCATGTTCTTCAGAAAGTTTAAAGTTCATTTCAAGTCCCCCTATTTGGATGAATATATATTAAAAGATTAAGATTTGAACTTAGATTACTGTCTAGCTCCAGCGCCTGGGCAAGGCGCTTCCGCTTTTCTTTAAAGATGCTTACTAATCACAATCCGTTGAATTTCACTCGTGCCTTCATAAATTTCGGTTATTTTCGCGTCACGGAAATAGCGTTCAACCGGATAATCTTCGGTATAGCCGTAACCGCCAAATACTTGGATCGCTTCGGTTGTTACCTCGACCGCTGTTTTGGTCGCGAACAATTTCGCCATCGACGCCTCCAAGGTACATTTCAACCCATGAGTTCGTAAATAAGCAGCCCGATAGACTAATAGTTTTGCCGCTTCGACACTTGTCGCCATGTCGGCTAGTTTGAAACCAATCCCTTGTTGGCGGGCGATCGGCTTGCCAAATTGCTGGCGGTCTTGGGCATAGGTGGTTGCGGCTGACAGTGCGGCCTCCGCAATCCCCAGTGCTTGGGTCGCAATTCCGATGCGGCCGACATCCAGGTTCGCCATGGCGATTTTAAAGCCTTCGCCTTCGACGCCGAGAAGGTTCTCTGCTGGAACTTGCATGTCCTCGAACGTGAGCTGGACAGTTCTCGAACCATGTAAGCCCATTTTCTTCTCATCCTTACCGACGATAAAGCCAGGGGTATTTTTTTCAACAATAAACGCAGAAATACCCTTGCTGCCCTGTTCCGGATTCGTTTTGGCAAAAACAATATAGACATCGGCCTCGCCGCCGTTCGTAATGAACACCTTTGAGCCATTGATGACGTAATGATCACCCTTCTTGACCGCACGGGATTTTAAGCTGGCGGCATCGGAACCGGAACTTGGCTCGGTTAAGCAAAAAGCACCAAGGTATTCCCCTGAAGCAAGCTTCGGCACATACTTCTTTTTCTGTTCTTCTGAGCCGAAATAGACGATCGGGTTGGTGCAGACCGAGGTATGGACTGATAGAATCACTCCCACCGTCGCACTTACCTTGGAAAGCTCATGAATCGCTAGGATATAGGAGGTGAAGTCCATCGCGGCTCCACCGTATTTTTCAGGTACAGGAATTCCCATCAGGCCAAGTTCGCCCATTTTGCGGAGGATTTCGCGCGGGAATTCGCCTCTTTCCATCTTTTCAATAAACGGTGCAATTTCGCTGTTGGCAAAATCGCGAACCATTTTTCGCATCATTTCTTGCTCTTCGGTGAATGAAAGATTCATGGTGGTCTCCCCTTTGGAGGAATCTAATATCGTGGTACTCATCATCATCACGACCCCTTTTTCGAAGAAACTATGTTTATTGGTATGTATAAAAACCGCGTCCTGTTTTCTTGCCGAGCCAGCCTGCTTTCACATATTTGCGGAGGAGCGGGCAGGGACGGTATTTGTCGTCACCAAAGCCTTGGTGAAGCGTTTCCATAATGTACAAGCATGTATCTAAGCCGATAAAATCCGCTAAGGTTAACGGTCCCATGGGGTGGTTCATGCCGAGTTTCATGACTTCGTCGATCGCTTCCTTCGTAGCCACGCCCTCGTAAAGCGTATAAATGGCTTCATTGATCATTGGCATCAGAATTCGGTTCGAGACAAAACCAGGGAAATCATTGACTTCAACCGGTACCTTGCTTAAGGTTTTAGTCATATCTTCAATAACTTGGTACACTTCGTCAGCAGTCGCAAGACCGCGGATGATTTCGACGAGCTTCATGACTGGAACTGGGTTCATGAAGTGCATGCCGATGACTTTTTCCGGACGCTTGGTTGCCGCCGCAATTTCGGTGATTGGCAGTGATGAGGTATTGCTTGCTAGTATCGTATGTGCTGGGGTAATGTCATCGAGTTGGGCAAAGATTTTTGTTTTGATGTCCATATTTTCAACGGCAGCCTCGATGACAAGATCGACGTCACTGGCATCATTTAGGTCGGTTGAAGTGGTAATGTTGCTGAGAACTTCCTGTTTTTGCTCTTTGGTTAAGCGCCCTTTGTCAACGTTCCGTGTTAGTATTTTATTGATACCTGCTAAGCCACGTTCCACCAATTCCGGTTTTAGATCATTTAAGATGACCGTGTATCCCGCTTGGGCACAAACTTGAGCAATCCCTGAGCCCATTTGTCCTGCACCGATCACCATAAGCTTTGAAATCTTCATTTTTTCCCCTCCGAAGTAAGGCCGGAACAAGTCCGACCTAGATTTTTTATGTTTTTGTCTATTTTTACATCGGTTTTGTGTTATTTTAAGAGTACTTTTGAGTCATCTCAGGTGCTTTTTGTTTTTTCAAACAAGCTTTTGTACCATCTCAGGTGTTTTGTGTTTTTTCAAACAAGCTTTTGTACCATCTCAGGTGTTTTGTGTTTTTTCAAACAAGCTTTTCGAGTTATCTCAGGTGTTTTGTACGAGTTTCTAGGTGTTTTGTGCCATTCCGACAAGGTTTTGTGCCATTTCCCGATGGTTTTGTGCCATTTTTGAATGGTTTTGTGCCAAAATTCAACTGTTTTGTGCAATTAGACATTATTTGGAAAAAACTAACTCCAAAAGTTAGCTTTTAGGAACCCTCCGTTGAACACGACTCCTATTAATCAAATTAAAATCTCACCCTAGAGATCAGCCCTTCGGAACCTCGATCATCACGGCATCCCCTTGGCCGCCGCCGCTGCAAATTGCAGCAATCCCAATTCCGCCGCCGCGGCGCTTTAATTCATGCATTAACGTAAGGATAATGCGCGCCCCGCTGGCACCAATCGGATGACCTAAGGCAACCGCACCGCCATTGACATTGACTTTTTCTGGATCTAGCCCAGCAATTTTCCCGCTCACTAAGGCAACTGCAGCGAAGGCCTCATTGATTTCAAATAAATCTATTTCCGCCAACGTTTTCCCTGTTTTTCGTAACAACTCATTAATAACAAGTCCCGGTGTTTTCGGGAAATCCTTCGCTTCCACAGCGACCGCCGCATGGCCGATAATCACAGCTTCCGCCTGCCTGCCTTCACGAATTGCACGCTCTTCACTCATTAACACGAGGGCTGCTGCTCCGTCGTTGACTCCTGGGGCATTTCCAGCTGTAATCGTGCCGGTTGAATTAAATACTGGTGCTAATTTAGATAACCGTTCAATCGATGTGTCTTTACGCGGTGATTCATCATTCTCCACAACAAGTGGTGCACCCTTTCGTTGTGGAACCTCAACCGATACGATTTCTTCCGCAAATTTCCCGCTCTCCATTGCAGCAATCGCGCGCTTGTGGCTTCGCAATGCCCACTCGTCCTGTGCTTCCCGGCTAATTTCCATATCGGCAGCCGCTACGTTGCCGTAAGTGCCCATGTGAGCGCCGGTAAAGCTGCAGGTTAACCCATCATGAATCATTAAATCTTTGACCTGCGCGTCACCCATTCGGAAGCCCCAGCGTGCTTTTGGTAAAACATATGGTGCATTGCTCATCGATTCCATTCCGCCTGCAACAATCACTTCTTCATCGCCAGCACGGATGATTTGGTCTGCCAAGGTGACACTGCGCATCCCAGACGCACAAACCTTATTGATCGTTTCGGTTTTCACTTCCCACGGTAATCCGGCGTGATGCACTGCTTGGCGCGATGGAATCTGCCCCTGTCCCCCTTGTAAAACAGTTCCAAGAATGACTTCCTGTACGTCTTCAGGCTTCATTTCAGCACGAACTAATGCCTCTTTTACGGCAATTCCCCCTAGTTGGGAGGCAGTAAAGCTGCTTAATGTTCCCCCTAATTTTCCAAAAGGCGTTCTAACCCCGCTTAAAATGACCGTTCTTCCCATTCAAAACACTCTCCCTTTTCTTAATATTCAGTCAAACTTTTGTAAAAAAAATCGCGGCGACTGAACGCTCGCTCGGGTAGGAACCAAAAAAGAAACGCAGGCTCCTGCTTTTTTCAAAAAATGTTAATGTAAGCGTTTTTATCCATATACTTTATTCTACATAAAAAAGAGCAGAAGTTGAATTGTTTTACACGAAATTTTAAAAATTTTATGAATATGTAAACAAATCGAACTCCTGCTCCCCATTAAAAACTAAGCCACTTCCCCGCAAACCGCTTTTTCAAGCAGCTCGGCCACATCGTAAGTCGAAACCTTTTCTTCCACTTCTTTTGCCTTCGTACCATCTGACAGCATCGTTAAGCAATACGGACAGCCTGAACTGATCACCGACGGATTAACTGCCAGGGCCTGCTCGGTCCTAGCCACGTTAATGCGGTGTCCGGTTTCTTCCTCCATCCACATCAAACCGCCGCCAGCACCACAGCACATCGCCTTCTCTCTGTTCCGCTCCATTTCAATCAACTTCACGCCCGGAATAGATTTAAGAATCTCACGTGGTGCATCATAGACATCATTGTAACGGCCTAAGTAACAAGAATCATGGAAAGTGATCGTTTCATCGACCGAGTGTTTCGGCACGAGCTTGCCATCGCGAACTAACTCATAAAGAACCTCGGTATGATGGAACACTTCGACATCCTTTAAGCCAAAATCAGGGTATTCATTTTTGAAAATATTATAAGCATGCGGGTCAATCGTGACGATTTTCTTGACCTCTGCTTTTTCAAATTCCTCAATATTCTTCGCTGCCAGGTCTTGGAACAAGAATTCATTGCCGAGACGACGTGGTGTGTCACCAGAATTTTTCTCTTTGTTGCCAAGAATCGCAAATTTCACGCCTGCTTCGTTCAGCAGCTTCGCAAACGATAAGGCAATCTTTTGGCTGCGGCTATCGTAAGAGCCCATGGCGCCTACCCAGAAAAGGTATTCAAATTCTTCGCCGGCTTTATTCATCTCTTTCACAGTTGGCACATGAACATCTTCGCGGGCCTCGCGCCAAGTTTCACGTTCCTTTCGGTTCAAGCCCCATGGATTGCCTTGGCGTTCAATATTCGTCATCGCACGCTGGGCATCCGCATCCAATTTCCCTTCGGTTAAAACCAAATAACGGCGCAAGTCAATAATTTTATCGACATGCTCATTCATGACTGGACATTGGTCTTCACAATTCCGGCACGTTGTACATGCCCAAATTTCTTCTTCGGTAATGACATCGCCAATCAAGCTTGGGCTATAAGCAAGGGTAGCAGCGGATTCCTGTGCGCCTTGACCTGCAGATGCAAGCGCCAGTTGATTTCCCTTTGTATTCGCAAATGCAATCGTTGGCACCCACGGCTGTTTCGAGGTAACCACAGCACCGTGATTCGTCAAGTGGTCACGAAGTTTGACAATTAAGTCCATCGGTGACAGCATTTTACCTGTTCCCGTTGCCGGACACATATTCGTACAGCGGCCGCATTCAACACAAGCATAAAAATCGATCATTTGGTGCTGCGTAAAGTCTTCTATTTTTCCAACCCCAAACGTTTCTTGGGATTCATCTTCAAAATCAACTTTTTTCAACTTTCCTGGTTTATCTAACCGGTTAAAATAAACATTCGCTGGTCCCGCAATTAAGTGGGCATGCTTGGACTGCGGTACGTATACTAAAAACGTTAACAGGAACAATAGGTGTGCCCACCAAGCGATGTAGAAAATTACAATGGAGGCGGTTTCATTTATCCCTGAAAAGATCAGCGAAATCGTCGAGGCTACCGGTTCTGTCCATGAAGCCTCTTCCCCGTGCCAGATCAGACCCATTCCGTTACCAAGTAAAACAGAAAGCATTAAACCACCAATAAATATAAGGACAAGACCGGATTTGAAGTTCCGCTTTAGGCGGACTAATTTTTCCACATAGCGGCGATAAAAAGCCCAAATGACAGCCACTAAGATCATCAGTGTGACAAGCTCTTGGAAAAAAGTGAACCCTGCATAAAGAGGTCCAAGCGGCAAATGTGCCCCAGGTTTAATCCCTTTGATAATAAAATCAATCGCGCCAAATTGGACCAGAATAAAGCCGTAGAAGAACATGACGTGCATGATCCCGCTTTTCTTATCCTTCAGCAGTTTCTTTTGGCCAAACACATTGACCCAAATTTTTTGAAGCCGCTCTTTCACATTGTTATCAAACTCAACCTTTTTCCCGAGTTTAATAAATTCAATTCGGGTTTTGACGACATACACAAACAGACTGACTGCGTAAGCGGTTACAGCGAGAAATGCAATCAGGTTGACCCAGAGTAAACCATTCATACAAATGCCCCTTTCCGATAACTTCTAGAAAATAATTAATTTTCAGAATCTACACTTAACTCTATTATATTATGAATGAGCATTCAGTCAAATAGTTTTTGAAAAGTTTCTCTAACTTATAGAAATGAACGCTTTCGGAAAAACTAACAAAACTGATTGGAGGAAAGAATTCTGATGACGTTTGCACTCTTTTCGAGCGTAGTCCTATTTTTCATCATTCTATGGCTTGTATTAGATTTTATCTTAGGTAAAAGGAAGCATCTTTCCATTGTCAGTCGAAGAGAAACAGCCATCATACATGGAAATTTTGATATTTTCACCCACGGAAAGAAGTTATTCGCCGACTATTTCCATGAACTGCGGAACGCGAAAAAGCATATTCATGTGCTATTTTATATTGTTAAAGACGATGCGATTAGTCAGGAGTTTTTCTCTATTTTAAAAGAAAAGGCACGGGCCGGGGTCGAAGTTCGGCTTCTTATTGACCGGCTTGGCAGCTGGAAGGTGAAGAAGGCGGCTGTTAAGGCGTTGCAGAAGGCGGGAGTTCGATTTGCTTTTAGCAATACAATCAAGCTTCCCTTCCTTTTTTATTCTTCGCAGATTCGGAATCACCGCAAGGTCACGATTATTGACGGGGAAATTGGGTATCTCGGCGGTTTTAACGTAGGGAAGGAATATATTGACGAAGAGCCTTCCTTGGGGATCTGGCGCGATTACCATTTAAAAATCACCGGCCAGAGCGTTAATTTTTTGCAAAGTGAGTTTCTGTTTGATTGGCACGAGTATGCGGGGGAAGATATCATGGGGAATCCGGCCTATTTTCCGACCCTGGCTGATGGTCCTGTCCGCCATCAGTTTGTTCCAACGGAAGCCAATCAATTAGAGCAAAATTATCTTCGTCTGATTCAAAAAGCAACCCATTCGATGATCATTGGCACTCCATACTTTATTCCATGTCCTAAGATTTTGGCCGAGTTACTTGAAGCCATAAAACGAGGGGTTCAGCTTTCCATCATCGTCCCGTATACCGCTGACCATCTGCTTGTCCAAGAGGCTTCGTTCCGTTATTTACGGAAGCTGATTCGAGCGGGGGCGGCAGTGTATCAATATAAAAAGGGTTTTTACCATGCCAAAACAATCGTCATTGATGACAAACTCTGCGATATCGGCACCGCCAATTTTGATAAACGAAGCATGTATTTAAACAAGGAAATCAATTGCTATATTTATGACCCAGCCTTTATCGAGCGCTTGATGGATATTCTCAAAAAGGACATCGATGACTCAGAACCTCTGACATTAGCTGAACTTAACAAACCGAACCCTGTCCGCACCATCAAAGAAGGCATTGCTGCGGCCGTTTCCTATTTTTTATAAAAAAGGAGTTTGTCTATGAAGATTCGGTTTGGGTATGTTTCACATGCGATTAGCTTATGGGATGCTTCGCCCGCTAAAACGCTGACATTTACTCGCTATCAGCAGTTAAGCCCCGAGGAACGGCAGGAAAAATTGCTTGATGTGACAAAGCAAAATCTGGACCACACCCTCAGGATGCTCTACTACAATATTGCTCATCAACTTGAATTGTATCGAATGTCTAGTTCGATTGTCCCGCTAGCGACCCATCCCGAAGTGAACTGGGACTTTGTGACCCCCTTTCGCTTGGTGTGGCAGGAAATAGGTGAACTGGTTAAAAGGAAAGGGCTGAGGGTGAGTTTTCATCCGAATCAATTTACCTTGTTTACCTCATCGCAAACGAAAATTACCGACAATGCCGTGATCGACATGAGCTACCATTATCGAATGTTTGAAGCGATGGGACTGGAGCAGGAAGGACTGATTAATATCCATATCGGTGGTGCTTATGGTGATAAACGGGAAACTTTACCACGATTCCATCAAAACTTAACCAAGCTGCCAGCGCCGATTAAACGCGTGATGACGCTGGAAAATGATGATAAAACGTATAATGCTGAAGAAACGTTAGCCGCCTGTGAAAAGGAAACGATACCATTTGTATTCGATTATCATCACCATATCGCCAATCTGTGTGAAACCGCACTTGAGGATTTGCTGCCGAGGATTTTTCAGACGTGGAAGCATGCACACCACATCCCGAAGGTACATATTTCCTCCCCCAAAAACGAAAAGGAATTCCGCTCCCACGCTGATTTTGTTGACCCTGAATTTATCATGCCTTTTTTGAAAATGCTACGCGAAGTCGGTGTGGATATTGATTTCATGATTGAGGCCAAAGCAAAGGATCAAGCCGCTCTGAAATTAATCGAAGATCTCAGCCGGATCCGCGGCTTTAAACGGGTCAGCGGCGGTGCTGTTGAGGTGAAATAGACTAGCCGCTGGGTCCTTGGGCTAGACACAATAGAAAAAAGTCTTCGAACGACTTCGAAGACTCTTTTCTATTCCTCAATTAAGTTTAAAACAGGAACTTCCCGTTCATTATCGGGGTCCGTTCTTGAGTATATTCGCGCCACTTGTGTGGCCTCATCGACATGTTGAATGATCACAGGCGTCCCCTCGTAAGTGACATTAAACATATCGGCAGATTCGACGATTTCCTTTGCTCTTCCCACATTCATCCGCTTCATCCACTCCTCGCTCAAAGTTCCCTACTAGTATTTGCCTTTTATTAGGTAATATTCATAAATATGGACAAGTTTACCCAGATAAATTTTTCCTGTTTTTCAAGTTACTGTCAGGTTTTGATCCTTTACTGTCCAGTTTACTTAGTTTACTGTCCAACTCTCCGATTTATTGTCGACTTTAATCAACTTACTGTCCACTTTTTCCAGTTTACTGTCCATTATTAAAAGTTTACTGTCCACTCCTCATAATTCCGAATATTCACACAACAATAACAACATCCACAATAAAAAAAGCCCCCTTAACCATGTAAGGGAGCTGAGAAATTACATTTTTTCCGGAGCAGAAACGCCAATCAACGCCAGCGCATTACGGAGTGTAATCTGCACCGCTCGCACCAACGCGAGGCGCGCCTTAGTGCGCTCTACATTATCAAGGTCGAGCACCTTTTCCGCATTATAAAAACTGTGGAACGTCGACGCTAAATCAAAGATATAGTTCGTAATCCGGTGCGGGACGCGCTTCTGTGCGGCCTCGCCAACAGCCAACGGGAACTCACCAAGCTTCTTCAATAAATCCATTTCCTTTTCCGATGCCACTAACGAAAAATCTGCATCCGCATCAACGCGAACACCCTGCTCCTCACCCGAACGCAGAATACTAGAAATCCGTGCATGGGCATAATGAGCATAATAAACCGGATTTTCATTCGACTCCGACACAGCTAAATCCAAATCAAAATCCATATGTGTATCCGAGCTGCGCATCGCAAAGAAATAACGCGTCGCATCGAGGCCGACCTCATCAACCAAATCACGCATCGTGACCGCTTTCCCGGTCCGTTTACTCATCTTCATCTTCTCGCCATTTTTATAAAGGTGAACCAACTGAATGATTTCCACCTCAAGCGCCTCGCGGCTAAACCCGAGCGCCTGAATCGCCGCCTTCATCCTTGGAATATAGCCATGGTGATCCGCACCCCAAATATTAATCAACTTCTCAAAACCGCGGCCCAACTTGTCCTTATGGTAAGCAATATCCGGCGTCAAATACGTATACGATCCATCCTGCTTAATTAACACACGGTCCTTGTCATCGCCGAAATCGGTCGAGCGGAGCCAAGTCGCACCGTCTTCCTCATACACATAACCGCTCGCCCGCAATGCGGCCAACGCCTCATCAATTTTTCCATTTTTATAAAGAGACGTTTCCGAGTACCACACATCAAAGCCAACGCGGAAATCCTCAAGGTCCTGCTTCAACTTCGCCATTTCATATTTCAGACCGTACTCACGGAAAAATTCCTGGCGCTTTTCAACGGAAACATGCACATACTTGTCTCCAAATTCTTCAGCCAAAGTTTTCCCAATGCCAATAATATCAGCACCATGGTAGCCGCCCTCCGGCATTTCTTTTTCCAAACCAAGTGCCTGGAAATACCGTGCTTCCACCGACAGTGCCAGATTATTAATCTGGTTCCCAGCGTCATTAATATAGTACTCACGCGAAACATCATAGCCCGCTTTGTCCAAAATGTTACATAACGAATCGCCGACCGCTGCACCGCGGGCATGACCCAGGTGCAAGTCACCCGTTGGATTGGCAGACACGAACTCCACCATTATTTTCTCGTTGCCGCCAACCGTGGTCTCACCGTACCGCTCACCAGCCTTTAGAACAGTCGGAATCAGCTCCGTTAAATAACTATTATTCATATAAAAATTAATAAACCCCGGCCCCGCCAGTTCAATTTTTTCAATCGAAGCCTTTGAGCGGTCTATATTCTCAATCAATGCTTCCGCAATCACTCTTGGCGCCTTCTTCGCAACACGAGTCAGCTGCATCGCCATATTCGTCGAATAATCACCGTGCACCTTCTCCTTCGGCGTTTCAAGAACAACAGCAGGAATCTGCTCCTCCGTTGCCAGACCCGCCTTCAGCACCGCCGCGCGAATCTCTTCCTTTAACTTACTTTGAACTTGTTCAACTATGTTCATGTTTATCCTCCTGAAAGGTAATTTCCAAATGGTATGTACCGGCATGCGAGCCCTGCATCGTAAAATCATAAAGGATATCAATCAAGCCATCCGAATGCTCAATCCACTTTGCCAGCGTCATCGTCTCAAAGGTACCAAACGGCATTTCATAACTGCCGCGCAGCTTCTTGTGCAAGCGAAACGGCAAACGCATCTTCACCGCACCACCGCGCAAAATCAGCGCCTCATCCCCAGCCACCTTCACAATCGTCCGAACATTGCCCTCATCCTGCACCTCTTCATACTTAAGAAACGAGGCCCCATCTTTTTGCAGATAACGGCCAAACACCGCCAGCTCATAGACTTCCTTGCCCCCATGCTGATGAATCGTCGTTTTCACATTAATTTTCATAGGAATTTCCGTACTAGACAAACGAAATCGCACTTCCTTTTTTCTTTTTTAAAAAGGAACTCAGTAACACTCTTTGGAATGGTTCTAGTCCTAGTAATTGACTTAACTGCGCTATTGCATACTTTTTCTATTATAAACATTGATGGGGAACAAATCAAAAAATGCCCGCCCTCAAAAAGGGTCAGGCAACTTAAATTTGAAAATTGTCTAGCTCCAGCGCCTAGGCGCTCGGGGTCATAAGCCAATCCGTCAAGAAGGTTAAAGAGCAACCTTCTCGCCGGCTCGTCTTATGCCTGTCGCCCCTGGGCAAGGCGCTTCCGCTTTTCTATTTATTTCACCCAGCCAAGCAGCATTTCACGAATTAACTTGCTCGCTGTATTGGCTGTTTGCTCGGAAGGGTCGTAGATTGGCGCAACCTCAACCAGGTCCCCGCCGACAACGTTCACTTCAGAACGGGCAATCGCATGAATAGAGGCAAGCAGCTCTTTTGAAGTGATCCCGCCGCAATCAACCGTACCTGTGCCAGGTGCATGCGCTGGATCAAGGACATCGATGTCAATCGTGACATAGACCGGACGTCCGGCAAGTGTCGGCAGGATTTCTTTTAATGGCTCAAGCACTTCGAACTTCGAAATATGCATCCCGTTTTGCTTCGCCCACTCAAACTCTTCCTTCATCCCTGAACGGATTCCGAACGAATATACGTTACTCGGCCCAATATGTTCCGCAATTTTGCGGATCGGGGTCGAGTGCGACAACGGTTCGCCTTCATATTGCTCACGTAAATCGGTGTGGGCATCAAAATGGATAATCGCTAGATCCGGATACTTTTTATACATAGCTTTCATGACCGGCCAAGAGACCAGATGCTCGCCGCCCATGCCTAGCGGGAACTTGCCGGCAGCAAGGACTTGGTCAACAAAATCTTCAATGATGTCAATGCTCTTTTGTGGATTCCCGAATGGTAGCGGAATATCGCCTGCATCGTAGTACTTAATATCTTCCAGCTCCCGGTCAAGATAAGCGCTATACTCCTCTAAACCAATCGACACCTCACGGATACGGGCCGGACCAAACCGTGACCCCGGACGATAACTAACCGTCCAATCCATCGGCATCCCGTACAGAACAACCTGACTCTCCTCAAAATTTGGATGACTCTTAATAAATACATTCCCTGAATAAGCCTCATCAAAACGCATCTTGTATCCTCACTTTCTATGTAACAACTCTTTAGGTATAGATAAACCTTCTATGTGACCGGAAGCTCTCTTTTGCTTCGATTTCGGTTACGTAGAACCTCTCTACGTGA
>NZ_JAGGQR010000048.1:0-55578 GCF_018613205.1 Bacillus sp. ISL-46
CTTTACAACGGGTACAGTTTACCTTTTTACTATCCTTTTTTTATTTTTAACATCGAATTAGCATTTGTTTGAAATTCATAGGTTACTTTTACTTCCTCTACAGAATAACCTTTTTCGATAACATGATTTCTTACTTTGTCTAAATGTATATATCTTTTACCTTCTAAATCAACTAAGGGGAAGATGCGAACTTCCTCTTTAGTAACCCTTAATAATTCATCTAATGTATCTATATGAAATTGATAATCTAATCTATCGGCATACATAAATAAAAAATGTGCAGATAGAAGAATATCAAATTGTTCATTCTTAAACGGTAAAGTAGGTAAAGTAACGGGAATGTATCTTTCTCTGGATTCCATCATATCGTTGACACAATCATGTAAGGCTTTTAACCGATTGTTTCTAAGCCCCTCTATATTCTTGAAATAATCCCATTTATAATTGCTATGAGCTTTTTCCATATGCTTCATCGCGTGTTCAATATCCTGAAGACCTTTATTTTTCAGGTCTTCGCCTGAGTGATAATAGGCAATATCACACGCAGTTACATCTAAATCTGATTTGTTACCAACAGCAGTAAATGAACAAGCTCCTGCTGGACAATCGAGTATTTTCTTTCCTTTTAGTTCTTCTTCTGAAAGAGAAAACATATCCAAATACTCTTCGAATGTTCTCCCAATAAAAACAATTCGTTCTAAACCTAACTTTATATTCTGCTGAACATTACTCAACTAAACTCACCTCTTCTAAAAGATTACATTTCAATTTTCATAACTAAATACTAATCTTAACCTCTTTGTTTTGGTCAAATAACCGCCTTTAAATCAATATGAAAGCTGCCCATTTGGGCAGCCACGACCTCCTGCACACATTACCTATTAAAATAAATATTTATCTTGTTTGTTGCTCTCATTATTTGGCAGTGACCTTTAAATTATCCCATCTCCGATTTCCAGTTTCACTTCGCAAGCCGACAGAGCCTTTCATGAAGGGGTCTTGATAGTCGCTGACGGTTCCCATTTGATTTAAATCAATCTCAATTGTAAATTGATTCCCTATACAGGTTAGCTTTAAATAATGGTAGCCTGAAGAGTAAATGTACTCTCCTCCTTTTATCTCTCGCCATGTCGTTCCATCAAATTTATATAATTCATATTTGTTGCCTTCCTTTAATTCTAGCTGATAGAATCCACCATCCTGCTGTATGCGTGCGAGAATAGCTCCATTATTGGTAGTATCAGGTATATAAACATGGCCTTCAACCGAATAATCCCCAGTATTGAAACCATTTTTATATTTAGCAATACCCCCATTTGAGCTTGTAACAGTTAATTCCCCTGTAGAACCTGTAGGCTGTGTTATTGACCAGGCTCCGTTTAATGGGGCCCATCCCGTAGGCAATGTCCCCACCCCGTCCGACTCAAAGTCATTAAATATTATCTGACCTGTTTCATTTTGATCCTTCTCAATCCATACCATATCCCAATAGTGCAATTTAGGTACCGTTAAAGAAATATAATTTCCCTGAGAATCGCTTCCTTTAGTGTACGATAAGCTGTTTGCTTTACCGTTTTCAAAGTCAGGAGTGGCCCACCATACTTTGGCGTTTGAAGAAAGGGTCCCATCATAATAAATTTTCACAGGAATATTTTCCTGCACATTTGGTGCAGGATAGTCTCCATTATCATCCCGCCATTTAGTAGATGTATTGTTCATAAGATTGATTAAATGCACAATATCGTAACCATTCTTCGATTTCGCAAACGTCCAGATTTTCCCTGCCTCCCCATCGGTACTTGATGGAAAATTTACTTGGTCCGTCAGGGTAATTTTGTTGCTTCCCTTTACAATATTATCACGCAGCAGGTTTTCATAGGCTGTTAAAAAGTTGTAATAATTCCCCATTGCCTTCTTTAAGGAATCCGTCATAATGAGATTCTTATTAGGAAAGTACTCATCAGAAAGCATATATCCGCCGTCACCTAATTCAATATGTGAAGCTCCAGCTGCAAATATTGCCGCGTCTGCTAATCTTATTGAAGAATCATTAAAATTCCTCTTAGTCTCTGCAGGGGTTGTTTTGGAGTAGTTTCTATTCATGTAGGCTGCGAAGACTACTGATTTATTGCTTAATGCCTTTGATTTCTCTACCAATTTTACCAAATCAGCATAGTCATCATTGCTTGGATTCCCATCCCATAGCTCAGAATATACAAAGTCTGCATTGGACTTGGAAGCCTGATCTTGGCCATAAGCTTCCACAGAATTAAAAACTATATCCTTGCCTAAAGAAGCCTTAGCTGCATTTATGAAAGAACCATATGTGTCTTCAAGATTTATATGGTTCCTGTTCCAATCATATAAATCCCCGCGGGGTCCCAGAGAATCAATATGCCAGCCGTCAAAAGCAAAATTCTTAAAAACTTCACTTTCCTTTAAATTTATATAGTTCTGCCAATCTGTATTTGCAGGATTTGACAGGTAAATTTTGCTTGTAGCCCATCCATTTTCCAGTGGATGAGCATCCTGCCGTCCAGGATCGTAATTTCCATTGGAGTCCTTAAATAGCCCCCATGCCACCTGTACTCCATCATTCCAGTAATTATCAAATGCTCCATTTATCAAGTTATAATTCATAGCTTTCATATTATAACTATGTGCATTATCTATATAGCTGTTTACAGTATTTCTTGATATCCATCTGTTACCAATATCCTGCCAGTAAGCATGAGAAGGATCAGGGTTCGGGATATGATGTTTCCATTGCCAGTCATAAAACTGAAGTCCATTAATATGGTAGTTTTTTAACTCCCATGTTTTTTTAGCCGAATCAGTTGTATCCGAAAATTCACTAACATATCCATACCTAGGGTATTTAGTCCAGGTGCTAGAAACATCAACAGCAGTTGAACCAGAATCAATAATTGTGCCTGTGTCGTCGCGGACCCAAACTTCAACTAAATATCCTCTGTAATCATTTGGGGGCGGTGTCCAACTATATGTTAATGTTTTAGCTTCATTTTCTGCTAGGGTAATCGATTTAACCTGGTCTGTGTCAGCCTGTGAACCAAGATACCGAAAGTAAAGAGTAACGTTCCCTGAAAAATTAGCTCCCGTTTTATTTAGTAAATCCACAAATATTTCTACAGACTGGCCAGGATTGTATCGAGCCTTGTCTGTATTCACTAATTTTATAATTGTACCAGAATCCTCGGCTTGCGCATGTGGCTGATCTTTTCCGATAAAATAGAAAGGCACGGTAATCAGAATCATGATAACGAAAAATATACTCTTCTTTCTAATCGATTTCATCCCCTATCTAAAATGTGATAACGCTTACAAATAACTTGAAGGCCTTTTACGTTTTCATACACTAATAGATTACTGGCAATGCAAGTTGAAGCATTAGTATCCTTTGTATTTTCTATATACTCCCCCTTTCCTTGATAATTTCACTATACAATAAAATGAATCTTTATATGATTTCTTCTAGAATATTCATAATTTTAAACACTAAAAACAAAATAATTAACACTTAAATCGTAATATATTACACTATCCGTCCTAAACCAATTTCGTTCTTTGTATAAAAAAACACTTCCAATGAAAGGGCTAACCTGAAATGACCAATTAATATGAGACAATGAAAAAGTACCGATTTATGCTACCAAGTCACTGCTCCCTGGTAATTTTCCATTCTCGCTTTCAGCAATAAAGATCCTTTTATATTTATCAGTATGTGTAATGTACTTACAGATTTGACATAAGGAGTATTAGAAAGAATCTTTTCTATTTCTTTATCGGTAAAGAGTTATATATGATTATTCTTAATTTCTCACATTTTTTTCATTATACAAAAAAGTACCCGATGAGGTAGACCTTTTTTAGTGTCTACTCTGTCGGATACGTTTTATAATCTAAAATATATTTTTATTTTCTTTTATTTAATTCATTTTTTATTAGATTAATAAAATTTGGGCTTATATTTATTTTTAGTGCCTTTTCGTATACTTCTCTCAATTCTTCCAAGTCAAGTTTTCCCATGATTAGTCCCCCCTTAAAAAAAAGGTTTTTCCTTATATCTTTATTTAATAGCATTACTAGCCTGAAATATATTCATTTATTATGCTCATGCTTAGGGAGAGCTTTAAGACTCTCGAATCTATCGACTAATTCTTTAATTGTATCAATTAGAGTCATATTTTTAACATTCTTCCCAATTATTACATTTACCTTTTCTAATAATCCAGGATATTCTCTTACCAATAGGTAACCCTCCTTGGGGAAAATAAATTTCCATTTAAATTTAGAAAATAGCCCCAGAAGCAACTGCTGGGGCTATTTATTCATTAGAATTTTTTCTTTTACTCCATCACTTTACTGTAACAGGAGGCTTTCCCTTTAAATCGCTTGTAATAACTTGTGCTTGGGATGTTGATACCTGAGCAGTTTTAAAATATAACATATCGGTTTTGGAATCGTAGTACCAAACATCACTGTCTTTTTCAACTGCTTCTTTAGAAGCTACTTGTTTTAATTTTTTACCATTTCTTTTTACAGAGTTGAAAGCTTTACCTGAAGCGTTTGCCTTTATTTCAGCCATCCATGCTCTGTTTTGAATACTTCCAGCAAAGCTCCCCTTCATCGCTGCAATTTCAAATGTTACTTCACCTGAATTGGATGCTATGGAAAGCTTAGTATCTACTGACTGGCCTTTTTCATAATTATATGTTTGCCCATCATCTTCATAGAGGTTGAAGGTAGTTACTTCCCCATTTTGTTTCGGAAAAGCTTTTACATTTATTTGTGTTAAAGGTTTTTCATTTGTATAATTTTGAACCTCACGCTCTGGGATAATAGCTCCTTCCTTGGCAAAAACCGGAACCTTGGACAAATCAGCATTATACTCGATGCTTTGTCCACCTGTATATGCAGCTTTATTGTTCCAGTCATACCATGTACCTCCCGGAAGGTAGATACTTCTTTTGTTTGCTCCTTCTTTTGATACAGGAGCAACGAGCATATTCGGACCGAACATCCATTGATCTTCAATACCATATACTTTAGCATCTGCTCCGTAATCCATGACAAGTGGTCTCATCAACGAGATGTTGTTCTCTGATGTTTGCTTTGCAGCTGAGTAAATGTAAGGAAGAAGCTTATAGCGTTGCACAATGCTTTGTTTAACAATCGCCTCTGCATCTGTGCCAAACGCCCATGGCTCTCTTGTATTTGTTGGATCTCCGCATTCACAATTGTGGGCACGGAAAATTGGCATAAACGCACCTGCCTGCATCCAGCGTGTATAGAGTTCAGCAGATGGCTTCCCGTTAAACCCTCCAGTATCCGTTGTGAAGTAAGACATTCCCGACATTGAAGCACTTAAGCCCAATTGTAAATTGTGCTGTAAAGAATCCCAGCTCGCATCGACATCGCCGCTCCAAACTGTAGTTCCATATTCCTGAATCCCGGTGAAACCGGAACGTGCCAAGCTCCAAAGTCTGTCATTGCTGTAGCTTCTGTGCCCATCATAAAAGGCTTTTGCCTCATTTAGGGCATATACATTTCTAATTTCCGCTGCATTTCCTTTAGCGAATTGATGTCTAATGGAATCGGTTGCTATTTCGGGCTCATTTAAGTCAATCCAGTACCCTTTTACACCAGCATCATGTAAGGATTTAACCTGTGCATTGAACCATTCCACAGCTTTAGGGTTGGTAAAATCGACTAACCCCGATTTACCATACCAAGCATCATAAATAATGGTATTACCTGACGTATCTTGAACGAAATATCCATTCTTGTCACCTTCATTAAAGGTGTTTGCCGTTATTTGAACATACGGATCAACAAGTGGGACCATCTTAACACCTTTTTTCTCTAACGCTTCCATGCTTTCTTTCGGATTTGCAAAAGCTTCCGACCATGTCATGTCAAAGTAATGGTTATCTTTTGCCCAATAAGCATCAAGGATCATACCATCCAAAGGAATTTGTTTTTCACGGAAAGTATCTGCAACCTTGTTCACTTCAGCCCAGCTCTTGTATCCAAACTTCGATTGAATATAGCCTAATGTCCATTGTGGAGGCATTGGTGGAGTACCTGTTAAGTTAGCAAAGCTTTTCATAATGTCCGTTAGATTCGTTTTACTTTCTCCAGCGATAAAGTAGTAAACCATTTCGCCGTTTGGTGAATGGAATGTATACTTTTCGGTATCAGTTGCTCCCATATCAAATGTGACATTTTCATAGGTGTTATCAAAGTATAGTCCGTATCCTTTTGTACTTGTGAAGAACGTACCTGAAATGTCGGAAGTGTTACCACCGTACCCACCCTTCATAGCGTTGTTCATCACTATCCTTTGACCTCTTCTATCAAAGGATTGGGAGTCACGGTCCATACCGAGACCAAAGAAATGCTCATCTGTATCAAGTTTCATTGCAGCGTATACGCCTGTATCTTCGTCATAGCCTAAACCACTGCCTCCGAGCTGTTCTGTGAGCAGCTTAGCATTAGCCGTATCATAATAGGCAAGCTTAAATGGAGACTTGTATGCTCGTAAACTCATTTTGTCTGATTGAATTAAAATATAATCTTTCTGATCACTTACTTTAGGGACAATAGTTGCTGCTTCTTGATTAACAACATAAGAAGCCTTTTTCTTAAATGTTCCAGTCGGTTCCAGCCAAACTTTAGCAGTATCGTTTTGAACGAACTCGACCTTAACCTTTTCCCCGCCTGTAGAATTCAAAACAATGCTCTTACCATCTGCACTTAGAGTGTACGGTTTATCTGCATCTAAACTCTCAATATAAGAAACTTTCAATGGGACAGATGGATCCATTTTTGTTAATTTTATCTCATCAGCATCAAGGACGCTGTCAGCCTGACCATCTGCTTTTATGCCGACCTTCACGACTTCACCATTTAACAGTGAGATATTTGGAATCTTTATTTCTTTCCAGTCACTTCCTGCTGGGATAGACACCTCTTTTGTCCCACCTGAATAGGTAACATAAAGCGAAGCATTTTCAAAGCCTCCCGCTTTGCGAGTACTAACCGATAATTGGTAATTTCCATCGATCGGTGCATTGGCAAATTGCCATATATCAGATGAATATGCATCGGAACCAGCCACCCGTGCAAAGACCTTTCCACCTTCCGCTTCAATGGATTGATTCACCATATTGGTCCTGCTCCACCCTGTGAAACCTTCCTCAAATCCATTGTTGTAGAGTTGGATTTTGACTTCCTCTGGTGCCCCTGAGTCAGCTGATACAAGCTCGACATTATCAAGTTGCATGGATGTATCTGCTTTAGATGCCTCTAGATAAAATTCAATTGTCACTTGACCTTCTGTTACATCAATCGTATCCGTGCTAAACTTTTTATACTCAAAATCTGCTGCATCATATTTTTGCTTCACCGGGCCATTAGGATCTTTTAGATTCGGTTGAAGAGTTACTTCTACCTTCTCTTTGCCAGGCTGGGATACAATCATTTTTGCCACTCCGCCTGCAAAAGATGGATCCAAATGCGGCATCAGTTTAACCATAGACGAAACGGTATACTTTCCATTTTTTAAACCAGATACAGTTTGCTTAGAGGAAGCTTTACCACCATCATTTGGAGAATACAAGTATTGTTTAGCTCCTTGATAGGCATCGTTTGTATCAACTCCATGCCAAAGGGTTGTCCCCATCGTATCTACAGTCCAGCCAGTTTCATTGCCCATCTCAAAATCTCCATTAACAAGCTGTCCGCCGGCAGAAGATCCGAATTGAATAGAGTCAATTGAAGCAGAACCTTTGTCCTCCCCTGTGAATTCAAGGGTGATTAAATTAACACCTTTGTTAAACTGGATGGATTTTTCAGCAGTACCCCATTTATCTCCAGTACCTTTAAACGTTACCTGCACTGGAGTTTGGATTACCTTCATATCTCTATCCTCAACGGACAAGGATAATGTACTTTCTTCTGTGTCTGCGTTTGAATATTTTATGTCTAAAGGATATTTCCCTGCTTCCGGCATATCAACAGCCATTGTCACTTTTGACCCTTTTTTATTAAGTCCAGTGATATAGCCGAAGCCGCCAAATCCCGTCAGATCGTTATCAAAAATGGCTCCTCCTTGATAAGAAGCTACTTCCGTTTGATAAACTTTTTTGTTTGTTTCTGGTACTACTTTTATTACGGTACTGTCATGCGGGTCGAGCATCTTGGAGTACATCGTCCGGTAGCCTAAATCTTTATGTTCCCAGAGATCGCGGACAAATGCTTCATCTTCAATTCCAAGTAATTTTTTAAAATCCACTGAAAGTCCTTTGCTTGAATCACTGCGGTTGGAAAGAGAAACAACCCACGATCCATCAGGCAGCTGCCCGACCCATCTTTCACTGTCGCGGCTGTTACCGGTTTTATAATGCTTATTGGAATAGAAAATTGGTTTTCCAACGAATCCAAGTTTATTCAATTCAACCATTTCTGTGTTTTGGAAATATTTATAGTTGTCACCAATTGTGTCATATTGATCGGCAATCGTAATTGGTGAACCTGCCATAGTGAAAAGCGAAATGGCTGTTTTCTTTTCGTCCTCAGCATAACGGCCTTTGAAGGTATTCAGCTTTAAGAAGTCTCCGTCATTGATTATCGAACCCGTTCCAGAAATATCGGCAAAGCCAGTAAATCCTTGGAATGGATTAGCCCACTGTGACCAATTATTTGTCCACTCCTGCCTCCGTCCACTGATATGGTCCCAACCGCCGCTGAAAGCATCCTCATCAATCCGGATCATATCGCCGTATTTCTGTTCTAATTCACCATGGTTATTCAAGTTGGGCATAACGAGGCTAAGGAATACATTATTTTCTTTTGTGGCCTCATCCATCCATTTAAGTGCCTTTTCATACTGCTCTCTTGTGTGTCCTGTCCCGATCTGGCCAAGTCCCTTATCATAGCCGCTCTCATACCAGGAGAGGAAGTCGACACGTAAAAACGAAGCACCCTGTTCAGCAAAGAACTTTATATAACCTTTCAAGTACTTCTCTGCATCAGGATGATCAACATTTAACCAATAAAGTGCTCTTTCGCCGCCCTGACCACCATCAAATCGGTCACCTTGAAGTATTTTTCCGCCGCCAATATCTTGCGGTTCTTTAATGACAAGATCGGCTACCGGTGTATTCGTTCCTGGAACCTTGTATTTATCCGGATTTTTAACAACCTCTGGGGAAACCCAAAGTGGATTGTAATAGATTCCAAACTTCATTCCTTTACTTTTTACATAGTCAGCCCAATATTTCCATGTATGACCATCTGGATAACGCTCATTCGGGTAACCCTTCCATGAATCGTATTCCACTTTGACATCATCAATGTCAATTCCAGCATCGCGTCCTTGTTTTTCAGCAGGATTGACGATAAATTCAATCTTCAATTGGCCGGAAGTCACGTGAACCGTTGCTGCATATGTAGCCCACGTTTCTGAAGTTACTTGCTTACTTACAGAGGCGTCTGGATTAGCCTGATCATATCCAGAAAGCTTCATTTCAATAGTAACCCCTTTGTCTACAAAACTATTTTTCCCTTTAGCCTTGGAGCTAACAGCGTAATTGCCGTCTGGAAGATTAGTTAATGATTGTGAAACAGTTTGTTTGTTTGGATCCCCGCTATAGGTCCATAATGACTTATCACCCTCTGGGTCATCATTACGTCCATAACCAAATGAACCATCAAAACTCCATCCGCTTTTTTCGTCTTGCTCAAATCCACCATTAACGGCGATATTCCCTTCAGGTATCTGACCTTTTTCTACTGTTTCAAAGGTGATATCGTCAAGCTGCAAAGAAGCATTTCCCTGCTTAGCATCAATAACAAATTCGATTGTCAGCTCTGTTCCTACTGAATCCACATCAAGTGTATAGTTCTTATAACTTGAACTAGGCTCAATTGGAAATTTTTTTACTACCTCGCCGTTCTGAATAATTTGCATTACTGCATGGCTGCCAATTGCTTCATCATTAAACTGATTTGATCCTGTGAAATCTCCTAAAGCTGCCCATGCAGACAAATGATAGGTTTTATCCTTTTCTAGCCCTGTTACTTTTTGGCTTACGGAACCATTAAACGCTGCATTTTTATAAAAATAAAATTTAAAGTTATTACGCGCCCCGGACTTATCTACACCCGAATCTGCATTTCCTTTAATATCCCAGCCCTCTTTTGTACCATATTCGAAGTCACCATTAAATAACTTCCCAGGCAGAAGGTAGGGATTCTCGCGTCCATCCATATAAATCGGGTTCGTCATCCAGCGATCATTATGTGACACAACGTAACCGTTTTCATTTAAGAGTGTTGCACCTTCAATCCATCCATCAGTACTGATCATGTCGTACCCGTAAGGGAGGAAATTTTTGGCCATCCAATCAACATTTTCTTTTAACCGATGTTCAGGCATAAACACATCTTTACTCCACTGGTGTTCATAAGAATTCCAATACATTGGGCCGGCACCTTGCCTAGTAAATTTACTATCTCTGGCATATGCAAAATTAAAACTAAAAGTAGAAAATAGTAATGAAATAATTAGTGATAAAACAATTGACTTCTGTAAATGCCTTCCTTTTTGCATGTTTACCTCCCCAATAGCTTTATATAATAAATTCTATTTAAATGCAGCAGCCGAAAATCAATAAACACCTCCATAAGGGGCGCCGCAACTAAATTCATAAGATAGAAAAAATTACTTTTACTCTGAATGAAGTAAGTGGACCTAAGAAGTCCATATTAAAAAGC
Source organism: Bacillus sp. ISL-46 (assembly GCF_018613205.1). Lineage (NCBI taxonomy): Bacteria > Bacillati > Bacillota > Bacilli > Caryophanales > Bacillaceae > Bacillus > Bacillus sp. ISL-46. Next base: position 10,801 of record NZ_JAGGQR010000048.1, read on the forward strand.
CTCTTATATGTTAATAGGAGCTGTAATTAACCATACGTCATCAATATGCACAGAGGAGGTTTTTCATATGTATCTATAAATAAACTCATACTTACTACAAAAAAGAAAAATGTTGCTAAATGGTTAACAAATCCTATTACTTCATGTTGTTCCTAGTTGTTAATTTATAAGTCTATTATGTTTCTAAATACCCTCTAGGGAAACCGCTTTCTTTCCGAAGAAGGTGTCTAATTATACGATTTTCCTGACACTACTTTTCTTAAAAAAGGAGGAGGTGTTTTATATTATTATTTAAAAGAAATAAAAGACACCTCATTTGATAGTTATGTTTAAAATTAACCACCTTAAATCTTCTGTTCATTATGGAATGCAGAAATTGAATACTCTTAAATAGACTTAATGTTTTTTTATCTACCTACTAAAATTCCAATCGAGTTCACAAAAGGTATATATTTGGTGTTTAAAAAAGGAGAAACTGTTGGGATAACGCTCCCCTAGAGCCATTTTTCGGTCATTTTAAAGATGAAGCAAATATAAAATCGTGTGTTACCTTAAACGAACTTATCAATTTTCACTATAATAGTTATAATTAAAATTTCCTTACTTAACCTTGGAGGTTAGATTATGCAATTTTGAAACAAATCTAGGAAATCTAATCAGAATATTGCACTCGCACTAAGATTAGTTTCAAAATAATCTCCGTTTGGTAAAGGTTTTGCTTTTCTCATATTTTCTGCATTGCATTAAAAGTGTCAATATTCCTGCTGTTACATCAAAAGTTTCACTCTTAATTTTTTTTTGACCGTACGTAAAGACTCGGCGAAGCCGCAAATATTTTGTATTGTGGAAAGTGAAAAGGGTGCTGACAGAATGAACCATAAGCACCCTTTTTATCAAAGTGTGATTTCTACTTCCCAATCATCTGGCTGTAAACCGGTGTACCAGATAGGAGAGAATCAACAAGGTTTAACATTTATTATGAAGGTAAATATTATCCTCCAAAATACGTGGTTTCTATTGCAAATATTTTCGCTAATGGTCAAGAATATTTACCTTCTTTGTTTAGTGGTGGTGATGAAACTAATAGGTTTTTAAAAGGTTTAGGATTTATAATAGTTGAAAGTAATTTCAAAATTGATTCTGAAGATAAAGGTCATTGGAATTATTTGAAAAGTCATTCATGGGAGATTATTTCGGGAGATTTAGCAATAAAAACACTTGATAAATCCGCATTCCTTCATCCTGGAACTGGTATTCCAAAAGAAATACGAAGTTATTTTTATGCTCAAGGAATGGGTAACGGCGAAAAAAGAGAAATTGTACTGGAATATAGAAAAAAAGTTTATCATGCTGCTATAGAAATGGACAAACAAGATTCACCTCGAAGTAGACTTTTTTGGAAAGCAGACTTTTCAGAGATAATAAAAAATATTTGAAAAATAAGGGGGGTATCCTTTTTTTTTGCTTTCGGCTGGACTATATCCCACACACAAAATTTATCCCATTTTACGTTTTCCTTGCTTTCCGCTTTTTTCTGCTGATTTTCGATTTTCTAAGCCTACCAGTTCTAAGCATAACGTATAATCTAACCTTCTTTGACTAATAATGGATTTATTATTGATTCTTGGAGGTTTATATATGCAAGAAGAATCCTATTATAAACGAACAAAAAGAGAAAAAGCATTGGTCAGAAAGTTAGCCCCTAAAATTATCGTCAAATTCTTCAACTCGCTTGATTTTAAAATAATAAGCTGGTCACACAAGCATATTGGTTTTTCTCATGGAACAGGACGCTATAATATTAATGTGGAATTATGTGAAGAAGTAATTCACTGTACATTATGGAGAATCCACTTAAATGAAAGAGATTCAAGTAAATTAATATCAACTATGTTGAAGTTTTTTCTATTTGAATTAAAGCCGAATGATAAATTATCTCTAAAGGGAGAAATTATTTTAAATGAAGATAGCCAAATTGACACATTAGAAACCTTGATGGCTATTGAACAATTTTTTGTGGAAAAAAGTAATGGCTAATCACTCGCTGATTAGCTTTTTCTATTTTCCCATAAGTAGGTGAACAAAATTAAAAAGAAATTTATTTTAGAATTTGACCATGAACCCAGCTTACTATTTGTTCCTTCAAAAGCTGGTAGAAGACGTGTAGGAGAATATGCAAAAGGAGAACAATATAAATCCCGTACACTATTAACAGAATCAGAAGTTATTGAAATCAAGCGATTATTAGCAGAAGGTGTAAGAAGTAAAGATATAGCAAAACAATTTAAGGTCAAAAATATTGACGCAATAAAAAGCAAGAAAAATTGGGCTTGGTTAAAAACACCATATGATGATAAAATTCCATATCCACCTAGAGATAAATTAACCGAAGAAACAGTAAAGGAAATTAAACAACTATTAAGACAAGGTGAAAAACAAAAGGTAATAGCTGAACGCTATAGTGTAGTACCAGCACATATTAGTGCAATCGCAACAGGAAAAAGATGGAAGCATATAACCATAGATTAAAAGCTACTCAATCGAGTAGCCTTTAATTTTGCCTTATTGTAAATGTTCGTTTGCTGGGCTGAAAAATTTCCCTTGTTTAAATAGCTGATTGTATTTTTCCTTTATTAGAAGTTCAACCACCGTACCCTTTGATACTGGTACTTTAAAATATGACCTGTTTAGTCCTAAATTGAAAGAGCAAAATTATTGCAAATGTTAAAGAAAAACGTCAAGGTAAGCCACGATGGAATAAATTAATAAAGATGAAAAATGACACGTTCACTCGTCTCGCCGTAATAAAACTATTAACAATAATACAGTAATTATAAAAGAATATATTAAAAAATCCACATTATTTTTAATCAACTATTTCTTTTTCTAAATAGTACACAATACGTTATCTAATATTTATTGAAAACTGTGTACTATTCTAATAACCTTTGACCAAACCAAACTCTACCTAAGAACTAAAATAAAGGTATCATTTTTTTTCTTTTCTTTTAACTATTTTTTTGGTTCTTCCATCTTTTTGCACTTCATAATTATGTGCAATAAGAAAGGCTTGTACTTCTCGATTTTTCATTGTGTTGGTTAATCTTTGCTTTGTCATTTTAGTAGATGCTTTCTAGTACCTTTACGCATAATAAAAAACCTCCAAATGATTGAATTTGAAGGTTCTGAACAAACACAGTTTTGTCTTCTCGGTCACTCTCAGTCTCGTCAAAAATGAACAAAAGACTGTGTGTGTTGGAAGTTGAGTGGTGGATTGAAAACATTAAATTGGCGGGACTGCGTGGGAATCGAACCCACCAGACCTGACACGCAGGTCTCAAGCAGTTTTGAAGACTGTGGAGGACACCAGTACCCCATTAAGCCCCTCCGAAAAGGCATTAAATCAACGTTTTTATCAAGATCCAATACAGTATATCAATTATTAATTATCAAGTTTTTTACGTAAGTTAATTTTATTTCGGATTAAATTGAATCTTTACAATTTCTTTATATAACAGAATTGGATTTCTTTGCAGTATAATATCATATATATATTTATCTTTAAAATTAATGCCCTTATCAGTTTTTAAGGTTTTGTTTGATTACGATAGTTTAACAGTGGTTAACAGATAAGACAGTACCTTTAAGTAACAGTCATTTTAATAAGTGGGCATTAAATTCCTGGAATTATTTTTAGATAATTCGGTATTATTCTTAGTTCTTTTTCCTCTTTTTAACAATTTATTACCCGCTTATAATCAAAAGTAATTAATGACCCCTTTATAAATATATTTCTTCGGACTCTCATACGGGAGTCTACTTTTTTTGTTTATTTATCATATTATTTTATCCTTTCCTTTCTATTGTTATTGATAATTTATAGTCCATAAATTGACGGTATTAGTTGTCCAATTACTGTCCAACCGTATCTCTGAAAAAAGGAAGAATCATGATAATTCTACCTCAATAACCCGTTTAACCATGTGATCATCTATTATTCGAAATCCGTTCTGTGAGCCATAAAGCAAACAATGAGTATATAACTTATTTATGAGCCTTGCGGCTCATCCAGAAAACCGGTGAATTTCATCTAATGCACCATCAGAAAAAAACTGCTGGTCCACTCCTGCATATTTTAGGTGCTTTGCTACATACTCTCCCACTTGAGCACGGTCATAATGTCCCAATTTGAACTGTATATAAATTCTTTGCCGAATGGCTGCGAATTATTGAAGACGTAGGTATTCTTATTGAGCTTTCGATGCATATTAGTGCCATAAGGTATGATATATAAATCTAATTGAAATTTAAACTCGTATTTGATTAATAACATAGAACTAAATGGGGAAATACTAAATGAGAATTAATCACCGGAGGAGGAAGAAACGATGACTATAGTACGCGATATTATGACAAAAGATGTTCAGGTGTGTTCACCACATGACACAGTTACAGCAGCAGCAAAAATTATGCGTGATATTAACTGTGGATCGGTTCCTGTGTGTGAAGGTAAAAAAGTTGTTGGTATGATTACAGATCGTGATATTGTATTAAATTGTGTTGCTGAAGAAAAAGATTGTAAGTCCGTTCATTGCCATGATAGTATGACAAAGGACGTAATCACATGCTCACCCGATACAGATGTACAGGAATGTGCTCGTATGATGTCTGATCATCAAATTCGACGTATTCCTGTTGTTGAAAATGGAGAAATGATAGGTATTTGTGCCATTGGCGATCTTGCAACAGTAAACATTCATGTTAACGAAGCAGGAGAAGCATTAAGTCATATTTCTGAACAAATTCACTAATATCATAATTTACCCTTCCAACATTAGGAAGGGATTATTTTTTTTGAATATTTTGATCATGTAATCGATATCTCTAATTTCAAACATTTAATACCTCGAAAATATTTAGGATGGGTGCTTTACTCCAAAGGCACTAAAAAGTGCCTTATATTATCTCTCATTTTCAATAACGTTTTTCCATGAGTCCTAATATATGTAATTTATTCATATGTATTCATTTGGATCCTCCGAAAATAAACACTTCTAGTTTACGCTTCCATCCTCGTCCATCTTTATATTTATTAATTGCCTTCCTTGAATCCTGAATTAATTCAATTTATTTATGGCCATATTCCATATTGCATTATCATCAATAAAATTCAGATTACCTTGCTTATATAAGGTTTGGCACTCTTTGCCTTGTGGCACTAGCTTTCCAACGATCTTGGCCTTTCTTGCTTGTACCTCTACCTGTTTCGCCTTTACCCTTAGCTTTATTTAAAATATAATCACTCCATTATTATAGTAAATCTGAGCTCCTGTGGTTTGTTAGTTTTATCCATTTTATACGTTATTAACCAAGCACACGAAATATACCATATCATTTCAGGAGGGTTCGTATTGAAACATAAACATTTTAAAAAAGTCATATACACCAATTTCCTTATTCACCTAAGCCCTTCCGTTAGTCATAAGAATGCTCTATTAAACTTTAATATTGTTTTAATGTCTGTTTGAGTTACATTAAAGAAGGCAAGCCCGTTTATTATACAGGCTTGCCTTTATCTATATGATGAAGTTTTAAAAAACGCAGCAGATTATCCGCGTCTTCCTCCTCTACCGCCTTGTTTTGCTCCAGTGCTACGTTTGAGGGTAGACAAATTCTCTTCACTAGTTTTTAAAAAACGAGCCATTTTATCTTCAAAATTTTCCTTTGGTTTGAAATTACTTTTTGAACGGAAGTCTTTTGAACGGCTAGAATCTCTTCCTTGGCGTTGTGGATAAGAAGAAGTTTGTCCTTCGGGTCTATCTATCGCTTGTTTGATTGACAAGGCAGTTTTTCCGTCTTTCTCACTAATCACTTTTACTTCAATCAGGTCGCCAACTTTGAGATGGTCATTAACGTCTTTAACGTAGCTATCAGCAACCTCACTGATATGTACAAGACCTGTTGTGCCTCCCGGTAATTCCACGAAAGCTCCAAAATTAGTAATGCCTGCTACTCTACCTTGTACTTTGCTGCCTACTTCTACTGACATAAAAATAATGTTCCTCCTCAATAATGTTAAAAACAATTCATTATAACTAAATAAGGTAAATGAAATCAACTGAAGTTATTATCCTCTTAATTTTGATTAGTTCGTCCTCTTAACCAAAAGACAAAAGCGTATTTCTTCATGGTTTTCCATCAATTGTTCATCCTGATTTTTTCCATATTTAAAAATCAACACTATTATTTTAACAGGGCCAAAAGAAAAAGAAGCTACCACAGCAATCCCATTGTTTAATAATAATGATGATATGATCAACATAATTAAAAATAACTTATATGTAAATATATAAGATAACCTGACATATATGTTGAAATATATTTTAAAAATATTGATAGAATCAATAATTAATTTTATTTTTTTTAATTTACGACTTACATATATCATTGGAACAAGCAATACGGCAAGTTTGCAATCCATCTGCCACCAGTTGACCACCAATGTTTCTGCATTCCACATGTGTGGAGTGTAATTGACAACACAAAGGGATGTTGGTGGGTTTATCAATAAAATCAAAGGCTAAATAATCAGCTTGGTATTGTTGAAACGATCAACCCATTGTATCGTTAATAAATTCGGTAGTGTAGACACTTCATGATGAATCTGAATATATTTTTTACACTTTACTGTTGCAACACATTCAATGAAAGAATGTCGATCTTCAATCAATACTTTATAACTACCTACATTCGGTAACGAATAATTCGGTAGTATACCATTCTTTTGACAATACTTAGTTTTATAAAAGCCTCCCAATAAACTCGGTAATTCACTAAGCTTTCGTTCTGTTAAGTGCTTCCGAATCAAAGTCGAACTAATTTTTTGATTATTCCACTTTAACTCCTCGACAACAGTTAGGCCTACTTGCTGTGTCGCCGCATAAACTGCCAGTGTTTTAACAGTACCACTTGCTTTTGCCCCATATGTATAGTCGAAACCGCAAATAACTTCCTTAGCATTCAAACCGATAATATAATCATCTAAAAAATCGTTCGCTTCTACTTTAGCTAATTCCTTTGTAAATTCTACGATATAAAAAATATCCACTTCAAGCTTTTCTAACTTTTCTACTTTTTGTTCTAGTGGCTCTAGATAGGAGAATTCTTTGTCTGGAAATAACACACTTTTTGGATGCGGGAAAAAAGAGAGAACGGCTAATGATAAATCTTGTGCTTTTGCTTTTTCTTTAGCTGTTTGAATTACACTTTGATGCCCTAAATGCACACCATCAAAATAACCAAGCGCCATTGCGACATCAGGAGCTGTTTGTCTAATCTCTTGTAAGTTATTAGCATTCACATAGATTACCTTCATTGCGATTCTCCTTTTTCTTTTATCTTGCCTTTTTCACTACTTCCTTCAAAATGGTAACGTTTACTTTTCCCAGTATACCGAAGTCAACTTCGAATTCATCGCCTGTCTCAAAGGTAACAGCCTTTGATAGTGCTCCTGATAAAACAAACATGCCTGGCTCGATAGAAATGCCATATGCACTTACTTCATTTGCTAACCAAACAACCGCATGGAGTGGGTTACCTAACACGGCCGAGCTCGTTGCTTCGTCTAAAAATTCACCATTTTTCTTCACCATCATTGGAATATTTGTGATGTCTTCAATTTCTTTAAGCAGTGTACGCTTTTCGCCTAAAATCGCACCTGCTGAAGAACCATTGTCTGCCACTGTATCCTCGAATTTTATTTTCCAATTCGCAATACGGCTATCGATTACTTCTACTGCTGGTACAACATAAGCTGTTGCATCAATTACATCTTGTACGGTTACTTTTGGCCCTTTTAACTCTTTATTGAAAACAAATGCTATTTCAAACTCTACCTTTGGTTGAATATAGGACTCGGCCACTAAACCATCTTCCTCGTCATATACCATCGTATCTAAAATAAAGCCGTAGTCTGGTGTATATACATTCAACATTTCTTGCATCGCTTTACTGGTTAAACCGATTTTTAGCCCTTTTACTGTCGCCCCTGTGTCAATCTTCTGACGAATTTGCGCTAATTGCACTGCATAAGCATCTGCAACTGTAATATTTTCATAGGTTTCAGTTAATGGGGCAATGGGTTGTTTCGTCCGTTCTGCTTCAAGCAATGCTTCAGCCATTATTTGAATATTCATAGACAATTCTCCTTTTATGATTTAACTGTTTCTAACACAGTCAATTGACGATATTTACCGCTGAAGAACAATAACGGATCTTTATCCAGAAGACGTAAATCTACTACTTTACCAATGAATAATGTATGGTCACCTTCTATATGTTCTGATACAACTTCACATGCGATTTGAGCGATCGCCCCTTTTAATACAGGTAGTTCAGCTAACGTCTCAAATTCAACTTCTTCACCAGGTTTTCCAGCGAAATGACGTGAATAATGCTCTTGATCTTCCGCTAAAATATTTACTGTATATTTTTTAGACTGTGAAACTTTCTCTAAAAACTTTGCTTTATGTCCAATAGAAATTAAGACAAGCTTCGGATCCAATGATACTGACATGAAACCGTTTGCTGTCATTCCATGTGTTTCTCCCTCGTTTTCAGTTAAAAGAACCGTCACCCCTGTAGCAAACTTTCCCATTGCATCCCTAAATAAACGATCATCCATCTCAATTCCTCCATTCTTAATCGATTGATTTAATCATAATTGAGTTAATTTAATATTATCATGGTATTTTTTATTGAAAATTCAAATATAAACAATAAAATTTACCCGAAACCAAATTTGAATTTTTTGTGAATTTTTTTTAAGAAAAAGTCAGATCTATCAATATATCATCATGTCAAAAATTTCACTTTTTGGAATTGGAATTTAGTTCTTTCTAATTTGTTCTCTTCCAAAAACAAATTAGTATCCTTCTTTTTTTTTCTTGTAAATCTCTTTTTTTTCAAATAGAATTCTTTTCATGGAAGATTCGTAATCTGAATATTCCCAATAGACACTATTATTTTATTAAAGAATCGCTGAAATGAATGCGTATCTTGCAAAAAAAATGGAGGTGGGAAATTATCCTAACAATTTTTTGAAAACGCTGACAATCGCCTTAGAGTAAAGTGGAGATGTGAAATTGCCTAAAGAATTTTCAAGTATATCTAACAATTTGGTTACAAAATGATAGGGATGGGAAAATACGGAAATATAAGGGGGCTTTTCATGCGTTGGGTTGTATTAGGATTTCTATTCTTGCTTTCTGTTTTAAACTATACGGATAAATCAGTTTTAGGATTAGCCGCAGAACCAATCATGACTGAACTAAATTTATCTTACGATCAGTTTGGTTTAGTGGGAAGTAGCTTCTTCGCTGCATACGCTGTCGGAAGTATTATTCTAGGCACATTAACGTATCGCTTCAACTCAAAATATTTATTAATGATGATCGCTACTGGATGGACACTTTCATTAGCAAGCGCTTATTTTGTCGAAACGTTAACTCAATTAATTTTACTACGTGTTGTCTTAGGTTTCTTCGAGGGTGCTACGCTCGGTTTTTGCCTAGTACACCTTGCACGATGGTTCACTATTGCACAACGTGGTGTCGCTACAGCTATTATGACTTCTGGTACAACAGTTGGTACGTATTTAGCTGCACCACTTATAGTTATGGGTATTACAAACTTAGGTTGGCAACATTCTTTTGCAATGTTAGGGGTAGCAAGCTTTGCATGGGCACTCTTCTTCTTCTTTATGAGAGACGAGCCAAAGCAACCACTGATCGAAGACGTAAAATCTTTAGCTTCTAACAAGGAAGTACCCTTCAAGCAAATTTTAAAAGTATTAATCAACCCGTATGTATTATCAATTTTTGTTGTAGGTTTCGTATCCATGTGGATTACAACTTGGGTTCTTACTTGGGCACCAACTTACTTAACAAAAATCGTTGGTCTTGAGCCACAAAGGATGAGCTTAATATTCGCTGGAATGGGTATTACAGGTACAGTATTCGCAATTTGTGCAGGTAAATTTACAGATTTCTTATTCAAGAAAAATAAAAGCCTTATCAAATCTTATGACCGTGTATTAGTTACAGTATTACTTGTTGGTGCAACCTCTTACGCAATGACAACCATTGTATCTTCCCCAGTTTTAGCATGTATTTTCTTAGGAGTGGGCTTAATAATGAACACAAGCTTATTACCGTTAAATGCTGCGATGACAACAATAATCATTCCGAAAAACTTAGTAGGCAGTGTGACAGGTTTTACACTATCTATTTCAAGTATGGCTGGTATAATTGGTCCATGGATTACTGGTTACTTAATTACACTTGCAGGTGATGACGTTCGCTCTGGCTTCAACTCAGGGGTGATAATTATCGTTAGTTTATATGTTGTAACTGCAATCGTGTTATTAGCTACGCGTAAATTAAAAATTACATCAACTGAAAAAGAAGATGCAAGTCGTGCTGCTGAAGAAGTGCAAATGAACTTAGACGTTGTTGTAGAGCAATAATATTCAACATGGGTTTATCCCATAAGAAAAAATATATCCGACTGTAGACAAACTCAAATAGTGAGTGTGTTTACAGTCTTTTTTGATTATTAATGGTAATCATTAAGTACGAGTGCTTGATGTCCAAATCAAATGACAAAAGGCATACGAGAGGTTAACTTTCGATGCCTTTTGTCGTCCATATGATTTGGCTTTTTAGCGTGCAAATTCCTCAAAGTTTAAGCTATCCGACAAAATTAGTGCCTGAATAACTAATAAAGTATACGCTGCAGTTGATGCGTTTTTTAGTGAAATTTGTAGCTGCTCCTCAATTTGCTTTATACGATATTGGATACCGCCGATTGATAACGTCAACTCATCCATCGTTTCTTTTAAGCGTTGGCTATTTAATAAATAGACGTAAAGCGTGTGCAACAATTCTTTTTTACGTACATCATTGAAATTGTATAAGTCTTTTAACGTCTTTTTCGCCATTTCATGCAGTTGCTCAATACTCATGTTCTTTACGATATCGCCAAGCATTCCTAAATCTTCGTAATCTGTTAGTAGCTTTTGGTTTGGGAAGCGCTGTGCGATACGCGCCTCTTGTAGAGAACGTTCGAAATCTTTAAAGTTGCTAAACGTTCCGCTTAGCCCTATTGAATATTTATAATTGCTATTTTGCTTCTCCATCTTTTGAAAAATTTTCGTGATTTTCCTTTGCCAACCTTGCTGATCGCTATTTAGCGAGTTAAGGAGAGCAATTTCTTCCCCGAGTACAGCAAAAATACAAGATAAATCCCACTCTTTTGCCAACTTTGAAAGCTCTGTTAGCTGGTCATGAATGTCAATAATTTCGTGATTTTTCTTTTTCTTTTTCACACTAATTATACCTGTAGAAAATGGCGGCTGAAACTTAAACGGTAAGAATTTATAGTAAGATTCGATATCTTTAATATTTCGATTATGAATTAAGCGCTCTAATAGCGAGCTACGCATACGTTGTTGCTCTTCAAACTGCGTCTCCTCGTATAAAATACATAACGCCACGACCGTCGAAATACGCTCTAAAAATAAGTGGTCGTTTTCATCCATATACTTGTCATCAAAGTAAAAAAACGAACAAGTGGCATAACTTTTTTTATTAATGAGAACAGGTGCCGTCAACTTCCAATATTTATCACCTTTATAATGCGAAACGTTGTGCTTATCGACAAAATGCGATAATTTCGCCTTATCTTTTTTTATTACTAGCTGCTGTTCTTCCGTTAAACCGATTTGACTTAACGGAGTGCCGTGAATATCCTCAATTAAAATCGGGATGTTCAACAGCTCATACGCAGCCTGTACAATTTCATCCATCGAATGCTTATCTGTTACTTTTTGCGTAAGTTGACCTTGAAATATCGAAATTTTTTCGAGCATTTGCTTATGATGCAAAAGTGCATCATATGTCATTTCAAGCTCGGATAGAATGTTGTCGTTTTGATAAAGGTGAATAAGATCCTCCTTCTCTTTGAGCCAATCGCGCTCCAAACGCACTTTAAACTCACAGCATGGATCACCTTTTGCGACGCACTTGTACTCAACGGCAATAATTGACTCGCCAAACTCATATGTCAATGCACCACTTGCAAAGCCGCATAACATATGACAAACACATTCATTTGCTAAACCGTAATTTTTAAGGTGTAATGCTGCTTCGAATGATTCTACCCATTGTCCCCACGTATCAATACATTCAATCGTGCCGTCCGGATGGCGCACAATTTCCCCCATGAAAATAACATCTTTTACGTGACCTAAGCGCGAATGTCTTTTACCGACAGGATTGATCGAGTTTTTACTTTGGAGCATATTTTTTGCTGATTCCATCCCAAACTCTTTACCAAATCGGAATAAAAAGCCTTTCGTTTTATGAGAGCCGATGTTGTTAAATAAATTGTTTTTTAATGTGTGGAAGGCATTTGCCGACATTAAAATATTTTTCGTTTCGCTAGAATCAAATGCTATTTCACTCATTAAAATCACAGCCCCTTTGATTTCCTATTTCCCATATTACAAAAAGGAGATTCATTTTTCAATAAATTTTAAAGATTATTACTATTCATTCAATAAAAATCACTATGACGTTTAATATTTTTAACAGTTATACTCAAAACAGAAAATAACAATCAATACAATACAAGGGGGCAAAACGATGACAATTTTTGAAGGATTTCATAATAGTTTCGTATTAGCAAACGGTGTACGTACACATTATTCCTGGGCCGGAACAGAAGGACCAGCTGTAATTTTACTACATGGTGCAGGACCTGGAGCTTGCGGCGCAGCGGGTTGGCGTTTGATGTTACCTGCATTAGCAAAAGCTGGCTTCCGAGCATACGCCGTAGATCAACTATCAATGGGCTTCACAGATGCACGCCCTCACGCATGGCCAGTAAATGGTCATCAAAGCTTAGTGGACCATGTACATAATTTTATTGAAGCATTATGCCTAGATGAAGTATCACTTGTCGGCAACTCACAAGGTGCTTACGTTGCAGCTAAATATGCAATTGACCACCCTGAAAAAGTAAATAAGGTTGTTTATATCGGCAGTAATACAATTTATCAAGCGATGCAAGAAGTACCCGAAAGAAAGCTACGTTCATTCTTAGAAGTGATTGGTTACGACTATACAGAAGAATCGTTACGTAAATTTATGTATCGCAATTCAAGTGAAGACACAGTCATTCCTGAAGAACTAATTCAACTACGTCATCAAGCAGCAACTCGACCAGGTGTAAAAGAATCAAATCACGCGTTCGATGCTTACTTAGCAAGAATGAATGAAGAACCAAGGCTTTGGGATCGTTACTGCATTAAAGATGCATTCCCAAAATTAAAAATCCCTGGCTTATTCATTTGGGGTAACCAAGATTCTGTTGCACCAGTTGAGACAGGTTATAAGCTTGAGAAATTATTACCGAACATTAAATTCGAATATATCGAAAGCTGCGGTCACCAAGCACAAACTGACCAACCAGAAATCGTGAACAAACTAGTCACCAATTTTTTAGCAGTGGAAAAAGATCAAGTAGTTACAGCACAATAAACTATTTTTGAAAGGAATGATCAAATGTTAACAGTAGTTGAAAATAAAGCTACTTATGAAGAAATTATGCAAAAGGCGAAGCGTATCGGTGAAGCTGCAGGGTTAGAAGCAATCGAAGCAGATCTAAACTCGACAATTTCTCCACGCATCGCGGATATTATCCGCGAGGAGGAAATTCATCGTTTAATTTTACCGAAAGAGTTCGGCTATCCACAACTTGATTGGCGCACGTTCGTTGATATGGTAAGTACAGTTGGTTACCACAACTTATCTGCTTCGTGGTTAACATACTTCTTCTCAGTGCACAACTCTTGGGTATGCTACTATCCAAAGCACATTCGCGATGAAGTCATTAACCAAGGCGGCTTCGTAGCTGACGTATTTGCACCCATCGGAAAAGTAGAACCAGTTGAAGACGGCTATATCGTTTCGGGTAAGTACAACTTTGTAAGCGGTATCAATTACTGCGATTGGGTTGGAGTTGGCGCAATTATGAAATTCGAAGACAACGACCAACCTGAGCGTGTAGGTATTTTATTAAAAGTTTCTGACTTAGAAGTTGTGAAAACTTGGGATTCGCTTGGTCTTCGTGGATCTGGTAGTAATACATTAATCATCGATAATGTTTTCGTTAAGCCTGATGCTATTTTACGCTTTAGCAAAATTATCGAAAAGAGCCAACCACCGTATGAAGAGTTCGATCAAGACTACTTATACTACAACACACCATTCTACCCTGGCTTCTATGTAGGGTTCGCAGCGATGGCTGTTGGTGGTGCAGAGCGTGTACTTGACGAATTCGAAAAGCATACAGCAGGTCGCGTACGCTTTTCTGGAATTAACGAAAAAGATTCTCCTACGAGCCAACGTGTGCTTTCGGAATTAAAGCTTGAAATGCTTACTGCTAAAAGTTTATTAAATGAATACATCGCAATGATGGAAACAGATAAAGGCGGCCCATACGAAGGGGCAAAATATAAAGCAATCCGTGCAAAGATTATCGATAAGTGTACACAAATCGGCGTTAAATCACTACTTACTTTAGGTGGACACGCATTATTAAAAGGTCACCCAGTCGAGCTATTCACTCGTGACTTAATGGCAATCGCAACACACATTACTTCTTTATATGAAGACGGCATTTTAGGTTACGGTAGACATTTATTCGGCGTAAATACAAACATTCAAGGGTAATATTAGTACTCGGAAATGTGATTTATAAAGAGTGGATTCATAATTCACATATCCTCTTAAATAAAAAAACAACTAATTATGAGGTGAATATAAATGGAAAAATTTCATTACGCACCAGAAATTGCAAAATTGGGACACGTAGCTTTAGTGTCAACAGATCTTGAAAAATCTTTATGGTTTTTCCGCGACACAATTGGCCTAGAAGAAACAGAAATTGTAGATGGTGTACACTACTTAAGAGCTTGGGGCGACTTCGAACACCATACATTATCAATTACAGCTGGTGAAACTTCTTACATCGATCACATCGGCTGGCGTACAAAACGTCGCGAGGACATAGCAACTTTCGCAACATTATTAGAAGATGCTGGTACAGAAGTACGTTGGATAGAGGCAGGTGAAGAAGTAGCGCAAGGTGAAGCAATCCGCTTCGAATTACCAAGTGGTCACCGCTTCGAACTTTACTACGATATGGAAAAAACACCTGCTGATGAATCTCGTAAATCAGTACTTAAAAACCAAACTTATAAATCTTGGGCGAAAGGTGTATCTCCACGCCGTATCGATCATGTAAACTTACAAACTTCTCACGACAATGCTGAGATCGTAAAATATTTACAAGAAGCATTAGGTTTCAAGCTACGCGAATACTTCGTAAATCCAGACGATGTGCAAGTAGCTAGCTGGTTATCAGTAACAAACTTAGTACATGATGTAGCAATCATGTCTACATCACGTTCAAAAGAGCCAAACGAAATGCACCATATCGCTTACTGGTTAGATAACGCACAAGACTTACTACGTGCTGCTGACATTTTATGTGAAGCAGATGTACAATTCGTTGGTCCTGGTAAACATGGTATATCTCAAGCAATGTACATTTACGTAAAAGACCCGGGAAGCGGCTTGCGTCTTGAAATCTTTACAAATAGCTACTTAATCTTCGAACCAGACTGGGAGCCAGTGAAATGGACTTATGAAGAATATTTGAAAAATGGTTCCGCATACTGGGGTGATCGTCGCCGCGATGACGTAGATCGTGAAGCACAAGTAAAAGAATTAGCGAAATTATAATAACTAGACCACCAGTATTCATGACGATGAACGCTGGTGGTTTCTTAAGTAATAAATGTAGCTAGGAATATTATTATAGGAAGGGGTGTTACTGTTGAAGGCAATGTTAAAGGTGTTAGTTTTATCTTTAATTGGCGGTTATATTTTTAGCCTACTGCACATCCCTATTCCATGGATGCTCGGCCCAATTGTTGTCATCATGTTAGCCCAATTTGTTTATAAAGGACCGCTCAGATGGTCCGGCCAAATGCGTGATTTAGGTGTCGTCATGGTCGGTACCGTAATAGGAGTACAATTTAACATCGATTTATTCGGCATGATGGGCTCAATTTTATTTTACATGATAACGCTAAACATTATTTTAATCGGTGGCTCAATCGGCATCGCTTACTTAACTAGTAAATGGGCAAAAATCCCGATGAAAGCTGCTGTACTTGGTGCAATCCCCGGCGGTTTAGGTCAAATCGTCGTATTTGCTGAAGAAGAAAAAGTTGAAGAAATTGGCGTTATTTCTTATTTTCAAGTAATTCGGCTGTTACTAGTCGTTGTATTCGTACCGTTTATCGTCGCTGGACAAGTAATAAGTAAGCAGCCAACCGACGCGAAGCTTACGATTAGTTTAGTATTATTAATTGCACTTGCATGGGTATGCTCATATTTAATGCAACGTATCCATTTGCCTGTTGCATTTTTCATCACACCCATTATTTTGTTGATTACGTTGCATCTTACAACACCAATCGCAATGCCACAAGTACCTAGCATGTTCATGAACGTCGCACAGCTACTAATCGGCGCCCATATTGGCTTAATGCTCAAGCCACATATGATTAAGCTTCCAGTACGTGTACTTGTAGGCGGCATTTTCAGCGCATTTGCACTGATCGCCCTAACATTCGGCTCAAGCTTCCTAATGTCGTTTGAATTGGACACAACATTCGCTACAAGTTTTCTAAGCACAGCCCCAGGTGGCTTAGATCAAATGGTATTATTAGCTGATGCAGTTAAAGCAGAAGTCTCGCTTGTTTCGATGTTCCAAACGTTCAGGCTATTGTTCATCTTTATTTTAATTATGCCTTTGATGAAAATGTTTTACGGTTGGCGAGAAAAAAAGAGATTGTCTACAATCAAGCAAGCAGTATAGTAAAGTATTAATATATAAAAGCGTATTTTGGAAAATTTTTATTGAGAATCTATAACGCTTACCTTTTATCTCTGAGTTTTAATATTCATATTAAAATAATGTTATATTTAATAATAATAATGTCATATTCAATAACATTAATAATAACAACAATTATATAATTTATGAGATTAATAAAATATATGTCAATATATATATTATTAATTTTTTGAAGAAAATTAATATTCAATCGTTCCCTAGCTTGAATAGATCAAAGTCAATCCATTGCAAGGAATAAAATTTCTTCGCAAATACAAAAAGTCTCGAAAATAATTTTCGAGACTTTTTTGATCTATTATGAATGAGTAAAATTTTATAGAAACACACAGTTTTGAAGTTAGAGGGAAGGTATCATGTTTGATTACATTTAGTTTTATATAATGCCGTAAAGTCTTGATTTAACGCACTTTTTATCAAGTCATATATCATTTAATTTTATCTAATTAAATATAAAAACATCTAATCTGTGACCAAGTTGTGACCAAAAGTGTGATTATTAATGGGATTAAATAAGTAATTGAGGAGGTTTAATAAAACCTCCTCTTCTTCCATTTGTCACCCCAAAAGGAGAATGAACCTATTGGAGACCTAGAATTATTACATCATGCCGACCATTCATTTTCAGATATAATAGAAAGAAATAGTGTATAAAAAAAGGCTCTAAATCAACATTTATAAAAAGTTCGACTTAAATGTATTAAATGAAATATAAAACATCGGAGGACAAACCGGAGGACAAAAGAGGACAAATTCAGGAGTAAAATGTATAAACAACCAACGGTATTTCAAACATAATCCCTTGGCATTAATCCCAAGGGGTATATCAATTATTTCAAACTAATATCGATGTGTTTTTTTAAATGCTTAACAATGTATTTTGCATCTGCTCCGACACCCCGAATGGTTGCTGAGGAAAGTGTTCGTTGTCCTGAAAGACCCACGTAATATAGCCCATCAATCTTATTGCTAATCCCTTTATGTTGCATTGGGTTACCTGAATGATGTATCGCATCTTTTAGTGTTGTTAAATGATTAATATTTGGCTTATAACCAGTAGCATAAATAACCGAATCTACTTTTTCCTCTCCGCCATCACTCCACATTACACCTTCTTCTGTATAGTTAGTGAACATCGGCTTACTATCGGGCCTTTTATTTAATATAGCTTCTTTATAGACCCCTGTATCCATAACTGACGTATTCATGGAGAATTTTCTACCATAAGGTAGCGTATCAACACCAGTTACTTTCAACCAGAAATGAATGTCTTTTCCTAAAATTCGCTGTGGTGTATAAGAAATCGGGTTTCTGGTTGCAAGGGACACGTTTGAAACCTGGGCTAATTCATAGGCAATTTGAATCGCAGAGTTCCCTCCTCCAACCACTACTACTCTTTGATTTTTATATTCTTCTACTTTTCTGTATTGGCTGGAGTGAATTACCTTGCCTTTAAATCGCTCACTTCCTTCTATTACAGGGATATTAGGATATGCAAAAGCACCAGTAGCGGAAATGACAGCTTTTGAATAAAATATGTTCCCCCTTGCAGTTGCAGTCACAAAGTCTTTTCCATTCTTACTTACTTCCGTCACCTTTTCTTCTGTACGAACATTGAATTTATTATATTTGGTATATTCGTTAAAATAAGAAATAACCTCGTCTTTTGTGGGATAGTGGTTTGGATCACCAGGAAATCGCAAACCTGGGAGTGATGAATATCTTGCTGGAGAAAATAAGGTTAAGCTATCATAATACTTTTGCCAGGAGCCTGCTGCCTGTTCAGTTGCCTCAAGAATCAAATACTTTAGTCCCCACTTTTTCAGGTAATACGCTGATGCTAATCCTGCTTGACCTCCTCCAATAACTATACAATCGAATGTATTTTCCATATCATCTTCTCCTTACATATCGTTATTTAACGATATGTTTTATTAAAAATAATGAACATATAGTTTTTTCTACACGTCCATTTAGCAACAGGCAATCAATAACTTATTTAGATCTTGCAGTAATTCCATGATTTTGTTTTTGTTTGTGGAATAAAAAACTCCCTTGCCTTCCTTACGGGAAAATAATAATCCTGCTTTTTTTAATATTGATAATTGCTCAGAAGCTGTTGATTGGCTAATTCCAACCAACTCTGCAACTTGGTTTACAGTTACCTCTTTTCTATCCAAAAATAGAAACATTATTTCCTGTCTCTTTTCACTAGCCAAAGCTTTCAAAAAGCTTTGTATTTCATCATTAATCAACATCAGTTCACCTAAATTCATATCTATTAATTTTGAATTTGTTATGCGGAATAAAAAGGGAAGGAGCATGATGCTCTCCAATCTTATGAGCAACAAGATGAAGAGTTTTTGATTTCTACTTTTATTGTTTGAGTTGCACAACATGTTGATTGAGTTTTCATAGTCTCTACGTCACCTTTTGTATAAAAGAACTCCCACTCGTTCCCGTCTGGATCGGTTACCCAAAATTTATCTTGAGTAGCATAACAGCAGGTAACATCCATCTCTTCCCTTGCAAAGAACCCTAATTTTTCTAAACGGTCTTTATGTTGCAGCACCTCTTCTTGATTTTCAACTTGAAAGCCGAAATGTCCAACCTGATTTCCAGATACCTCGTCTTTTAAGTTTAAAGTGAAATTAAGGGCTGGGTCATCAAGTAAAAATTTTGCGTAATCTGGTTTTACCTTTACTGGATCCGTATTAAAAACCTTTTTGTAAAATTGAATTGATTTCTCTAAATCCGTAACATTCACTCCAACATGCATTTTCATTATTAACAACTCCCTCACATTATTTTATAAATCAAATATTTTTGATTTATAATTCATAAATCAACTTTTTTTGATTTATGATTACAGTATATTAGCAATTTTTTCTAATTACAACCCTTTTATCAAATAAATTTGATTCTTCATTTGTATCATTTTTACATCTTCAGAAATATATTAAAATATAAGTTTAAATCAATTTTTTTTGATTTAATTAATTGACACATGAAAATATTGGATATATTATGAATGTATCAAGTTTATTTGATTTATGAAGTAGGTGATTTAGATGAAAGAAGAAATTCAATTACAAGATATATCCTTAGATAAAGTGTTTGAAAAATATGAACTAAAATTTAAAGCTATTGCTGATAAAAAAAGACTTCAAATCATGTATATTTTAACCCAGAATGGTTCTATGTGTGTGTGCGATCTGGCTCCCATGATGGATATGGCTCAATCGAAACTATCTTATCATTTAAAGATTTTATTAGATGCCAACATTATCAAAAAAGAAACAAAGGGCACCTGGAGTTATTATGAACTGAATCAAGAGGAACTAAATCATTTATTGTCCCATGAACTTTGCTGTATCTTTAAACCAACTTGTTGCTAATTTTTTTAAACTTTATATCAATTTTTTTTGATTAATAAATCAATATTATTATTTGATTAATAGGAGGAAATCAATATGTTTAATGAGTATGAGGTATATCAATTGATGAAATTACGCCAAGAGGAAGTTGAAAGAAAAGCACAAAATGCCTGGAAAATGGAAGATTTTCAAAAGGACACATTTTTTCAAAAGCTAGTTAAGAAATTTAAACCGAACCAACAATTAACTATCGTAAAAACAAATTGCGATTGCGTGTGCTGTTGTTAAGCACTCGGCCCTATAGGAGGTTGTATTTTGACTGTTAATCATGCTAGTACCTTGAGAAAAGAGTATTTTCTTTCCTATATCAATTTAGTAATGATTTCTCGAAATTGTTCCCTACAACAGGCAAAGGAATTAACAATAGAACTGTTTTTCAAAAACAACATTGAACAATATGGTAAACAAACTTATGAGAGATTTTTAGAAGCTTTTAAACATTTAAGTAAGAATGAAAATTAACTATTTCACGGGCCTTGTATTTGGCAATAAAATTGCTGTTTATTGCAGTATGTTTTTTGAATGTAAAAGCTGAAAATATCCAAGAAATGAATAAAAACTTGCATATTTTCGGCTTTTTTTATAATTTGTATATTGAACAAAAGCACCCTATAGTTTAAGTAATTCTTCACAATCTTTATTTATTCCTTAAATAAGACTATAGTTCCTCTAATTTCTCCAATTATAAATTGGAATTGACATCAAAAATAATCCCCCCAAAAAATAAAAGTGCCGCTGTAATAATTCAAAGCGACACTTTAACGGATTATATCAATCCCCAAGCAAATAAATAGTAAATACCGAAAATTAGAAAGATAAGCAGCAATACAAGCGATAAAAAGATAACTAAATTTCGTGGAAATATAAAAGTTTGTTGATTAATATCTTTCCCTTTTTTAAAATAGCCAATGGTTGACATCATTAAGGTCATAATCCCTACGAATATAGAAGCTAATCCAATTGTTTGAGCTAATCTATCTCCAATTGCTATATTTTCAGTTATAGAAGAAAAGTGAAGGTTGGTTATTAAAAAACCAACGCCAATAATCGTAATGCTTGTTCGTATCCAGGCCAAGTAAGTGCGTTCATTCGCTAAGTGTTGCTGAATATATTTTGAATCAAGCGTCTGTTGGTCGTTGTTTTTCATTTTTATCCCTCTTTTAATCCGTCAAATACCGTTTGGTAGAAAATCCTTTCATTCTTCTGAAAAGAAGAAGCGATATACATCCAGTGAGAATCAAAATGGAGATGACTTGAGCGATTCTTAGATGATCAGTTAGCATTAAACTGTCTGTTCGCATTCCCTCGATAAAGAAACGTCCAATTGAGTACCAGATAAGATACATTAAAAACAATTCTCCCCGACGAAGATTAACTTTCCGTAAAGAAATCAAAATAATTACTCCAGTTAAACTCCACAAAGATTCATATAAAAAGGTTGGGTGATAATAGGTACCATTAATATTCATTTGGTTAATAATAAATGTAGGAAGGTGTAAATTTTCAAGAAATGTACGTGAAACAGGGCCTCCGTGAGCCTCTTGG
Source organism: Bacillus sp. ISL-46 (assembly GCF_018613205.1). Taxonomy (NCBI): domain Bacteria; kingdom Bacillati; phylum Bacillota; class Bacilli; order Caryophanales; family Bacillaceae; genus Bacillus; species Bacillus sp. ISL-46. Next base: position 32,832 of record NZ_JAGGQR010000048.1, read on the forward strand.
TTCATAAAGTTACCCCAACGCCCGATAGCCTGTCCTAATAAAATGCTTGGTGCTGTAATATCAGCTAATTTCCAAAACGATATTTTTCTTTTATTTGTAAAAATGATGGCTGTAATAACTGCTCCAATCAATCCCCCATGAATAGCTATACCACCGTTCCATATAGCGGGGATTTCACTTAAATGATTTTTATAATAACTCCATTCAAATAAGACGTAATAAATCCTGGCTGAAATGATGGCAATAGGTAAAGCAAATATAACTAAATCAACAAGAACATCGGGTGAAATTCCTCTTTTTTTACATTCTTGAGTCGCAAGATATAAGCCCAACATTGCCCCTAATCCGATGATAATACCATACCAATGGACACTAATAGCACCTAATTCAAAAGCAATTGGGTTTATAGGAGTAAGATTCGTATTCATATTATGTCCTCCCGTTTTTATTTCATTTTTTTATTATATCATTTAAATGTTAAAAAACTTTTAATTATCTATTACCTTTTGGCACTATTAAAATCATAAAGGGGTCAGTTATAAACAAATAATTGTCTTGTGAAACTCTAGACTTGTTAGTCGTAAAAAAAGACGATGCCTTTTAAAAGCATCGCTACGTTAGTTAAAGAAGAAAAATATATTCCACCATTAGAGACTGATGATAATAATGTCTTACTTACTTTTATCCAATACTTTCACTAAAGTAACTTCGATATTTTCTGCGATCTCTTTTAATTGTGGGTCATCAATCATACCAACCATCATTGTTGGTTTAGGTAATCCAATTTTAGTTATTCCATTGCTTTCATAAACTGTTATTTTACACGGTAGAAAATAACCAACTAGTTCATTTATTTCAAGAACCTTCCCTGCTTCAACTGGATTACATACTTCTAAGATTCGGTATGGATTGTTGTAGCTTTCTACACCCTTTTCATGCAACTTTGCAGGGAGATCTAGCTGCCATAAAATGCCGAATTTTTCTTCCTTTAAATTCTACTCTAAAGATGGAATAGCCTTATCAATTGATTTATTCGTTTCTACTGTATAATGAAACATTGCTAAGATCACTCCTTATTGGTAATTAAACAAGTATTCCAAACCAAATTTTAAAGGTAGTAATGACAATTAAAGTAGCTAAAGCTATTTGCAAAACTTTTGTATTTAACTTTTTTCCTAGCCGAACTCCTATAGGGGATGCAATAAGACTAACGATTACCACTAATACAGCAGGTAGGAAAGGTACTTGCCCTGTTGAGACCTTTCCTATTGTGCCTCCGATGGAAGATATAAATGTAATAGCTAAGGATGTAGCGATTGTAATGCGGATAGGGATTTTCAGCACAACAAGCATAATAGGAACAAGAATAAATGAACCACCAGCACCTACTACTCCAGAAGCGATCCCTACGATAAAGGAAAGGGTTATTGCCAACCCTTTATTAAAATCTTCGCCCCAATTGGTTTCAATTTCCTTTTTAGGAACCAACATAAGTATCCCCGCTAGTAACGCCACTAATCCAAAAATAACATTGATACTCTTCTCTGAAAAAAAGTGTGAAGTGTATCCCCCAATCAAACTTCCGGTTAAGATACTTGAACCCATATACAGAATCAATGTTTTCTTTATATGTCCCCCATTTCTATGGGCCCAAATCCCTCCAAGAGCTGCAAAAAATACTTGAACAGCAACCACTCCAGACACTTCATGGGCTACATAAAATAATTGATTGAATTATTATATAAACTCATTTGCAATCAAATAACGGAAGGGGAGGATTCCTTTAGTTTATTTATATCAAAATACTCTGTTCTTAAGGATGAGTTTTTGATTTCATAAATAGGTCTCATTAGCGGCTTTTTTGCACTAACCTGCCCGTTACATTGATGAGTCTTAATGTTGGTGAAGACATCGGTTTAGAAATTCATCAGGTTAGTTTAAGTGCATTTATTCACAATATTATTAAAAAATATACGAATAGAAGAAATTTAGTAAGACCCAATTCTGTGTTAGAATCAAAGTAACAGTTTATTAGGAACGGAGTGGGTTAATGGCGATTGTAAAAAATAATAACATCATTGAAATTTTTGCACTTGGTGGTTTAGGTGAAATCGGTAAGAATACTTATGTTATTCAATACCAAAATGAAATTATTCTAGTGGATGCAGGCATTAAATTCCCTGGAGATGAGTTGTTTGGGATTGATTACGTTATCCCAGATTATTCTTATTTGATTGAAAATGAGGATAAAATAAAAGGTTTATTCGTTACACATGGGCACGAAGATCATATTGGTGGTATCCCTTTTTTATTAAAGGAAATAAACATCCCCATCTATGCAGGAAAATTGGCCATTGAATTAATAAAAGAAAAACTAAAAGAACATGGCTTATTAGACAAAGCGAAGTTATATGAAATCGAAGAAGATAAAACTATCTCTTTTAAGATTGTTGCAGTAGATTTTTTTAGAACAACCCATAGCATACCTGATTCTTACGGTATTGTTGTCAGAACTCCAAAAGGTAATGTAGTTCATACAGGAGATTTTAAGTTTGATTTAACTCCTTTAGGTCATCCATCAAACATTTCTAAAATGGCTGCTATCGGTAATGAAGGAGTTGTCTGCCTACTTTCAGATAGTACAAATAGTGAAATACCTGGATTTTCAATGTCTGAAAGAAAAATAAGTCAAACAATACACGACCTTTTTAATCATATTTCTGGGCGGATCATTTTTGCTACTTTTGCCTCCAATATGTATCGGTTTAAACAAGCAATTGATGCCGCAATTATTAATAAACGAAAAATTGCTGTCCTTGGAAGAAGTCTTGTAAAAGCGGTTAGAATAGGCCAAGAGCTTGGCTATCTAACCATTCCAGATAACACATTAATTGATGAAACTGAAATTAACCAATATCCTGATGATCAAATACTGGTTATCTGCACGGGAAGCCAGGGAGAACCTTTTGCTGCTTTATCAAGAATTGCAAATAAAAGACACCCCAGACTCTCAGTCAAGAAAGAAGATACTGTGATTTTTTCATCGTCCCCAATACCAGGTAATACAACCAGTATCAACAAAATTATTGACCAATTAAGTCGTGCTGGTGCGAATGTTATCCATCATAAACTTATTGATATTCATACATCTGGTCACGGTGCCCAAGAAGAACTTAAACTCATGCTTCGATTGATGAAACCTAAGTTTTTTGTACCCATTCACGGGGAATTCCGAATGTTAAAAAAACATGTAGAATTAGCACAGGAATGCGATGTGCCTTTCAGCAATTCATTTATATTGGATAATGGTAATATACTCGAAGTCAATGAAACGACTGCCAAAGTGACTGGCAGTGTCCCAGTAGATCCAGTTTACGTTGATGGTGAAGGAATAGGTGATATTGGGGAGATTGTACTTAGGGATCGTAAAAAACTATCAGAATCAGGTATTTTAATGGCGGTTATAGCCATTGACTTTAAGAATAAGACTATTATTAGGGGACCTGAAATCATTACAAGAGGATTTGTCTTTATGAGAGAATCTGAAGAATTATTAGGAAAAATTAAGGATGCCGCACACACAGCTACTATAACATCTCTTGAAGCAGAAAGACTTCAGTGGGGAAACATAAAAAAGGAAATTTTAAATTATGTTGAGCCGTTAATTTATAAAGAAACAGGAAGACGGCCTATGATCCTTCCAGTAATTATGGATGTCAATTAGTAATGTCATGTAATGGTGGAATGTAAAAAAGCACGCTGAAAAATTCAGCGTGTTTTTGTCATTTTAGTTATTGGACAGCTCTTTTTGTGAATTCTTATTAAAAAACAACTTCATCATAGGAGGAGTAACAATCGTTGTTACAAGAACGACAACAACAATTACTGCAAACATTTCTTGACTCAACAGTTTTGATTCTAAACCAATAGCTGCAATGATTAATGCAACTTCACCACGAGACACCATGGCTGCCCCAATGACTAACGAACTGTTCCAGGAGAACCTAGCAGCCTTCGCACCAATGGATGCACCAATTAGTTTAGTCAAAATAGCCAAAATGCTTAATACAACAATAAGAGTTAGATTTTCTTTAACACCTGCAAAATGAGCAGTAACTCCAATTGATGTAAAAAATACAGGGACAAATATCGAGTAGCTAATGGTTTCAATCTTTTCGAATACCTCGTGCTTGAAGTCAGTTAAGCTTATTGCTACGCCAGCAATATACGCTCCAATAATTGCAGCGACACCTGTGTACTCTGCTAAATAGGCAAAAATAAAACAGATGATTAAAGCAGAAGAAACAACAGTTTCCGTTACCTTTAAAATAGCGAATCTTTTCATAAACAAAGGAACAATTTTCCAACCAACAATAATAGCTCCTGCGAAAAATAAAAATTTCTTTAATATTACTACTGTTAAGTTGACATCTCCTCCTGCAAAACTCATTAAAAATGCCAAAGCAATCACGACCACCACATCATCAATAACGGCGGCCCCTAAGATGGTCGTCCCTTCACGAGTTTTTAACTGGCCCATTTCTTTCAATGCTTGAACGGAGATACTTACACTTGTAGCCGAAAGCAATAATCCTAAAAACCAGGATTGTACAGAGGTAAGATTTAACATCAGTCCAACAAAATATCCTAAAACAAGTGGAACGATAATACCACCAAGGCCAACATAGGTAGATGCTTTTCCAGTTCGTTTAAATTCATCTATATCCGTTTCTAACCCTGCAATGAACATTAGCAAGATTACACCAATTTCACTAAATTCTTCTAGTGTTTCTGTTTCTGTTACCAATCCTAATACTGATGGTCCTAGTACAATACCAATAAGGAGTTTACCTAGGACTGATGGCTGACCCAACCTTACACTAAGACTCCCAGCTAATTTAGATGCAATTAAAATAATAGCTAATTGAAGTATTAACACTTTTACTACCGCCTTCCCTCTTACTAGAATTTGTATATAACATAAAAAAATACAAAAAAACCTGTCACTAAGGTATAAAATACCCTTGGTGACAGGCTCCTCCAATTTAAAAATTAAAAATTATTTACGATATATTAGTGACTAGCAACTTTCTCAAGCCCACCTGGCTTGTTATGAACCGCTATTTTATCAATTAGTTTATTACTTTCTGTATTTAATCCTTTAAGATTCACCTTAACACCATTTTGATGGTACTTGATGACCACTTTATCAATGGCACCTACAGCAGAATCATCCCAAAGGTGAGCATTGGACAAATCTATATCAATCTCACTTACAGCTTCTTTATAATCAAAGCTGTTAACAAAGTCTGTTACAGAAGCAAAGAAGAGTTGACCAGATACATGATATATCTTTTTATGTGATCCTTTAGAAGAAAGACTTGTTACAGTTACCTTCGAAATCTTTGCTGCAAAGAAAATGGCACTTAGAATAACTCCAACTAAAACTCCCATGGATAAGTTATCAGTTTTAACCACTGTAATCACAGTCACGATCATAACAATCGTATCAGTAACTGGTACCTTTTTTAATGTTTTTAGGCAGGACCAATCAAATGTTCCAATTGAAACCATGAACATAACTCCGACTAAGGCTGCCATTGGAATTTGTACCAGGAACCCTTTAAGCAACATGATTAGTGTCAATAAAAAAGCACCTGCAACAAATGTAGATAAACGTCCTCTACCACCAGATTTAACATTGATGACAGACTGACCAATCATCGCACATCCAGCCATTCCGCCAAATAATCCTGAGACGATATTAGCGATACCCTGACCACGTGCTTCCTTATTTTTATCACTTTCTGTATCTGTCATGTCATCTACAATAGAAGCAGTTAAAAGTGTTTCCACTAGTCCTACCAATGCAATAGACAAGGAATAAGGAAAAATGATTTGCAAAGTCTCAAAGTTAAACGGAATGTCAGGAATTAAAAATATAGGTAATTTCGAAGTCAATTCACCCATGTCCCCAACTGTACGAACATCACTTCCCGTAAATATTGAGATTGCTGTAATAACAATAATCGCAACTAATGGTGAAGGTACAGCTTTAGTAAAACGAGGTAAGATGTAGATAATGGCAAGTGCACCTGCTACCATCGCATACATTTGCCAAGATGCCCCTTTAAATTGGACTAATTGAGCTGAAAAGATTAATATCGCAAGGGCATTAACAAATCCAGTCATTACGGATCTAGGGACAAATTTCATCAAACGACCTAGTTTCAAAGCTCCCATGATTATCTGTAAAACACCAGTTAGGATGGTTGCAGCCAGTAAATATTGCAAACCGTGGTCTTTAACCAATGTCACCATTAATAAAGCAGTTGCACCCGTGGCAGCTGAAATCATCCCAGGTCTTCCACCCACAAAAGCAATCGTAACGGCAATACAGAAGGAAGCGTACAATCCTACCATCGGATCCACACCTGCAATGATTGAGAATGCAATTGCTTCTGGAATTAAAGCAAGAGCAACAACAATCCCTGCTAACACATCTCCCTTGACGTTTCCAAACCATGAATATTTAATTGTACTCAAATTCAAACTTAGCACCTCTCCCTTTTCTTTTGTTTTTTTATTGACTTTCAACTCTCATGAAAGTCGGGTCCGTTGTTAACAAAACAAAGTATAAAGGATTTTGACCAATTTGTGAAATCCCATGAAAGCGGACACAACAGTTATTTCCTTTGTTATACGATGTTTTTCTTCCTTTTTCGGGATAATTTCTAAAGTCGAAAGATTTTTTTCGGAAGATATAGGGACCTTTGGTTTGTAGTATAATCCAATTGAGTAACTTAATATTATTAGTTGGGAATTGTGATTTTAAAACGATTATGTAAAGAAGGGAGTGGCTATCATTTGATTAGCGAAAAAAAGAGGCATACGTTTTATTATGGATGGGTCATCGTGTGTATAGCTGGGTTAGGTAGTTTTTTTTCTGGTCCTGGTCAGACATATTCCAATTCTGTTTTTATTGATGAATACATAAAAAGTTTTGGATGGACTCGTTCGGAAATCTCTAGTCTTTATTCTTTTGCCACATTATGTTCGGGCATACTTATGATGTTCATGGGTCGGTTGGTGGATAAGTTAGGTCAAAGAAAAATGATGGTGATTGTTAGCCTATTGCTTGGATTGGCGTGTTTTTTTAATAGCTTTGTCGTTAATACATGGATGATGGCCATTGGTTTCTTTTTAATTCGATTATTTGGGCAAGGAAGCATGACACTTATTCCAAATACCCTTGTCCCCCAATGGTTCATTCAAAAACGTGGTCGTGCCATGAGTTTTATGGCATTAGGTGGTGTTGCTAGTGCCGCATTTTTCCCAGTTGCAAATGCTTGGCTAATTAGATTAACGAGCTGGCAAACAACTTGGCAAATATGGGGAGTGTTATTAATCGTTCTATTTGCACCTCTTGCTTTTTTTATTGTTCGAAATCGTCCAGAAGATATTGGCTTGCACCCAGACGGAAAACCGATCATTGTATCTAAAAATAATAAACACAGTGATAAAACAATGACCATTCAAGATGATGATTGGACATTACAAGAAGCCATGAGGACTAGGACTTTTTGGGCGATATTAATTTGTGTCGGTATTCCTGCACTCGTTAATACAGGGATAACTTTTCACTTATTGTCCATTTTCGGGCAGAACCAATTATCACCGCAACTGGCGGCTACCGTATTAAGTCTAATGGCTATTATAGGCTTCCCAATTTCCTTTATATCAGGGTTTATATTAGAAAGAGTAAGTACCAATCGATTGTTAATCTTTGTTTTTGTTTTGGAAGTGCTGACTTTATTTCTGTTAACAAAAATGAATAGTGCCACTTTAGGAATACTATTCGGGGTAATATGGGGAATTGGCGGCGGAGTGGAACGAATTACACTTAATATTGTTTGGTCCAATTATTTTGGCAGAAAATATCTCGGAAGTATTAGCGGGGTTGCGATGATGGTAATGGTTATTGGTTCTGCATGTGGACCTTTGCCATTAGGAATAGGTTTTGATAAATTCCATAGTTACAACGAAAGTTTACTTTTACTAATGTTCTTTCCAATGATCGGGCTCATAAGTGCAGCTATCGCAAAGAAACCTGATAAACAGAAGTTTTTAATTAAGAATGCTGCAAAGGTCAATTAGTTAATAGAAAAAACAGAATGGTATTGTACTAACGGGTTCTCTTCAGGGGAAGTTTTTTGCACACGTTTTAGCAAGTAAAATGGACATCGAATCAACCAAAAAGAGCATCGTATATGATGCTCTTTTAACATTTTATATCACCAGAAGAGGTTACCAACCAAATATCCCAAGTAAGCAAGTATAATTCCAGCACCATAGGTGATGATTGTGTAAAGGATAAATGTCCTTTTGAAATTTTTTAAGTGTATTTGTATCATTTCTAGTTTGAGTGTAGAGAAGGTCGTGAAAGCTCCCATAAATCCTGTTCCCAGCAAAAGACCTATCATCATATTCGCTTTAGCACCAGTAATAATCCCTAATAGAAAGGCTCCCAATAAATTTACTGTAAGAGTTCCCAACGGCAGCTTAAATGTTGATTTACCGTTTAGTTTCTTACTAATTGAATAGCGAGAAATCGCTCCGAAAAAACCGCCAATACCAACTAATAAAATATGTGCTGCTGTCACGATTCTTGTACCTCCTGACTTACTTTAAAGCCTAATCGACTCATTGCTAATCCACCAAGAATACTGACGAATACATAGGCTAAACCCAATACAATATTCCCAACCTGAAACAATTTGACGGTTTCGACACTAAGGGTTGAAAAGGTTGTAAAAGACCCAACAAATCCTGTTCCTATCGAAGTCGCAATGACAGGAGAAATCGAGAGCCATTTAAATAAATTTGTTGTTAACCAAGCCAAAAGAAAGCTTCCAATCAAATTAATGATTAATGTCGCATATGGGAAGGTGCTATTTGTAAATAATGAAGCCCCAATCATATACCTTAAAATAGCTCCTAGCGTCCCCGCAATTCCTACCCAGAAGTAAATCATTTTGTTGCCTCCCTATTTTTTTAAAATAAAAAGACTCCTGCCAGTAATTAAGTTACCAGCAGGAGTCATTAGCCATTCGGCGGTTAAAGGCGAACTCCATCGCCTATTTAAATTCAATTAATATTATATATTTTATTTCAACAGAAAGAAAGTAATTCCTTTATCAATTAGTAATATGAAATGGTATACATTTTAAACAACAAAATCTCACTATAAAGTTCGTGTACATAAATCATTGTACACTGCTATTTCAAGTGCTGAAATGGGTGCGATTTTCAATCTATATTTGTTATAACAGCTTTAATATCAACAATAATAGACTACTCCGCTATGTGCGAAATGGTCTGTGATTTCAACTGTTATTTCGAGTAAAACTCCCCTTAAAGGGAACCGTTCTGTTTTTTCTTTGTTTATTTATTTAACTATTAACACTGGACAATTTGCCCGTTTAGCCACTTTATGACTCACACTACCTAAAACAAATTCTTGAAGCACATTGAGTCCTCTGCTCCCAATGATAACGATTTCAAACTTATTTTTATTAACATAATCAACAATAACAGGACCTGGCTCACCATGTAAAATCTTAATCTCATATGAGACACCCGATTCTTTTGCCAATCTTTCTACTTCCCTCATTCGACTTTTACGGCTGTCACCAATATCTGCCGAATTCCAATTACTAAGCACATCAGATTTCACTTTATCTGGATCAACAACATATAAGACCTCGATTTTGGAATTAGGACTGCATTTAGCGATATTGATCGCATTTTCTGCTGCTCTTTTTGAGTGTTCTGAACCATCTGTCGCTAAGGCAATTTTTTTGTACATTCCCCATAACCTCCCTTAATGTGTTCCCAGTTTATTAGCTAGTTTATTTACTAATTCTGTACTATCCTCGTTTAATCCTGTTACATTTACCATAATATTATTTTCTTCAAACTTTGAAACAATCTTATCGACTGCTGCCACTGCTGAGTCATCCCATACATGGGAACGACTTAAATTTATCTCAACAATTTTGATATTTTCCTTGTAATCAAATTTCGTTAAAAGCTCGGTTACAGATGCAAAAAATAGTTCCCCATTTACAAAATATGTTCTTTTATTCCCTTCCTTCTTACTTTTTACACTAATTTTAGAAATCTTAGACACAAAGAAGATGGCACTCAATAAAATACCTGCAATAACACCGATAGCTAGATTATCTGTCAAAACAACTGAAAGGACAGTAACAATCATCACTATCGCATCACTTCTTGGAAGTATGTGAAGTGTTCGTATAGAATTCCAATCAAAAGTACTAATGGATACCATAATCATGACTCCAGCCAATGTGGCCATCGGAATCTGTACAACGATTTTCCCCAAAACGACAATTAAAAACATCAAAAAGACACCTGCAATAAAAGTCGATAACCTGCCCCTTCCACCTGACTTAACATTAATAACAGATTGACCAATCATTGCACATCCTGCCATTCCGCCAAAAAAACCAGCCACAATGTTAGCCATTCCCTGACCTTTACATTCGGCATTTTTATTACTTCCTGAATCAGTCATATCATCGACAATGGAGGCTGTTAAAAGCGATTCTATTAGACCGACAACAGCAAGTGCCAGCGAATAAGGTAGAATAATCACTAAAGTATCCCATGTGATTGGGATTTGAGGTATTAAAAATGTTGGTAATGTTTGTGTAATGGCTCCCATATCACCTACGGTTCTCACATTAATCTTCATAAAAATTACTAAAGCTGTAATTGCTACTATAGCTACGAGAGTGGAGGGAATGGCCTTAGTGATATACGGAAACAGATAAATAATGGCTAAAGTGGCTCCGACTAATACATAGATAATCCACGATTCTCCGACAAAGTGTTGCAATTGAGCCATGAAAATCAAAATAGCTAAAGCATTAACAAAACCAACCATAACTGATCGTGGGATAAATTTCATATATCGAGCCAATTTAAACATTCCAAATATTATTTGGAAGACACCGCATAATATCGTGGCAGCTAAAAGATATTGAAGTCCATGTTCCCTTATTAATTCAGTAAATACTAAGGCCATGGCCCCCGTAGCAGCAGAAATCATTCCAGGTCTTCCCCCTACAAAAGAAATAACGACTGCAATAGTAAAAGAGGCATACAGTCCAACCATTGGGTCAACCCCAGCTATTATGGAGAAAGCAATAGCTTCAGGAATCAACGCAAGTGCAACTACTATTCCCGATAGTATATCTCCTTTCACATTCATAAACCATGACTGTTTATAAGATAGTTGCTCCAAGTAATTACCCCCCATATTTAAAGCTTCTAAAATATTGTTAAATAACATACCCTTTTAATTTGAAATTAACGCATGTTATCTGTTGAGTGGAATATGTTACAATTAGTATTTTCAAATATCACTTTCCATTTATTACTGGGACATGGAAAAACCATAGAAAAAATACAGTAGCAATTATCGATAATAAGTAAGTTTGCAATGGTTTTTTGGAGTGTAATCCTATAAAGAAAAAAGCTATTATATCGTATGGCAAAGCATACAATAACGTCCAACCATTTTCATGCCTTATGACACCTAATTTTAAGGTTATGTATTCAATGATAAACCAATAAACAGCAAACAATAATACAAAGGTTTTATCAAATCTTATTATTATTTTAAACAACCACGGTAGGGGTATGAAAATTTTACTGATTAAACTTATACCTTTCTCTTTTATGAGAATAGAGGTTACCAACTCATTTTTAGAGGTAATAGAGTGGGAGTTATTATAAAGACACCCATTATTGCTCCAATTCAACGAAGTAACTCTGGAATAACAAAGATTAATTCAACAAAAAAGAGCACAGTTCTGGTGCTCTTTTATCATTTATTAGAGATTTTAAGGAGTAGCCTACCCCTTTTTGGTTGGCATTTGTCAGCCGCCTTCTACACAGGTTAAATTAGAACTTCCCACAGCACTGTTTAATCCACTTAAAAGAGAAGTAAGGAGATGACTCTCTACAAGATCTTGTAATGATTTTTCAGATTGCGGGACATTATATTTTTCAAAAATCTCCCTTGTTCCTTCCCAGAATTTAACAATCGCTTTAGGTGACATATTTGCCTGTATAACCATTTTTTTAACTCCTTATTAATGGTTTAATGTCTTGCTGCCCATAACATAACAGAAACCCCTATTAAACAAATAATAGCACCAATCCAATCGTATGTGTCAGGAGTTTTTTTATCAATTCCCCATCCCCATAGGACAGAAAGAAGAATAAAAACCCCTCCATATGAGCATAACCCCGACCAAATGATGGGAAGGTTTGAAATGTCGGTATTAGTCCAATTAATATACTATTTGAATAGCTTTTGCAAAATAGATACTATTTACATGCTTGAAAGTGGCAACAAAAATAAGAAAAGAGTAGTTAGCCCTTGATTTGCTAACTACTCTCTATGCTCTTATCTAACAACAGTTACTTTCATTTCCTAATAACACGAGACCATTTGCCTCTTGATTAAAATCAAGAGTAAGACCATCAGTATAAGGTTCAATGTCAGGATCAATTGCAACTTGTATTTCATTAATGGTTACTACTTTATCATTATCATCTGGCTTGTCCAAAGCCAGCCCAACTTTTGGAGCCCCTCAAGACATTCCTCCAAAATAGACACGAATGTTTTTTGCATCGTGTTCTTGGAGCAGTTGCTTTAATACATCACGTGCTTGATCTGTGATATTCAATTTGTCCATCACCTTTCAAAAAATTTTATTCTTACTTATCTTACTTGCTTTTTAACATTCAGGAAATTAAAAAGTCTTATCCATTAATCTTAATAAGCATTAGGATAAATGCGTTGTAACGCTTCTTTCATTTGAGGCTTTACATTAACTTTTGGACGTGCTGCCTTAGCCATTTCTTCAGCCTCATCAATTGTCTTCGCTTTACCTAATGACAATAAGGTTCCAACTGCGACAGTTCCCGCACGGGTGCTTCCGCCGCCACAATGAAAATAAACTTTTTCCCCTTCATTATAGGCATTTACAACGTGGTCAATCGATTTTTTGATTGATTCGTCTTGATGTTCGGCATCATCCACGATTGGGCTATGAATACGTTCGTAGCCTGACTTGTTCTCATGTGACTCTGCCCGCAAATCGAAAATAACATCGGCTTTTTCATTTTCCATCATATCTTTCACATCATCTGCCCCGCCGAAATAAATCCGATCTTTAATCAATTCATTATAGTTCTTTGTAGTCATGATTTCTCCACCTTTTATAATGATTTGCTCCAATCATGAGAAGCATTGCTTTCGAGATACCGTTCTGCATCTAGTGCTGCCATACAACCCGTTCCTGCTGCTGTTATGGCTTGGCGATACTTCCTATCTTGAACGTCTCCGCATGCAAAAACACCAGGAATATTGGTTTCTGTTGTTCCAGGTATAACATTAATGTACCCTGTCTCATCGGTATCGATTTGACCATTTAGGAAAGCAGTATTTGGTGTATGTCCAATAGCTACAAAAATACCGTCCGTTTCGATTAATTCTTCTTTACCTGTTTCGTTGTCACGGACCTTTAGGCCTGTCACTTTTACGCCATCTGAGAGCACTTCTAATGGTACCTTGTTAAGTGCCCAAGAAATTTTGTTATTTTCTTTTGCACGATCCTGCATAATTTTTGATGATCTTAGCTTATCTCGACGGTGAATAATGGTAACTTCTGATGCGAATTTCGTTAAGAAGTTTGCCTCTTCCATAGCAGAATCTCCACCACCAACAATAATGACTTTTTTTCCACGGAAAAAGAAACCGTCACAAGTTGCACAAGTGCTAACCCCTCGACCAATATTCTCTTTTTCACCAGGAATATTAAGCAGTCTAGCTGATGCACCTGTCGAAAGGATAAGACATTCCGTTTGTATTTCTCCTAATCCGTTTACTTGTAAGGTGAATGGCTTTTTAGATAGGTCAACATCGGTAACCCAACCTCTTTTAAATTCTGCACCAAAACGTTCTGCTTGTTTTCTCATATTATCCATTAATTCTGGGCCCATAATGCCATCTACAAATCCTGGGAAGTTCTCGACCTCTGTGGTTAACGTTAATTGTCCACCTGGCTGATTGCCTTCAATAACCAGTGGCCTCATGTTTGCTCTTGCTAAATAAATCGCTGCTGTTAAACCAGCAGGACCTGTTCCAAGAATAACGACCTTTTCCATACGGTTCCCCCCCGTTATCAGTCAATAAACTTTTTTAACTGGTTGTATCCTGTGTTTTCTTCACTCATTAAAGGGACTATTGCACATTTTTCTGCTAATTCAGTGGTCACTTTGTTAATCCAACCTTTTTCAGCTTCTGCTCTTCCCTTTAATACAGGATCTTTTGTTTCAGTGGCGTAAAGGCTCTGGTTAATTACCCACCATTTAGGGGTTATATCTGCACGTTTTAAATCGTCCTGTAATCGACTAGCTTCTAACACTGGAGTGGCCTCAGCTAATGTTACAATGACCACGCTGGTTTCTTTTGGATTCCTTAAACGAGGCAACAGTGTTTTCACACTCTCAGGTATCTCCCCTGTTGAACGGGCTAGTTCTTTATGATAAGACTGAGCAGCATCTAAAAGGAGTAAGGTGTGCCCAGTTGGAGCTGTATCAATCACAACGATTTCATCCTTTGAACGGGCCACCACTTCTGCAAAAGCACGAAATACGGCAATCTCCTCCGTACAAGGAGAGTTTAGGTCTTCTTCAATATAGGCAAGTGCTTCTTCATCAAGATCATTACTTACCTTCGATAACACTTCTGCCTTGTAAGCCTCAACCTCTTCTGTCGGATTAATACGACTAATGGTTAATTGTTCATTTAGTTCACTTTTTTGAAAAACGAACTCTAAATGGGCAGCGGGGTCTGTTGTGGTTAAATGTACTTTATGACCCTTTTCTACTAATCCAACGGCCATTGTGGATGCCATGGTGGTCTTTCCAACACCACCCTTCCCCATTGTAAAAATCACTCTAATATTATTTAAGGAGAAGTGTTCAATCACTTCATTTAAGGCAGGTAGAGATATAGTATTGTCTTCAACCTCTGTTCGTGTAGCTGGCATTGTATACCGTTTAAATAAGAAACGTAAGTTTTGAACACCTGTTAAGGAATAGGGAACAAACGGTAAGGAATATGTCACAACTTGTTTTAAATCGTTTGGCATTTGCTTTATGGCATTACGTTGTCGTTCATAAAATGCAGTTGAAACTTTATCGTCTGGCAGATAAGATTGCATTAAACCGTTAATAATGAGAGCTTGGTTTGAAATACCAATTTCTTTTAATTCCTTTGATGCACGGTTTGCCTCAAGTAGTGAAGACTCATCGGGTCTTGCAACAAGAATGAGCGTTGTTTTTGTTGAGTCCGATAGAGCGTCCATTGTAACGGAATAGACTTGCTTCTTTTCTGACAACCCAGATAAAGGACCTAAACAAGAGGCACCATGTGTGTTCTCTTCTAAAAAGCCACTCCACGCAGTTGGCAAGTGAAGAAGCCGTAGAGTATGACCCGTAGGTGCCGTATCAAAGATGATATGCTCGTAAGCATTAACTACATTAGGATCAGCCAATAGATTTGTAAACTCATCGAATGCTGCAATTTCAACTGTACAAGCACCTGATAATTGTTCCTCCATAGTAGCGACTACTGCGTCAGGAAGCTTTCCTCGATAGGGTCCAATAATTCTGTCTCGGTATGCTCTTGCAGCTTCTTCAGGATCCAGATTACAAGCATATAGGTTCGGTACACTTTGGATTGCCATTGGAATATTCGTTAGCCCAACTTCCAATACATCCTGTAAGTTTGAGGCAGGGTCCGTACTTACCAGCAAGACCTTTTTCCCTTCATCAGCTAGTGCTACAGCTGTTGCACACGCAGTCGATGTCTTCCCTACTCCACCTTTTCCTGTCAAAAATAAAAACTTGGTGTTCACAATCATTTTCGGATGGAAAGATTGAAACATGAACTTCACTTCTTTCTTATTTCGATGGTTTTAAATCAATTGTAAGACGTGGTTTTGGTTTTTCGCTAAGTTCCTCAGCTGTTACTCCAAACCATTCCGCAAATTCATCGTTGGTTGGATATGCTCCAACTTTAGCAATTTTACCTTCAACTAAGGTTACTGGGAGTGAATCTGGACCCTTTTCGTGAAGAACTTTGTTCACCTCTTTGTTTTCAACAAAAATGGCGGGTTCAAATCCAAGGTTATATCGTTTTATGTCATATCCTTTTTTCTCTAATAGAAAGATAGCAGTTGCCACTCTGGTTAACTCTGGATCTACACTGGGACCACATACACCAGTAGCACAGCACAATGCTGGGTCAAATATCTCAACTTTACTCATTTATCTAACCTCCTAAAGGGTTTCAATATAAGCATTTACTTATATGGATGCTAAAATTAAGGCCAAGAGTATTTATTACTCTTGGCTATTAAATTCTTTCTTACTCACCAGTTTCCGCAAAACGCTTAATGCGATCTCCGATTTCGTCACGCACACGTTGGAAGAATGCCCATTTTTCTTCGTCTGTTCCTTGAGCTTTGGCGGGATCATCAAATCCCCAATGAACTCGTTTAACTTTTGGTGGTGTGATTGGACATTTATCAGCAGCGTCACCACATAAAGTTACAACTAAATCGGCATTGTTTAAATACTCAGGATCAATAATATCAGAAGTATGTTTTGAAATATCAATGCCAGCCTCGTTCATTGCTTTTACAGCATTAGGGTTTAATCCGTGAGCTTCGATACCCGCACTGCGTACTTCCCACTCGTCACCTAAATGTTTCTTTGCCCAACCTTCTGACATTTGGCTTCTGCAAGAGTTTCCTGTACATAAGAAGTAAAGTTTCTTTTTGTTTTCCATGTTGATTTCCACCTTTATTATTAGTTTTAGGCTGCATGTTCTTTAAAATATTTTCTTTTAAACCATAATGCCACGTTTACCAATGCAATCATGACAGGTACTTCTACAAGTGGTCCAATAACGGCCGCAAAAGCTGCACCAGAATGGATTCCAAATACACCAACAGCCACAGCAATCGCTAATTCAAAGTTATTACTTCCAGCTGTAAAAGCAAGAGTTGTTGTTACAGGGTAGTTCGCTCCAATTTTCCTCCCCATGAAAAAGGAAACAAAGAACATTATTACAAAGTAAATTAATAAAGGAATTGCTATACGAACTACGTCTAATGGCAAGCTTACAATAGCGTCCCCTTTTAATGAGAACATAAGAATAATCGTAAATAGTAAAGCAATTAAGGTAATAGGACTGATTTTAGGAATAAACACTTTTTCATACCATTGTCTGCCTTTAGCCTTTACCAACGTAAAACGTGTAATCATTCCAGCTATAAAAGGTATTCCAAGATAGATGAAAACTGATTTAGCTACTTCTATCATCGTAATATTTACAACTGCCCCTTGGATTCCTATCCATTCAGGGATGATGGTTACAAACACATATGCATAAACAGAGAAGAATAACATTTGGAAAATAGAGTTGAATGCTACTAAACCAGCAGCGTATTCCGTATCTCCTTTTGCAAGATCATTCCATACAATAACCATCGCAATACAACGAGCTAAACCAATCATGATAAGACCAACCATATACTCTGGTTTATCAGGAAGAAAAATAATGGCTAATAAAAACATTAGAATTGGTCCAATGATCCAGTTTTGTACAAGCGATAAAGCTAAGACTTTTACATCTTTAAATACTCGCCCAATCTCCTCATAACGAACTTTTGCTAATGGAGGATACATCATTAATATTAAGCCAATGGCAAGTGGAATAGATGTAGTTCCTATCTGCAAACTGTTCATACTGTCTACAAATCCAGGAGAGACAAATCCTAAGCCAATTCCTATTGCCATAGCAAGAAAAATCCAAAGCGTTAGGTATCGATCCAGGAACGATAGACGTTTTTTTTCTGTATTACTCATTTTCTCACTCCCTATTTAAAATAAAGCTAACATCCGCATTGAAGTGTCGGATTCGCCTTTTCAATCATTTTGATTTTATCTGTCTGGTCTGGAACATGTTCCAAAATATCTTCAATAAGTCCATAATGCTCACTTTCATGGTTAAGGGAATAATATATCCACTGGCCTCTTCTTTCCTCTTTAACCATTCCTGCATCTTTTAATTTTCGAAGATGCTGGCTAATTGATGGCTGGCTCATATCAAACACTTCAAGAAATTCACATACACAACACACACGTTGTTTTAAAATAGCTATAATGGTCAAGCGCGTTTTATCACCCAATAACTTTAAAACATTGGCAGCACTTTCTAATTCAACTATTGATTTCAACATGGTATACACCTCCTCTTTATACATATAAGCAAATAGTAATTTACTTATTTAAAAACCATTAAATTATAAAGGTTTTATAATTTTGTGTTGAATTAATGAAAATTATGCATATCGTATTATTGATATCATCGTTTAAATTGGCATATAACTATTCGCTTATATATTAGAACAATCAACAATTTAAATCAAGTATTTTAATTTAAAGTTATTGTAAATAAAAAGACTGATAACCTAAGCTATCAATCTCATTTATAGCGGTTATAATAATTTTTCCATAGCCATAACATCAACAAATTCACCATCTAGAACCCCTTGGTTTTTAAACACACCTACTTCTCGATAACCCATTTTTTTATATAACCCTTGTCCTAATTGATTGAACGGGAACGTAAAAAGCACCATTTTATGAAATCCATTTTCTTTGGCTAGGAATTCAAGCCTAACCAAAAGCTTTTTTCCAATTCCCTTTCCTCTGTATTCTCTTGAAATATAAACGGAAAGATCAGCAACTCCACCATAAGCACATCGGTTATTGTATTGGTTTAAAGAGGCCCATCCCACAATATGTCCCTCTTCCTCAGCTACAATTGCCTTATATCGGCCAGTATGCTTATCAAACCAATCTTTCATGTAGGAATAATCCTTTATATCTGTTTCTAAAGTGGCAATTCGGTCCTCAATACCTTGATTGTAGATTTCCTTTACGAACTGTATGTCCTGTTCAGTTATTTGTCGTATAATTATGTCCTTCAATTTTCTTCCTCCCGTAATATAACCCCAATTTCATATTCTTTTATGATTTTATAAAATGTGTTCTTCTTTAATTCCATTTGATTCATAAAATCAACGGCTGTCATTTCCTTCCTTTTCCATTGTTCATAATTTGCTTTTAGAATTTTTAATTGCTTATCAGATAATGAGCCTAGGTTCATTTTTGGTCTGCCTAAATGTTTACCTTTTGCTTTTGCAGACTCAATGCCCTCCCGTTGCCTTTTATTAATATCTTCTCTTTCTTTTTCAGCAACAAAAGAAAGAACCTGCAAAACTAAATCTGAAACAAATGTACCTAAAGTATCTTTATATTGTGTTGTGTCCAATAACGGCATATCAATTACCTTTATATCAGCTTTTATTTCGGAGGTAATGATTTCCCATTCTTTTTTAATTTCTTTGGAATTGCGGCCAAAACGGTCAATTGATTTGATATACACTAAATCTCCTTCACGTAAACACTGCTTTAACGCTGTGTATTGCGGGCGATTAAAATTTTTTCCACTCTCTTTATCAATGAATATATCCCTTTCATTAATTCCTAACTCAAGCATTTCATTAAGCTGTCGATCTATGTTTTGATCTTTGCCGCTAACTCGAATGTAACCAAACGTTTTATTTTTCATGATGTAAGTATCTCCTTGATGCTGTTAGATTAGATACTTAAATTATATCACGATAGTTTATAAATATATATATTATTTTGCAAACGTTTGTAAATATCCTTTTATACCTTTAAAAACAAATAAAACATTAATATTTAAGTAGAGTCCTAGTGTTTATAATGGTATACCTTTACGAATATATTTAATTCCCTTTTATGCCAATAGCAGGTCAGGATGAAGAATTAAAATCTTTTTAGAAGTTATATTCGGCGTTAAACCACCTGATTACGTCAAAGAGTTAATGCTTTTTGCGTTGTATCTTAAGCAAAATTGGAAAATCACAATGTACAATTCAAAACCGCACTTAATAGATACTAATAAATTTCCAAGCGGTAGTTTACAGTAGGTAAGTATTCGATGCACGGCTGACTTGCGGATTGGTCGTCTTATTTGCATTTTATGACTGGATTACCACACTATCAAGGTCATCTTAGGCTACATAAAAACAAGTTTATTCGGAAAGAATATACCAATATATATATCTTTGGAGGGGGTACGGAATATGATCAACCTAACATCATCAGAAATCGCTTGTACTTGGACTGGCTATATGAACGATAGTATGGCTAAGTGCATTCTTGGTTATTTTCTAGTACATGTTGAAGACGCAGAGATAAAGCCTATTATACAGTTTGCATATGACCTTACAGTTTCTCATATAGAAAAACTAACTCATCTTTTCGAAGAAGAACAATTGCCATTACCAACAGGATTTACTAACGAAGATGTCAATTTAAATGCTCCTCGCCTATATACTGATTCATTTATGCTGACTTACATAAACCACATGGCAAAGGTTGGTTTACTTGCTTATAGTGGACTCGTTTCCATGAGTGCAAGAAAAGATGTAAGGGGTTATTTTATGGAAGGACTAAAAGAAACGTCAATTTTATTCGACAGAAGTTCAGATGTCGCACTTTCTAAAGGATTGTTTGTAAGAGCACCGTATATTGCATACCCAACAAAGACTGATTACGTAGATAGCAAAAGTTATTTAAGTGGTTTTTCTCTTTTCAATAAGCAACGCCCTTTAAACACAGTTGAAATATCTCATCTTTATATGAACATTCAAACCAATTTAATAGGTAGTCATCTTTCTATTAGTTTTGCTCAAACATCACCGAGAAAAAATATACAAAAGTGGATGTTAAGAGGTAACGATATTTCAAAAAAGCATATGCAGATTTTTTCTGCAACTCTACTCGACAATGATATACAACCACCAGTTTCACCAGATGTTGCTATAACAAATTCAACTACACCGCCATTCTCAGACAAACTAGCCATGTCTCATATGGCATTGTTAAGTGCGACTGGTTCAGGAAATTACGCAACTGGAGCGGTGGC
This sequence comes from Bacillus sp. ISL-46, assembly GCF_018613205.1. Taxonomy (NCBI): domain Bacteria; kingdom Bacillati; phylum Bacillota; class Bacilli; order Caryophanales; family Bacillaceae; genus Bacillus; species Bacillus sp. ISL-46. The sequence continues at coordinate 54,031 of NZ_JAGGQR010000048.1, forward strand.
AAGTCAAAGAACAGACCTTTTTCTAAATTATGAACGCTTATCGCTAGAAGTCGCTCAGTATGCTAAGGACGGAGTTAACATCATGATTGATAACAAATGGCTAGAACAACCACCTGGAACTACCGATAAACAAAAACTATCCCAACAAAAGACACCGAATAATTAAAGTTTATGGCTGATATTTCAATAAGAGTGTCGCCTTTTCTTATTTAGGGATACGACAATTTAGTCTAGTTACTGTCACTGGAATACTGGTCGGTATTGATTACTTATTTATGGTGTGTGCTTTTTTACCCACTTATCCAGATACTTTTATAAAACTTTATTTCACAAACCTGCCACGTTAGCGGAATGAGGAAAGCGATTGCTCTTATTGAACAATCGCACCCGTTTGTTTAAGTACAATTATTCACAAACTGATTATTGAATAAGAATCTTAATGAATGTCCCCATTTATCACCGACAATGCAGCCTTGTTTTCTGGGTCCACTTTTAAAATTTCTTTAGCTATTTTTGTAGCTTCATCTTTACTAAGCAAAGGCTCAGGCATTTCAAAAAAAAGTAATAAATACTCTTTATAACTAATATCTTCTGGAGCTAATTCTATTGCTCTTTTTGCGTGGAAAAATGATGTTTGATATGCACCATCTAAATGATTCAATCCCATACAAAGTAGAAATGACGCTAAGTAATGTAACTCAGAGGTTTCCTTATCAAATAATAAGTAGTTCGCAAATCCATAGGGAGCAATTGTCTCATCATCATATGCTATAAGGAAAAGTGTTTCTGTTAAAGCTTCCAAATCCATAGTCTTAGAAAGCTGCTTTGCTTTAACAAATTCGCCTTTTTTTATTGCTTGTTTAAAATCTTCCAAAATTAATCCCCCCTAAATCCTTGTATGTGCAAAAAAGGCTGCTGTAACAGCCATAATTTCTTGTACTCAAGCACCCGTTAGCTGAATAAGGAAATATAGCAAATTAATTCTGTTTGAATGAGTACAGCCGTTCTAACGTCTCTGAAAGTACATTCTGTTTACGTTCTAATTCAGATAGTTCATCTTTAAGCGTTTCTATACTTTTTAATAACATTTCATTTGGGAATCTGCCATTCATTGATTGGATAAGTTGAAATGCTTCAGCTTGGACTTCAAAATTTCCAGTTATCAAATGATGAACTAAAGAATCAAGATGTTCGGAACAATCGAACGGTTCAAGAGAGTAAAGAAGTGTACCCCTATTACCTAAAGTCTTAGGATTGTTAATCATATCTATTATTGGTTTTACTACTTCATCGCTACCAATATCACTAAGGCACAATGCAATTTGATTCCTTAGTTGATGGTTATTTGTCTTTTTAAAAAATTCTACAAGGAGTGGAATGGCTTCTTTGACCTGTTCAGTTCCAACTACATCTAACAAATGTTCCACTTCTTTTAAATCATCAGATTCTAATAACTTTTTTAGTAATTTAAGGTCCATTCCTTTTAATCACTCCTTCTTAGTTTTTCATATTCAATTTTATCACTTGTTGTTCATGACAGATAGGTAA